>MGEI01000001.1 GCA_001791305.1 Candidatus Uhrbacteria bacterium RIFCSPLOWO2_01_FULL_47_17
TTACCTTGCACAAAACAAAGGAGTCCTCGAGGTTTGGCTAAAGGATTTACCTTGCACAAAACAAAGGAGTCCTCGAGGTTTGGCTAAAGGATGACGCGGTCACACAAAATCGACCAATTCTCACCCAACCGTTTCATACAAAATCCACTTACGCTCTTTCCTGGTCACGCGATGGTGGTTATCTCTTACTTACCGAGACGACGACAAAAAAAATAGAAACCGTGATCCGTGCACACGACGGAATCGTTATTCCTCTTCCAACCATCGCTCTCACGGACGCGTGGTGGAATGTGGATGGTGGGCACACATTGTTTTATCGCACAGGATCAGAAATTTATGCATTTGGGATTGATGCCGATGTTTCATTCCCAAAAAAAATCACCGCAGATGATGCGGTCCTCAGACAGGGAGATGTTCTTGTTGTGCAATCTGAAACGCAAAGCGTTGTTTCAAAACTAGATGAAAATGGAATTGCAACGATTCTTGCGTATCTGCCACACGGCACCTATCAATTTGTTCGCGCACCATCTTCGTTTATGATGTTGCATGATATTCGACGCAATCACGTTGTCCTTATTGACCCAACGAAAAAAAATTCCATTCTGTTGAATGAAGAGGCGCATTATTTCGCTTGGTCACCAAAAGAAGATCAATTGATTTTCTCAAACGGCTTTGATGTCAATCTATTCACCATTGAAACAGGACTTGTTGAAACGATGACACGTTTTAGCGAACCCCTCACAGATCTCGCCTGGTACCCGCTTGGTGACGAAATTCTCTACAGCAAAGATGGGCAAATACACGCCCTTGAACTCGACCGACGAGATATTCGCAATGAAGTCACGCTGGTAAACGGATATTCCGTTCAATCCATGTGGACAAGCAAAGACGGAGCAAGCTTGTTCTTTATCGGAAGAAAAGGCGAAGATCCAGCAACGATTTTTGAAAGAAAACTCCAGAAATAAAAAAACATTCCCGATGATCGGGAATGTTTTTTAGAGCTCGACAAACGAGTTGTCTCCGACAACGAGTCGGTGCCCCGTCTTTGGGTGCGTGCGTTTATAATCCACGAGGGTTGCGTTTGTTCCAATGAGACTGTTTACGATACGACGCGTTGTGTCGATGGTTGCTCCGTCGAAGATGATCGAGTGCTCCACTTCTGTCTCATGCACCTTCACATTATTTCCGATCGCGGTGTACGGCCCAATATACGACGACGTGATCTCACAGTTTTCTCCAATAACGACAGGACCTCGAATCAAGGTATCCTCACTCACGCGTGTTCCCTTTCCAATCGAGACTTGTCCTTGTACTTGTGTATCGACATGGACATCACCTTCGATCGAAAAATGTTCGCGAGGGAGATCATCCATGATGAGCGCGTTCCCCTCGAGCAAAGCATCGGGCGTTCCTGTGTCTTTCCACCATCCGGTAATTTCCTCATGTCCGGTTTTTCCGTTGGCGATGTACCATGAAATCACATCTGCGATTTCATATTCTCCACGCGCGCTCGGCTTGGTTGTTTTAAAAACATCGAAGTATGTGTGGTCGAAAAAGTAAATTCCGGTAACGGCAAACGGTGACGGTGGTTCTTTTGGTTTTTCCACCATGCGAACGAGTTTACCAGCGTCGTCGAAGACCGGTACACCGAAGCGATGTGGATCTTTGACTCTCGATAACGCAATCAAACAATCGAGCTGTTCGTTCTCAAAACGCTCAACAAGATGATTGATGCCGCCGAGAATAATGTTGTCGCCGAGGAAGAACAAGAAACGCTCGCCGCGCAAATACTCTTCCGCGTTTGCAACCGCATGGGCAATTCCCATCGCCCCGCCGCGTTGCTCGAGATAATGAATATGCGCCCCGAACTCCGATCCATCTCCGAGGCCATCGCGCATCATCTGAATCTCGCCCGGGTTCACGTTGATAATAATTTCTTTGATCCCCGCATCTGTGATTTTTTTAATCACGTACCACAACATCGGATGATTCGCGAGCGGAATCAAATGTTTGTTACGCGTCCACGTAATGGGACGAAGTCGGGTGGCGTGGCCACCGGCAGCGATCAATGCTTTCATACGTGGGGACTTTATCGTGCAAGAGGCGATTCGTCAACGTATGGGGGTCAGGTCTGGAATCTAGAATTTAGATAAAACAAAAACCGCTTCGAGAATTTCGAGAGCGGCAGAATCTAGACGAGCAGTGACATGGACGAGCGGAGGTGGCCGTTCACAAGGCCGAGACGACAGAGTTGGCGCAGAACGGGAATGCTGGTCCAGGAATAGTTTTCCATGGCGCCGGTCTTTTCGAGCTCTGCGAGAACATCGTTCATGTCTGTCACGCGAACGCGTCCGTAGTTGTTCACTTTTTCAAAGAACCGTCCACCATCTTCCGGGGCGGGTTGCCACTCGGCGTTGAATGTTTTTCCCTTGACTGAATCCGCAAACGGAATGAGCTTGAAGGGATTTCCTTTCGCATCACATTCGCCACGCTTCGCTTTTTCATGAATCGCGAGATTCCCTTGTGAGAACTGAAAACTCGGTCCTACGAGCACACGTGTGTTCTTCCCATCCGCATCCCAGATCCCAACATTGCCAGGCTCTGCAATGAGTTGAACCAACACCAGATCTTGCTCGCCCATGCGGCAAACAACGAGACCAACATAGCCCGACGTCTGATATCCAATCATCGGTTGCATCCAAAAGGAAGCCGCTTTTCCCGCCGCACGCAACACGCGCATGCCGATCACACGAAAGAACCCACCATCCGGTCGCGCGATCTCTTTGCTCGACTGCACCCACGCAGGCGCAAGATCAGACAAATCACAGAGTTCAACGTCCATAGCAAGCGCAGGAGCGCGCTGATGCATGAAGGACTGAAAGAGATCGAAAGTAAGATTCACATTTTGCTCAGACATCGTGTCCTCCTCGAAACGGAACGAATAATTCGTTCACAAGTTAACTTGTCAGAAAAAGAGCGGATCGTCAAGGATGTGAGGAAAAGAAAAAACATCTCCGAGATTCTCGAAAGATGTTAGAGGCCGAGCGCACGCATACGCGAAACGAGTTCGTCTGCGATCGGTTGATTCGCCGCGAGGATGATGGGCGTCTGTGCGCGAAAGTCGTAGGGACGAGAAACAATTGAGTTTCCCTCCCAATCGACTGCGACACCGCCTGCCGCACGAACGAGCAATTGTGTTGCGCCGAGTTCGTGATTCTTTTGCGAACAGCAGATGAACGCAATCGCGTTCCCACTCGAAACGATCGCCATCTCGTACGCCGCAGAACCAACACGGCTGTAGTTCCCTTTCTGGCCATCGAAAAGCTTGAGTAGCTTCTCGCGATTCGCGGGATAGTACGTTTCCGTCATGATGACTTGCGAACCCGGATCAAGTTTGATCTCGGTACTGGTTGAAATTTCTTCATCGTTCAACCATGCCATCATCTGAGTTTTGGAATCCCGTCGTCCATCACGCCACGCGTACCACAGATCCGAACTTTTCGGCCGCAGATCAAGCACGGCGGCGAAGACAACATCATTGAATGTTGCACCTTCTGTCTTTGAAAGCACGGTCACGACTGCTGTGTACGGATTCCCCATGGTGCGTCCGCGCGTCTTGTAGTTCAAAGATCCATCGATCGGATCCACACAAACCCACAAGCCTTTTTTTCGCACATAAAAATCCCCTAATCCTTCCACACTCACACGCGCAACAAGCCCCTCACAACTCTTGCTGATGGCTTTTTGGATACATCTCCCCATTACCTGATCTGCACGAATATCCGTGTCGTTCAACAAATCTCCGAACCCACTTCCTATTTTGACAATATCACCGCCTTGTTCGAGGTGTGTGAGACTACGTTTGGCCATTTGTAGAATTTGCAGAATTGGTCCAGCATAAATCGGAAGTTGTGGCTTCGACATGAGGCCTCCTGTTGTTCGAAATGAACTGTGTGGAAGGTAGCAAAAAAAGAATTGCACGTCAACGCCAGACCTCCCCCTGCCCCCTCCTTCGAAAGGAGGAGGTTCTCGAAAATAAAAACACCTCGAGCTATTCGAGATGTGAGTGCCGAGAATCATTTGCCATATGTGTCGATGAAGTAGAGGCCGAGGGCGGAGAGCGTGTAGCCGTCGTAGATTTCGCCGCGGGCGACCATCTGCTTCAGTTCCTTGATGGTGAAGAACTTCACAGGCGTGAGAATCTTCTCGTTCGGATCAGGCTTGTCAGCCGGCTTCTTCGTTTGATCGATCGTGCCGACCTGGATGGCTGTCATGTGCGGGCTGAACGCGGTGTTGTCGCAGACATCACCAAGCTTGGTTGCCGCAACAACAACCGATTGCATTTCTTCTTGTGCTTCACGCTTGGCGGTATCCGCACCGGACTCGCCCACCTTCGCAAAACCGCGGGGCAATTCCCACGACTCGCGGCCAAGCGACCCGACGTCGATGTTCGGATAGTTCTTCTGCCAGACATCCATGTCCGGCGTCTGCGGACGCGACATCTTCTGAAGACCCACACGACCTTCTGTGTCGATCGGGAGAAAGACGCCGCCGCCGCGTTCGCAACGAAGGATCTGGTCGTAGAGCACGGCTTCGCCATCAACCCACATCACGTGAAGCACGCGCGTGTCGATGCTCGGATTTTCGTTCGCGATCACTTGTGAATCATCGCGACGCTTCCACCCAGGCGTCTTGCCAGCTTTCTGAAATTGATCTGCATCAAACAACGCAAGCTTCTTTGCCATGGAACCCTCCGAATTCGTCATGGACGAATTCTGCCAATTCACACGCGACCAGAACCGTTCCGATCCGTGCGAAAGCGCACCTTATCGGGCAAACAAAAAAAGGTCAAGCGTGACCTTTAGGGTGTATCGGGCGTGAGCTCGATGAGCAAAATCGTGACGTCGTCACGAGGATCTGGCGGTGTGTGAATCTGCACAAGATGAAGAAACTCTTCAAGAGAAGCGAAACTGAGTTCGCGCGCGGCAACAAATGCACGCTCAACAATGTCCGCTCCACCATCTGAACACAGGGCGAAGACGTGTCGAACATTCGTGTCAAGAGGAGCGAAACAAACTCCCGGATCCGAAATGAGCGCGGGGCGCATTTCTGGATCACCGAAGCTGCGTGTCACCATGATCGCGCACGACCCTCCCATGATACGCGTCGGATGTTCTGATCCGATCGGAAAGAAGAGATACTTCCCTTTTGGATTCATTTGCGGATGATACAAAAGCGGTTCAAGACGTTCGCACTCGGCCGGATTTCCAGGATGATGATCAATCGTGATTTGTTCGAAATCACCCTCTCCTTCCGGAATGAATCGATACAAACGAACATCCCCAACACACATCACTTGAAATCCACCTTCGTCTATAAGTACACGTGTTGCAACAGCACCGCTTTTGCAAGCAGCGAAATCGTCTTCGATCGTTTCTTGAATGATATCGCAAAGCGCAGCAACATCAAGAATTTTACGATCGCACAACATGCGCGCAACGAGTGCAGCAAGTTCACTCGTAGAAACATTTTGCTTTGAATCACCATGTCCATCTGCAACGGCCGCAATGAACGGACGCTCGTTTGGATCGTTGTGACAAAACGCATCTTCCGATTGCAACTTCGTACCGCGCCGCGAACCTTTTGGAACCGCATGCGAACGAACGGAAATTTTCATCGAGATCTCCTGTGAAAGAACGTGTCTGAGGGAAGGCTTAACATACAAAAAAGACCAGGTCAATGACCCGGTCTTTTTCTTATTCTTCCCGCACCTGAATTTTTTTTGCTTCTGCGTACTTCGTCATGGTGTCTCGCAGCGCCACGTCGACCGGGCGCATGTGAATTCCGTATTCGGCGAGGCGTGTGTTTGACAAGAAATTATTTGAACGGCCTTTTTTCGCAAGGCCTTGTCCGACGAGTTCATCATTGTGAATCCATTCGCAGGAATGATTTTGATCGACAAGTTCGTGATACAGATCGAGAAGCTCGCGATGTTTCATGGTTCCGGGATTCGTGACATGAAAAATTCCCGTCGCCTTTTTCTCGAGCATCTGGTGAAACACATCGATCATGTCTTCAATAATCGTGACCGAGTTTTCGACGTCGATCACTTTTGGATACGTCGACAATTTATCGATCATGTTGTTTAACGACGGCACCCAATCGATTGGCATGCGAATGCGTGCGATCGCGACGTTCGGCAATGTAGAGAGAACCAAATCCGCTGCCCACTTTGCGCGCGAGTACACAACATCCGGATTTCCGTGATCCTCTTCTTTCCACGCGCGATCTTCATGCGCCGAGTCTCCGTAAAAAATACATCCGGATCCCATGTGCAACAAATACAATCCCGCTTCCGCACAAGCGTCGGCGAGGATCATGGGAAGAATCGCATTCCCGCGCATCGTCTCAAGCTGATGATCTTCACACCAATCTACGTTTGGTTTGCCGCGAACACCCGCTGCGTTCAGCACAACATCCGGTTGATGACGCGCAAATTCCGCGAACGCATCCTCTTTCGAGGTAATACGCACATCGGAAAGGATCGCTTCATCCTTCCACGCTTCTGCGAGTCGGTTGCCGAGGTAGCCTCGGCCGAATATTAGGATTTTCATACACTGTGTCCCTTATGTTTATACTGCGACTCGTAATATTCTTTATAGGCTCCAGACTTACAGTTCGCGATCCACTCTGGATTTTGTTGATACCATTCGATGGTCTGTGCAATTCCATCTTCAAAACTCATTTTTGGTTCCCATCCAAGTTCCGTTCGCAACTTCTGACTATTCAAGGCGTAACGACGATCATGTCCAGGGCGATCAAGAACGTACTCGAGAAATGATTCGTCTCGATTTGTGTGATTCAAAAGATGACGAATGATCTCAATGTTCGGCATGCGATGACCGGTTCCGATATTGTATGCTTCGCCGATGTTTCCTTTTTGGGCAATAAGATCAATCGCGCGACAGTGATCTTCCGTAAAAATCCATTCACGCACCTGCAAACCATCTCCGTAAACGGGAACTTTTTTTCCGTCGAAAAGATTACACGTAAAAAGCGGAATAAGCTTTTCGGGAAATTGGTACGGCCCGTAAAAGTTTACGGAGTGTGTGACGATTACCGGCGTACCAAATGTCACAGCCGCCGCATGACACAACAAATCTCCCGCCGCTTTTGAAGCCGCATACGGACTGCGAGGCTCGAACGATGCTTTCTCGTCTGACTCGCCTTCCATGACTGCGCCATAAACTTCATCTGTCGAGATCTGGACGTAGCGTGGAATTTTAAATTTGCGAACGGCTTCGAGAAGATTGTGAACACCCATCACGTTTGTTTGGATGAATACATCCGGGTCGAGGATCGAACGATCGACATGTGTCTCGGCCGCGTAGTTGATCAGAAGATCCGCGCCTTTCAAGAGGAGTGCTTCGACATCCTCGCGTCTCGAGATGTTTCCTTTTACGAATGTGTATCGTGGATCATTCGCAAGATCATGCAAGTTCGACAAATTTCCCGCGTACGTCAAATCATCAAAGTTCACGACTTCGACATCTTTGTATTCGCGCAAAAGATACCGGATCATGTTAGACCCCATGAATCCCGCCCCACCTGTAATGATGATTTTCATAATGTATTTGTGTCATCCCGAGTGAGGAGTCATCGACGAGCCGAGGGATCTCTTCGTGGGTTTTGTGGCATCTTATTTGCTCGCTCGCATCTCGTCAACGCTCAAACGAATGCGCTTGCCGAGCTCCGCGAGTTCTTCGGATGTTGCGTTCTGATGTCCCCACATCGCATGACCATCATTCTCGAAACGAGGTATCAGGTGAAAATGTGTGTGCATAATCACCTGCCCTGCGATCGGACCGTTGTTCGTATTAAAATTAAAATCCGTTGCGCCGACAGATTGTAAAAT
Source organism: Candidatus Uhrbacteria bacterium RIFCSPLOWO2_01_FULL_47_17 (assembly GCA_001791305.1). GTDB lineage: Bacteria > Patescibacteriota > Patescibacteriia > UBA9934 > GWF2-40-263 > XYB2-FULL-45-11. The sequence goes on from MGEI01000001.1 coordinate 7,916, forward strand.
GGCTGGCGCGAGTTTTTTAGCGACAGAAAAAAGATGCACAAGCGCTTCGTCAGACGTACACAATATGTTCTCACAGGATTCTTTTGGAACAAAAAGTGTATGACCTGGATTAACCGGAAAGATATCGAGGAACGCAATCACCCGATCATCTTCATACAGAATCTCTGCCGGAATCTCTTTACGAATAATTTTATCAAAAATCGTGTCCATATCTATTTGTACTTTAATAATCGCAACACAAGCAGAGGAACAACAAACGCAACCGCGCTTACGATGAGTCTCCATCCTCCAAACATCTCACCGAGATTCCAGGTTAACACAGCGCATAAGATTCCGACCAGAACGAGGGTGGCCTCCTGTATTTTTGGTCGATCTGTATATTCCTCAACAACGGAACCCCACCAAATTCCAAACACAATCATACCGAGCAAAAACAAGTGCACGGAAAAAAATCGTGCGACAAATCCTGGATGGATGAGATCGAGTAGCCAAAACAATCCGTAAGACGCAAGGCTGACGAAAAAACCTGTTCGGGCGAGAATTTCTTGATGGTGGGTTTCGAAATGGGGCATATGTTATTGTGCGCCGGAACCAAGGCTGAAGGCTTGGAATACACTATTCCACCACGATACGGGTGGCCGTTTCATGACCAAATCAATTTGTTTCACGTCCACACTTGTTTTCAGCTCCTCAATTTCTGGCGTGGAGAATGTGAACTTCCAGCGATTATTGCTGAGCCATAATTGACGCGCATCTAAATGTACTGTTGCCACACTCCATCCATCTTTGACCACCGGAGGTGTGTAGCGAGCGAGAATATAATTCACGTGGAGTTGATCAAGATCGGTGTGTGGTAACAAGCGAACAGGATCTGGTCGGAAGTACTGCGCAGGAGAAAACGCAACCGGTGCGTCTGTCACGACTTCAACATCACCTTTTGTCACGTACACAGACACAAGACCCGGATCCTTAATGGCCGTTGTCGTTAATTTGTACGGTGCGGGAATCAACAACGACTGTGATCCGATCTTCACCGTCTGCACACTTTCCGCATGTCGTGTTTGCATCGATAGTCGTTTTGCTTCCGTCCAAAATCTGACAGGAGCAAACGTGTCATGATATCCGGATTCATCGCCAAGATACACGCCGTTCAAAAACACCATCTTCTGTTGCGTGGTTTGAATGGAGCGCACAAAAATATCTCGACCCGCATGCAGATCAATTTTATAAACCCCTTCCGGAAGCGGAGCGGTTTTGATGGTCAGTGTTTTCAGGACTGATCCACGAACATTCGAACTTGTGTTTCCATCATCATCTGATCCGAGAGACAAAATGGGTTGACCTGTTTCATCTGTGACATACACCGTGACCGGGTCGGATCCAGAATCTCGATTCATGTCCGTGTACGAAAACACATACGACAACGGCTCATTTTTTACGTACGTTTTAATGGATACAGAGCCGCGCAGCGAAACAGGAATCGTTTGGGTGATGGTTGAGGCGGTATAATTTGGTAAACGAAACGGAGCGGTGAGACTTGTCTGATACGTCGCGATCTCTTCACGCGAAGGTGGACGCGCCAAAAAATCCGTTACGGTTTTATACTTCGATGTACGTTGTAACAACATCAAATCCCCATCCGTGATACGCGGCCAGGAAGATTCATCGATGATCAAGTTCTGTAACGGCTCGAGGACATATCGATCTGGACTTGTCGCCGCAAGGGCACCGAACTCCACAATCGGTGTGCCATTATTTTTAAACGTCACGGTTGCATCAACTGTATCAAACGTGCGGTGAGGATGAACAAAGAAAAAAACAGGATCTTTAAAAATGGTTTGCATCCAATCCCCCTGCTCATCTTTTTTGACAAGACTCACACGATCATGTGGTGCAAGGCCGTCCATAAAGGAAGACGTTTCATGTACGGAATGGCTTATCGAGAACGTCCCGCTCGGCACAAAATTCTGCACACCAAGCCAACCGAGAATGATGATCGGCAGAAGAATAAGGAATCCTTGAATGATGCGTGTGAAAATACTCATGGACGTGTGATGCGATAAAGAGACTCAACTCCGAACGATTGGATAAATTCGATCTGTGCTCCGAGTGGCCCCAATTTTTGTTGATTCAGATAATCCAAATCGATTTGTGGAAATGTGATGCCATAATAATACACGGGAGTCTGTTCGAGCATCTTTGGAATCATTGCAAACGTTTTTTCAGATCGAAGTGGCACCAGAACATGTCTGCCAGGGAAAAATATTTTATCGGATCTGTCTGTGATAATGACACCATTCTCAGGAACGATCGTAAGAACTTCATCGCGAATTTCTTCCGATCGTTGCAATGTTGCGACCACACGCACAAGCGCGTCTTGGCCTTCGAGATAAACAATGCGCACATTCAGCGCAACCACAAGCAATAAACATGAGAACAAAAGAATCGTTTGATGCTTTTTTGATCGCGCACATTCCGAGATCCATGTCATGGAAGTCGCGATAAGCGGTGTCGACATGACAAACAAGGGCAACCAATAACGCACGTACGAATTTGCGATCGTGATTTGTGTTGGATCTGGATTGTCATTCAATCGCCAACTGCCGTACCAGATACAGAGCCAGAATGCGACAAGCATCGACGCGAGCAGATACATTTTTTGTTTCTTGTTTTTCCACACGATGGGGAGAGCGCATAATGTAGGAATCGTTAACCACCAAAATAAAAGCAAAAGATAATCACGCGTATTCCAAAATACCGCGCGTGGATGAAATCCAAATGGAAGCAACCAAGAGAGAAGATCTTCAGAACGTGTTGTCGTGGTAACACGTTGCATGGACGAGACAAATGAATACCCCGTCATGAATGGAGCACTGTATGTTTTGAAATTGAAAAATAACAGGGTAAGCATGGGAATCGCAAACCCAATTGCAAGGAAACAGATCTTGCGAAGAGAAAAAGTTTTGCGCTCGACAACCAAGAGTGCAACGAAAAGCGGAATAAGCCAATATACCTCAGAGAGGCGGACAACAAGAGCGAGAGAGAGAAAGAAGCCGGAGAGGAAAAAAGTGAAAGAGTGATGGAGTGGAAGAGTGGTCGAAGGGGGAGTTTTTTTATTGTTGAAATGCAAGAGGAAGAAGGCGGCGAAGATTACGCAACAGACGAACAAGACATTTGGCATCAGTCCTCGGGCGGAGTAATACCAGACGGCGGGGTGAAAGAGGAGGAGGAGGCTAGAAATGAAGGCGATGCGTTTTGAAAACCATCGCTCGAGGATTTTATTCCAGGCGAAGGCTGCAAGAATGACGAGGGTTGGGGTGATGAGGGTGAGCGACCAGGATCCAAGAAGGGCGGTGAGGCTTCCGTATAAAAGCGTCAGACCCAAAAAACTCACCGGTAACAAAAATGCTCCGTCTGTGATGATGGATCGGGGATGAAGGATGCCCTCGTAGGCGATGTTCATCGCATCAAAAACGCGAAAGGATCCTGTGTGTGCAAACGCGCGGACAAAAAAGGCATTCGCGGTTTCGTCTGGAGAAATAAACAAATGTGTGAAGCGAGTGAGCGCAAATGTGCCGACAAAAAACAACACAGCGCAAACAATCCACACTGCGTTCGTTCGTAAAAACTTCAACACAGACTTATAAGCCATACGTAAACAAACTAATCACCGCAAGCACAATCGCAAGGGAGAATGTTCCAACCGAAAACGGAATGAACAAATCAAACCCGGCCCAAAGGGCAATCAACAAAAGTGAGATGCCGAGAATTTGGAAAAACATTTTTGTTTTTCCAAAAATATTGGAACCCATGGGTCTGCCCTGTTTTTTTCGAATATATCCTCCGATCATGATCATGGTATCCACAAATAAAATCAATCCACCAAAAATAGGGTTGATGTGTTGCATGACAACCAAAATCACCACAGACCCGACAAGGAGCTTATCGGCGAATGGATCATAAAATGTTCCCCACTCCGTAACCTGGTGACGCAAGCGCGCAACGGAACCATCGAGGGCATCTGTAAACGCCGCAAATAAAAAAAGTGGGACACCGATTTGAAAATTGTCGTAAAATAAAAAATACAAAATAAACGGCACAAGCACCATTCGAAACACCGTAATCATGTTTGGGGTGATGAAACGCGGAACAAGGGGCACGAACGTATAGCGCATCACGTAATCATGCGGAAACAATTTGCTGGGGTCGCGATGAAGCATATGATAAACTGATTTGGTATGCGAAGTCGATTCCACTCTATCACCTTTCCCTTGCTTTTTCTAGGCATTTTTTGTCTGAACACGTTCCTTATTCATTCTCCACACATTGGGGCGCTTTTGCTTGTTGTGTATCTTCTTTCCATGGGGATACATGTCGTGACATGGTTACAGCCATCCAGAACGGATGAGCAAGCGAATGGACGTTTGTGGATGGGAATATGGGTCACCCTGTCTGCTGTTGCGATTCTTGGATCGATCGCGTATTACGCAGCGTCCGTTCCGGCGATTTTGTTTCAGGGAATCGTGATTGTCTCGATGGCGAGTGTGTTGTTCATGCGCACACGAATCGAATCGCATGCACGGGTGGGACATGTCACACCCCTACAAGAACGATTGAGGACAATCGTTCTTCGCATGCGATGGCCGATCGCTGCCGCATCCATTTGCGTCATCTTTTCCCTCGGCCTGTTTTTCCAACTCCTTCAAGCGCATCCAATCGTAACCGCCATTCGCACGCCATGGGATCAATTTTCTCCTTCCATCTTGATCCTTTTTGCGATCGCAACACTCATCGTTTCCATCTTGCTTTACCGCGGTCGTGAAAAAACACTCTCAATCAGTTTATTTATCTTCCTCATCGGTTCCCTTTTTTCTTTCATCGCCATCACCTATCCAATCGGCTACGGCTTTGACTCGTTCATTCACAAAGCAACAGAAAACCACCTCGCACAATTCGGCACCATCACCCCAAAACCGTTTTACTACATCGGACAATACAGTATCGTCCTCTTTATTGCGCACGCATTTTCTCTCTCCATCGACCTCGTCGACACCTGGCTTCTTCCCCTTCTCGCGACCATCCTTTTACCCCTCGCATGGTTCAGCGCCGCAAACACCATTTTAAAAAAACCACGCTACGCTCTGCTCACGCTCCTCGGCCTTTTCTTGCTCCCCCTCGACGCGTTCATCGTCACAACCCCGCAAGGCCTTGGAAACCTCTGGGTTCTTCTTGCCATCCTCGCAAGCGTCCCGTGGCTCTTTGAGGAAACGTCCCCAAACTGGATCATCATTGGCATCATAACCCTCTCGACTCTTCTCATTCACCCAATCGCCGGCATTCCCCTCTTTTTCTTTTTCGCCCTCCTCTTTTTTTCCGAACATCACAATCGCTTGCCTGATCACGTTTCAAACATCCTCAAATGGACGATCGTCACTGCCGGCTCCCTCGCCCTTCCGGCGAGCTTCATGGTGCAATCCATCAAAAGCGGACAAGGACTTCATCTCACGTTCGAGAATCTCAATCCGGTTTCCCTCGCCCTCTCCGCCTCTTCCGCCCTCTCCGCCCTTTTCCAAACCCGCTTCAGTCCCCTCCTCGACTTCGTTTACCTCTACGGACAAAACATCTTTCTTCTCGTCCTTGCCGCAAGCTTGGGTGCGTGGTGGATGTATCACAAGGATCTCTCAGCAAGAATCCGTGTTTTGTTTCTCATGGTCATTATTCTGGGCGTCAATTATCTTTTGCTCGCAAACGTCATCGACTTTTCCTTCTTGATTGACTACGAACGGGCAAACTACGCAAACCGTATCATTCCGCTCATTCTCTTTTTTGCAAGTCCGTTTCTTATTCTCGCCTTCGGCCACCTCTCACTGAACCTGCGCACCAAACCCATCGCCCTCAAACTCACTTGCCTCGTTCTCCTCACCATGTTTGCAAGTGCATCATTCTATCTCACCTTCCCACGACGAGACGCATATGCAAACAGCCATGCGTATAACACAAGCCAAGCGGATCTCGACGCCGTGCATCTCATCGAAGAATGGGCGGAAAGCAAACCATATATCGTACTTGCAAACCAATCCGTTTCCGCGGCCGCCATTAAAACAATCGGCTTCCGCTATTACGGAAATTTATTTTTCTATCCGATTCCAACTGGAGAAACCATGTATCAAAAATTCTTGGCAATGAATGAAACGCCGTCTCGTACAACCGTCGAGAGCGCCCTCGCGCTCATTCCAAAAGACGAAAACGTCCGTACGGTTTTTTATGTCGTCGACACGTACTGGTGGCAAGCCGACCAAATTATTGAAAAAACAAAAGCAATTGCAAACGATTGGATGAGCGTGGGAGGAAGCGTATATGTATTTCGATTTGAGCAAAAATAAAAAGAACCTCTTTCGAGATTCTGAGGTTCAGTCCGCGCGTGTAACGCGCAGAACTTCTTCGAGGGTTGTTTGGCCGAGAGCGAATTTCTTCAGAGCTGAACGTCGCAACGTTTGCATACCATCCGTCACGGCGGCGCGCTTCAGATCTGCAGGAGATGATCCTTGCAACAATGCGTCGCGAAGGGTGTCTGACATGGGCATGAGTTCGTAAATGGCAATCCGGCCTTTGTAACCGGTTCCGCCACACACTTTGCATCCGTCGCCCTTTCGAAACACACCAGCGTGATATTCCTGTTCGGTGAGCCCTGCGTCCATGCAGGGTTTTTTTTCGATGATCACGAGCTTTGCACATTCGCCGCACACGCGACGAACAAGACGCTGCGCCGCAATCAGATTGAGCGAGGACGCAATCATGAACGGTTCAACTCCCATGTTTGCAAGACGACTGATTGTACTCGGCGCGTCATTCGTGTGAAGCGTCGAGAGCACGAGGTGCCCCGTGAGCGCGGCTTTAATTGCGATCTCCGCGGTTTCAAAGTCGCGGATCTCGCCGACCATGATGATGTCCGGATCTTGGCGCAAGAATGAACGAAGAACGTTCGCAAACGTGAGTCCTATCGGATCATTGACTTGAAGCTGGTTCACGCCATCAAGGTGAAACTCAACCGGATCTTCTGCGGTCGAAATGTTGTCCGAGGTTTTGTTGAGCTCTGTGAGCGCGCTGTAGAGCGTGGTCGTTTTTCCCGACCCCGTCGGTCCGGTCACAAGCACCATGCCGTAGGGTTGATGCACCGCATGCTTGAATTTTCGAAGCTCATCTTCGTCAAATCCAAGTTGCGTCATGTCCGTTTTCAGCGTCGCGCGGTCAAGCAATCGCAGAACCACTTTTTCGCCGTACAAAAACGGCACGGTCGACACACGAAAATCGCACGTCTTTCCGCCAGGCAATTTCAGATGGATACGGCCATCCTGCGGCAGCCGACGCTCACTGATGTCGAGCGACGCCATGATCTTGATGCGCGACACGATCGCGTGGCGCAATTTCATGGGCGGTTTCATCATGACATGCAGGATGCCGTCGATGCGATACCGCACCTGAAGCATTTTTTCGAACACTTCGATGTGAATGTCGGACACGCCACGCTGAATCGCATCAATCAAGATGAGATTCACGAGTCGCATGAGCGAATTATCTTCGGTGGATTGTGTCAGCAATTTGACATCCACTTCATCGGACCATTCTGTCGAGGCTTCCGCACCGTCCACAAGCTCTTCGAGCTCCTGATCGATTTCGACCCCGAGATCACTCTGTTCAATCGAGCGATACAAACGTTCTCGCGCAATTTGGATCGCTTGCGCATCTGCAACCGCAATATCGATATTGAGATTGGTTGAGAATCGCAGATCTTCAATCGCGTTCAGGTTTCCCGGATCCGCGATCGCAATCATGAGCGTCTGACCATGTTTCCCAAGCGGAATCAGTTGATGACGCTCGGCAAGCTCAAATGGAACGAGACGAATAATCTCGGTGGTAGGTTCCACCGCGGAAACATCGATCTCAGGAACATTGTGAAGGTCCGAAAGATACTTGAGGAGATCTTTTCCAACCAACAATCCTTGTTCTTTCAAAATATCGATCACGCGCTTCCCGGTCTTTTGCGATTCCGCAAGCGCGAACTCGAATTGCGCAGGGGTCGTCACTTTGTTGCGCACAAGCAATTCCCCCTCCGTTTTCACGCGAGCGGGAAGATGCGGGGTGGATTTGTCGGCCATGGTGGACTCCTTTGTATTGCGAGGCTGGGCGCACCCCTACATTCCCATAAATGCACAAAAACATCAAGAAAACCAGGCTCTTGACACGTTTCTAGTTCGTGTGTATTCTACACTTAGAGTTTGAAAACGTGCATTTCGCACAGACAAAACAGACTCATGGAGGACACAATGTTCATCAGCCTTTTTCGCAAAGCGGGCGCGACCGGTCACGTGTTTCTCTTGAAGAGCGGTGGCGCGAAATCGAAAGGTCTCGCGTGGAGCGGATTCATTCTTCCCTCCACGACCGTCGCCGTCGTTCCGACCACGGTGCGCATCCTCGACTTCTCGGTCGACGCACGCACGAAGGACAAGCAGAACGTGAGTGTGACGGGCAACCTCAAAGTCACTCTCGATCCGGACGTCGCTTCGAAGAAATTCGACTTCACCGTCGATCCGAAGAACGGATCGTATGCGAGTCAGTGGGAACAGGATTTGCAGGCGATCGTGCTTGAGCGTGTGCTCGGGCCGGTGCGCAGCTCGGTCAAGAATCTCGCGATCGAAGACGTTGTGCTCGCGCATGGCGAACTCGAAACGGTCGTGAAGGAAGCGCTGACGGGTGCAGCAAATCCCCTGCTCGCGCGCGGCATCCAGGTCGAGTCCTGCTCGGTCGATCGGATCGAAGCGGAAGATGAAGATGTTGCGAGTTCGATCGGTGCGAAGGAACGCGAGGAGATGCTCTCGGCGGCCGACAAGGCAACGCATGAGCGTCGCATCGCGGCCGCAACGAATGAGCGTGCCGTGCAGACGTACGAAGCAAAGACCAAGCTCGAGCTTGAAAAAGAACGCGCGAACTTGATCAAGAAGCAAGGCGAGAACAAAAAGACGGAAGCGCAGGCAGATGCAGACGCGACCAAGATTCGGCTTGTGCCGATGTCGGAAGTCGAGCCGGGCAAGCTGCTCGCGGCCGCCATCATGGAGATGGCAAAATCGGGTCGGGTCGGCAGTCTCACGATCAGCCCCGAATTGCTCGCGGCGATCAAAGACACGGCGAGGAACGCATGAACCGCATCGTCCTTGTGACAAAGCACACGCGACTCGAGGAACTTTTGCACGAACACCACACCATGGGTGCTGCCAAATTTGCCCTCGAGTCGCGCGGAGAATCAATCACGCCGTACGCACAAGAACATGCCCAGCATGAATCTGCCCTCGCGCAGATTCATGCGCAGATTCCGGGAGACATCCCAATCGCACACGTCACGCGCGACCAGTTACCGAACACGCTCTTTCGCGACACAGACCTCATCATCGTCTGTGGCCCGGACGGACTGTTTGCAAACCTCGCGAAGTACGTACATGATCAGCCGATCCTCACGGTCAATCCGGATCGGTCGACCATCGCGGGCGTGCTCATGCTCTTTTCGCCAAGCGAAGTTGGAGGGCAAATTGCGCGCGTGCAAGAAAACAAACACCGCGTGGAGCGTCTCCCCTTCGTGAAAGCAACCACGGATGATGATCGCGTGATCTGGGGCGTGAACGATTTATTCGTCGGCCGTAAAGATCACGTGAGCGCACGCTATGAGATTGGATTCGACAACAAAAAAGAATCACAATCCTCAAGCGGCATCATCATCGCGACCGGCGTCGGAGCAACAGGCTGGATCAAATCGATCGCAACCATGCTCAACGGTTTGAACACCTATCCTCAACCGCACGCACTGTCGAGTCTCCCAACGCCAACCGACTCCGAACTCGTCTTCGTCGTCCGAGAACCATTCCCCTCGCCAAACACAGGCATCTCGATCATCACCGGTCGCGTGCGCCCAGGCGATCCACTCACAATCCGCTCGCAGATGCCAAAAGGTGGATACCTCTTTACCGACGGCGTCGTTGAAAAAGCGATCGAATGGAACGCGGGAACATCAATCACCATCACCGTCGGCGAACGATTCGTGACACGGATTGTGCGGTAACTCACACGGAACAAACATTGTTCCGTGTTTTTCTTTTGCTTGACGCAAACGATTGTCTTAGCTACGATCACCTTGTGTTCAAAACTGACCACATACAATGCGGAGGAACTCATGTCCATGTTCATTTCACCTCTCGAGGTATCGCGCTCGCATCCACTGCGGCAATCATGGAAAAAAATCCATGGATTTGATCTGAGGGAAATCAACATCTTTCGCACTGTTTGCGTGATTTCATTCGTGAGCCTGTTGTGCTTGGTCACGCTCGTCTTCACGAAGATTATTCCTCCTTTGGGAGATGGATGGCTGAGCAATGTTGTCTCGTTCGGATTGCTCGCAGGCATCTTTTATGGTGGCATGTTCGGCTGTGCCAACCCTCGTTCGTTTGATTCAAGTCTCCTGCAGTGCCTGGAGCATATCGAGCTCAAATTAGAGGATCTCCATTCCAAGTCTTGGCCAGATCTTCAAAAACGAGCGCACGAAAAACTCCTCTACCTTGCAACTCGAGTGATACAAACAGAGCAGACCTTTCCAGGCAATCCGTATCAACCAAATCGAGTCACCGCGATCAAGGAGTTCGAACGCGTATTCGATCTGTGTACAAGATTCGGTCTCATTGAAGCAAAGAATTACATCGCGTACTTTTCATCGTAGTCATTCGAAGCAAACTCAAAACCGAGCTCACGCCCGGTTTTTTTCTTTTTAATTCTCACGAAGCCAATTTAGAAATTCTTCTTTTGAAATACCGAGAACATGAAGGTTGTTCAATACAATGAACGGTGGCAGTGGATCACGTTTCGGAACAACGATTGCGCGTCTCAAACCATTTTTCACATAAATACAATGATCGCCTTTTATCCGTTCCAATCCACATCCATGAGCGATCAAAAATACCTCGAATAATTTCCAATCTACATTACTGAATTCTCCCATACATTAAACACGAACTTGCATCATAGATTGCTGAACAACCATTGGAGGCTGAAAGACTCCCGCCTCTTTTTCCCAACCAAGATCTGTGAGAACGCTTTCTGTTGTTCCCATCTCTGCGAGTTCTTCGAAAAACAATTGAGTTGCTTCCTCAAACATGCGCTTCGCATCTTGCTCTGACAAACCTGCTGTCGACAAATCCAATGCAGGCGAATAGGCAACAAACGCATCGCCTTCTTTGAAGATCGTAACGGGTAATGAGTAGGAGAGATTGAGTTCCATATGCTTCAACAATAACAAATCAGAAAGGTTTTATCAACTTTTACTCTGCATCGATAATTTCGAGTTCTATGAAGGCCTCGTCGAGTTGATCCGAAAATTCGTCCGGGGGCGGTTCGGGTGTTTTTTCTTCGGTCACGACAGACTCTTGTGTCGGTGTCTCGACCGACTTCGGTGATTCATTCGCGGGGCGTTTAAAAAACAACATTCCGAGAATCACAGCGATGATGACGATGGGAAGAACAAGTAAAAGGCGTTTGGACATATTAGCGTTTTAAAATGGTTCGAGCGTAAGCCGCGTGTGCGTTCCAATCCGCGCGCATTTTTTCGATCACCGCTTTGCGTTCTTGTGATGTGGTGGCTTTCAAAAAGGCAATCTTGTTTTCAATCACGGTTGTTACAAAGTCCGCGGTCTTTTCCATGCTCACCCCTTCGAGAATCCAGTTTTCCGCACGTTGCTCAAGATCGTAAAATCGAAATACGATCAAGTGATACGAATGCTCTTTCAGTTCCTCAAGACACTCCTTGTCCGATCCGCAAGCGGTCTTTTGCGTTTTCAAATCATCCTTCCCAAGTTTCAAAACATCTTTCGCACACGAAATGCGGCCCCCGAACGTTTTCTCTTTCCAACATGGCCAATAATCTTTGTAGTACTCCAAACATTCCTCACGATCATGACCCGAAAAAGGTCGACACGCTTCCGGCAAAAACTCAATCTCGTTATCACGCTTCACACCTTCCGGCGCCAAATTCAATCGACAATACACGCGGTCACGCATGGTTTTTTGATTGCATTGTACGTGATCGCAACGCGTGGCTGTGACGGGTTTGTTCGTAACAACACCGGGACAATCTTTTGTCATGGAACACACGCGCGATTGATTCCCTCGAACATCGCACGCGCCATAAGGTTTACAGTTCCATGTGTCCTCCGTACATTCCGGCGTACAGCTTTGCGATTCTGATGGCGACGCCGCGTTATCATTTTCACAATCAAATGTCATCGAACAGACACGGGATTGTTTTCCTTCTGCGAAACAAGATCCAAACGCACCGCAACTCCACACATCTTTTTGACATGCGGGTTTACACACTTGTGATGTGATTGGCGATGGTGTGTCGGTCAGTGAACAATCTTTTGTTTTTGAACACTTGCGCGATTGCGTACCGTTTGAAAAACAGGGAGACCATCCGGAGCATTCCCACGTGTCCTCCGTACATTCCGGCGTACAACTTTGTGTCGTTCCCGGTTCTGGATCGTTCACGGTTGCACAATCATTCGTCTTTGAACACGTTCGAGATTGTGTGCCGGCGAGTGTACACGCCGACCAACTCGAACAATCAAATGTGTCGGATGAACAACTCGGGGATCCTCCTCCGCCCCCGCCGCCTCCACCGCCGCTTCCAACCGCAAACGCGACGAATGGAAATACGAACAGGATCGAAAGAACAATGGGGACAAAACGAATGTTACGCATAAAATTCAATGTGATGGTTTTTTTATCATTCTATCATCTTTTCCAACGCATCCACATACCCCTTCAGTGCATACATCTGCGCCATCTCGCGGATCTGTGCGGCTTTTGCCCAACAGACATTTGGATCGTTTGTGATGTGAGAGAGAGCTTCGAGGAATGACGATTCGTTTCCTGGCTCGAAGGTGCAACCGTTCTCGCCTTCGACGATCAGCTCGGGAATTCCGCCGAGCCTCGAGGCGATCACAGGTGTCCCAACAGCAAAACTTTCGTAGATAATCGTCGGAGAATTCTCGTAACAAAGCGATGGAACGATCACGGCGTCGACCGCTGCGATCAACTTAAGCATCGAGTCGAGGGCGACGAATCCGTGAAAAATCAGACGGTCGTCACGCATGCATTGATCTTCGATTTCCGCACGCAAACTTCCGTCGCCCGCGATATGTAGCTCGAATGTGTTTGTAGGGGCTGGCCTTGTGCCTGCCCATGCATCGAGTGCATGCAAGAGAAATAAAATCCCCTTGTGCTCCTCAAGCTGTCCTGCAAACAGAAATCTGAGAGGGCCAGATCGAAACTCTGCGCGATTTGGAACCGTGACGGGTGGCGCTGGATTTGGGATCACGTGCGTTTCCATATTCGAGAAAAATCCACGCGAGGTATGTAAATCGAGAAGAAACTTCGATGGCGATATGACAGCCTGTGGTGATCCGATCGCCCACTTCGAAAGCGCCTCGTACCATCTACGCAGGAAAGATCGATTCAAAAAGGAGTATTCGTGTCCCCACATAAGAAGCCCACTTGGAACCGTGAGCTGAACATCATGCAGCGTGTGAATGTGTCGGACATCGGTTTCTTGAATGAACTGCCCAATCGAAAGGCCGATCCCTTTCAGGTTGTGAGTGAAGATGACGTCCGGTTGTTCTTCGAGAATAAAGCGACGAATGACAGATCGAACGCCGGGACTGACGGCATCGATCGCGTGCCAGAGCAGTCGCCAGAGAAATGGTTTCTTGCCGATATTTTCAATCCCAAAAATATTCATGGGGTGGAATCGATAAATACGCTCGATGTGTTTTTCTTGTAATCGCAAAACCAAACTCTCCCAACCGGAATACGGTTGGGTTGTGAGCACGCTCACGTCATAACCACGATGCGCAAACTCATCCGCCACCCGTCGTGCAATGAGTTCCGCCCCGCCGCGTTCATGCGGAGGATAGAGATTCGAAATGATGCCTATGCGCATACTAATATTCTCTCTTTGACTGTTGTTCGAGAACCGACTTATACGTCGCCTCGAGATGCGTCATGAGCGGCTCCCAGTTGAATTGCGCTTCTGCGTGGAGCCTCGCGGAACGTCCGAGTTGCTCGCGTAGATCTGTTCGCGTAAGTAAAAGTTCGATGGCTTCTTGAAGTGCACCAACATCTTCTGGTGTGACGAGGATTCCTGTTTCTCCATCAAGGACAACGGATCGCACGCCGGGCAAGTTCGATGCAATGGTTGGCAACCCACTCGCGGCCGCTTCGAGGGCCACAAGTCCAAACGCTTCCGCGCGACGAATCGAGGGAAACATAAAGATATCGGCCAGTGCGTAGTAACGCGGAAGGTCCTCATCTGAGACGCCGCCTGCGAATGTCACACGCTCGGATAAATGATGCGTGCGCGCAAGAGCCTCATACGTCTCTTTCAATTCTCCACTCCCAACGACGACGAGATGAAACGGTTGTGCGAGATCTTTGAGAGACTCGAGGAGCACAGGCAAACCTTTGAAGTGATGCGCACGATCAAGTCCGCCGACGAATAATAAGATCGGTACATTCTTCGAGATCCCCAATTCCATCTGGAGTTCTTCCTCGATTTCCGGTGAGAATTTTTTCAAGTCGACACCGAACGGATGTATCTCAACACGATCGCGTACAGATGTGAGTTTCGCGAGCGCGGACGATTCATAATAATCTTTTGAACTCACCAAAATCCGATCGCAACGATTTGCGATCCAAGGAAAGAGCACCTGCTTGTGCGCCTCGAACATAGCGCCACGAAATCCAGTCGCGGTCGCGTCCATGTGATACGTCATGATAAGACCCTGATCCTGACGCAATGCCTTTCGAACAATGACAGGCTCAGCGCCGCCAAAGAATGGGTAGTGAACATGAACGAGATCGAAGCCTTTAAGGCGATTAAACAGTGACGGCATCACGCCCGCGTTGCCGACGGAGAGGATCGCGGGAATGCGGTGAACGTAGTCTGGATCGTCGACCACGTCCTCATCTTTCGAAGTAAACACATGGACGTTATATCCTCGAGATCTCAGCCGCTCCGTGTACTCAAACGCAACCTTGCCCATCCCGCCACGATACGGCGGATAGGTGCAGACGACCTGCGCAATTTTGGGCGAGGATGCGGACATAAGGGAGACAGAGTGGTTGAGTGATGGAGTGGTGGAGTGATCGAAAAAGACAGCCCATCACTCTTTCACTATCACCGAATAACTCGTTTCAACACAAACCACACGATCGTCAACAATGGATTTCCGATTTTATCGACAATAAAACTTGATGTCTCTTGATGTTCTACCTTCGAAGTGAACATCCGAACAATCTCGTGATCGGATACACAACGGATGTGCGCGGACTTTTTGCGTCCGTCGAAAATATGTTTCCACACAGCTGGATTTAGAGCGTCGCGATACGCCGCGAACTTTTCTTTCCACCAACCTCCCTTTATTGAGAGTACGAGCATCATGATTTCCATGCCAAGGAGGAACGGCGCGAGCAGGGCGATTGTTCTTAGATTTAAATGTGTGAAATGCACGATGTAACGATTGCGTTCCATCCAATAAAACTTTGCGAACGCGCGTTTGAATTTGTAGTTGTGGTATGTGACGGAATTTCTCGCAAAGACATTGCGAAATCCTGCGAGGCGAATACGCCAACCGAGTTCGAGATCTTCGTGATAAAGAAACAGGAACGGGTCGAGGAGACCAACTTCGCGAAGCACAGACGCGCGATACAAAACGGCGGCGCCCGATGCGTACGCGATCTCACTTCCGTCTTTCGCTGTGACTTCCGATGCGAGCCGACCGTTATCGCGCACGAACCCGAAGCCGAGGAAGTGAACCATTCCGCCTGTCGAGTTCACACGATCTGGATCAGACCAAAGTTTCATGAACGATTGTACGGATCCGATTTTCTCGTCAGACTCCGCGAGAGTCACAGCTTCACGAATCGCGCCCGGTTCGAGCTTCAGATCATTGTTATGCAAAAAAATATAATCCGCGCCGCTCAAGAGCGCATGATTGATTCCCATGTTGTTTCCTTCCGCGAATCCGAGGTTCTTCTCGTTTGGAAAATACGTAATATCTGTGCGCTTCGCAAGCCACTCTTGCGAGCCATCCGTTGAGGCGTTATCGACAGCAATGATTTCGAGACGATCACGCGGATAATCGAGCGCATCGAGACAAGAAAAAACATCCTCAAGATAAGGCATCGAAAACCAGGACAAATAAATGACGGCGACTTTTGGAAGTGGTTCGGACATATGCAACAAGATTATTCTTTTTTCTCTGCCTCCTTCTCATGAATCGCGAGTGTCCTCACCAGCTTTGTAATTTCACGCTCGACTTCCTCGATACGCACCAACAATCGAAATACAAAATAAAACAATGCGATAATCGAAATATACATGATCGCGTCCACTCCACGACCAACACCAACAAAACGTGCGAGTGTGTCCGTTGTCTTCGGTAAGACAACCACAATACCGACAATCATCCAAAATGCGATCCACAAAAAAAGAAACGCGAGGGTGAGTTTTCCTTTTTTAAATTGACGAAACGTTTTTGTGATCGCGAACAAGGCGAATATCACGAGGAGAAGTTGGATGATAGTCATACTTACATGGTAATGCGTCGAAGAACCAATTTAAACAATGTTTTAATCCCAACAAAAAAACTTTGGCCTTTCGATAAGGAATAATCTGTGTAAATCGCTTTAATAGGCACTTCAACAATGCTGAACCCGTGCGCTTTTGCTTCTGCAATCAACTCCGAGGAGACTTCCATGCGATTGGTTTTGATTTCGATTTTCTCAAGCGCTTTATGAGAGAATGCACGGAATCCAGATTGGCTGTCGGACACATATGCGCCAAACAAGACAAGTGTCGAGACGTTGCCAAGTATGTTCGCCACCTGACGATACCAGGGCATACCGCTTCGAGAAATCATGCGCGATCCAATAACAACATCTGCACCATTTTTGATTGCGTCGATAAACTTTGGAATCTCTGCTGGATCATGTTGGCCGTCCGCATCAAGAGTGATAACGACATCTGCTCCGCGTTTTTTTGCGAATGCGAATCCGGTTCCAATCGCGGCACCGAGTCCGCGATTGATGACGTGCGAGACAACAAGCGCACCATTCTTCGAGGCAACCTCGGCCGTATTGTCCGGCGAACCATCGTTTACCACAATCATCTCATCAACAAAAGACCGCGTACGTGTAAGCACGTCAGCGATCGTTGTCACTTCTTTGTATGCAGGAATTACAGCCACGATTTTCATACGTTACATGGAGGTCAACAAAATTTTATTTGCTTTGAGGTATTCAATCGTTCGACGAAGGCCGTCTTCGAGGCGGACAAGGGGAAACCATCCGAGTTCTTTTGCGCGATTAATGTTTGGAAGCGCGAGCTCGGATAAAAAGGCGAAATTCTCGCCTTCCACCATTTTGGAGGTGGATCCGGTCATGTCGATAACCTTTTGTGCCACATCCGACAGCTTTAAGTCAACATCAGACCCGAGGTTCACGGGGCCTGGATATTCCGCGGCCTTCATGACGCGCATCATCCCATCGACAACGTCTGTAACGTAACAAAGGGCGGATCGAAAATTTAATCCTCCGTTCAACACCAAATCATTGTTATCAAGCGCGCTTAAAATAAAATCCGGAATGAGTTGGCCATCGAACAATGGCATGCGCGGACCGTACGTTCGAAAAATACGCGCAATGCGAATGTCGAGTCCGTGAACTTGGCGATACGTTTCAAACATCGTCTCCGCAAATCGTTTTCCTTCGTCATAACATCCGCGTGGCGACAGGTGATCGGTCGTCCCCTGCTCTTCCTCCGAAACGGAAGCCTTGCCATCTACACGTGCGCCGTACACAACAGAACTCGACGCAAGCAAAATCTTTGAACGATATTTTTTGGCGAGTTCGAGCACATAATAATTTCCAATGGAGTTCGAGAGCAATGTTTGAATCTTAAACTGATCAAACTTTTTGATGGAAGTTGGACAAGCAAGATGATAAATTTCTTGGATTCCTTGAAACGGTAATTTGAATTCCGCGAGTTCTGTAAACGTGTCGAGATCAAATGGCTGATTCACATCTAATCGAATAAAACGAAAATTTGGATTCTGCAAAAGCGAGTCGATGTTCTTCACATCTGACGTTGCAAAATTGTCGACACAAATAACGTGATGACCGTCACGGAGCATGGCTTCACACATGTGCGAGCCCAAAAACCCCGCACCGCCCGTCACCAAAACATTCTTTTTTTCAAAGGTTAACGCTTGTGGCATATACGCATAGTATAGCAGACATTAGAAGTTCTGATCTAACCCATTGACCAACGCTTTTGCGCCCTCAACACTGTATTCGGAAGCGGCATTGATCTTTAGTCCAAAAGTATAATTTCCAAAAAAGACATCGGAAATATCATCGACTTTTTTGCCCCAATCGGCTCCGTAAAGTTCCGCCGCGATCGCTTCTGATCCAACGGCGCGCAAAACGCCTTTTGCTTCAACCGCAAAGACGGTTGACACGCTTTGGAATTTCACCAATTTAGTTCCCGAGTGATACGTGACGTTTTTTCCAAGAGCGAGTGTGGAAAGAAAATCTTGTGACACTTCTTTTACAGAAGAAAAATCTGCAAACCAAGTGAAAAATACTTTGTCGTTTGGAAATGCATGACGCTTGCCATCGCTTGCATAAAAATAAACGGCTTTGCATGGGTCATTCACGTCCGCGAGCGGTGCACACGATAATTTCACGAGAGATCCAGGCACGGCTTCCGGAGGATAAAGCAACGCCGCAAGTTTCAGAGCGCTTGCAATGTTTAATCTCCCCGCCCCCATCTTTCCACTTGCCGGGCCTGTAACTTGAACAGGGTCGGCAGATAAACGTAAAACATTTTTAATTTGTGGCGGAGTCAAACGAGGATTCGCCGCATAAAGCAGCGCGGCCGAACCCGCAACCATCGGAGCTGCCATGGATGTTCCGGACCAAGAGTCTTGATAAAATCCTTTGGCAAACGGAGCCCGTGCGGAGTTTTGATACACAGTACTCAAAATATCTTCTCCAGGGGCAGAAATATCCGTACATGTTGCTCCATAATTTGAGAACGTGGATTTTGTATCCGTTTTATCTGTTGACGCAACACCAATGATTCCATTGTCCGCCTGGCCATGACCATCACATGCAGGATAAATGGGCGTGTCGTCCACATTGACTCCCCCTCCTTCTGTGTTTCCCACAGCCGCAACAATCAACGCTCCCGCCGCGTTTGCCGCCTGAATGACTGACTCTAATTCAGGATCATCATTAAACCCCGTAAAGCTTAAATTGATAACCTTTGCCCCGTTTTTTACCGCATATTTAATTCCCTCTCGTGCAGTATTGGAATTCCCAACACCCATATTATCCAAAATACGCACGTTCATGAGTTTCACGTGCCAATTGATTCCTGCAATCCCTTTTTGATTATTTGTTGCGGCCCCAATAATTCCTGCAATCACCGTCCCATGAGAAACCGCTCCCTCGTCATACGTCTCACCAATCGTTGGCTCGGGCGTATGATCATCCTCAACAAAATCCCATCCCTCACGATCATCCACAAATCCATTCCCGTCATCATCGATTCCGTTATCCGGAACTTCATCTGTGTTGATCCATTTATTTTCTTCCAAATCTGGATGGTTCAAATCAAATCCCGTATCGAGAACAGCAACAATCACGTCATTCGATCCTGTCGTTGTTTGCCAGGCAAGAGGCACCTGTATTTTTTGAAGATACCACTGCTCATGAAAATAGATATCATCCGTAATCATCACCGACGCAAAAACAGGCGACGCGATAAGCCACGATTGAAAGAGGAAAAGAGCGATCAACGAAAACGTTTTGATCATGTAAACAGATTAGGGGTTCCAAGTTGCAAATGAAAGACCACTTCTTGCCTGCGCTGCAAATGTGAAAAATCCTCCTTTGACAACGAGCTCAGAATCAAACACGCGCACTTGCGGACCCCCATTTGAAATAGGTGCTGTATAAAGCTCGGGGATTCCATTTAGATTCAAATCTCCCGCAACCATCTGCACGCCACCTGTAAAAGTTTTTGGAAGCACAAGTGACATGTTGAGTTGTTTTCCTGTCGCATCGAAGATAGCGACCCATGGAGCTGAACGAGATTCTGCTGAGACCAAAATCCGATCCATTTTTTGATTGTGCGTATGCAGTGTTGCAACACGTAATCCAGATTTCAATAATGGGAATGCGCTGAAGTCACGGATATATCTTCCGTTTGAATCAAAAATCTTAATACGATGCTTTTGATCCGTTCCGCCTAAAGACGCAACAATTTCTGGCTCTTCATCATCATCAAAATTTCCGACGGAAACAAATACCGGAGTTGTTGTGCGTCCAAACGGATAAAACGATCCGATCATTTCTCCGCGCATCGTAAAAATACGAACCTGCCCTGTTCCCCCTTGATCTTGTGTGGCTAAAATCTCCTCAATCCCATCGCCGTTGACATCTCCCGTTGAAACGAACATACCGCGGCGATCTGAAACATCAAACGCAAAAAACTGACTCAATGGTTTTCCTGCGACATCAAATACGCGCACGTGCGGACCACCACCAACACCAGGCGCGGTCACAATCTCTTCTACACCATCGCCATTTACATCCCCCGCCGCCACACGAACCCCTCCCCGAAAACGCGGATCATACGCTAAAAAAGAAATAAGTTCTTTTCCAGCCCCATTCACACGCTTCACGATAGGTGAAGATCCTGCCCCTTGTGCCACAACCAAAGATCCCGTCGGATGTTGGTTTACGTTTAAAGCCGTACCGGGCGTCACACTTCCCGCAAAAACGAGACCGATTTCTAAAGACCGCTCAATGTTTAACAATCCTGCCCCTAATCGTTTACGTTCTTCTGGAGTCACGTCGAGGAGAGGATCCGCGGAGAGCATGAGGGATAATCGAATCTGACTTGGCGTGAGAAGAGGAAAGACGCTGCGCAAACGCGCGGCCGCGGCAGAAACCATGGGCGCGGCGATCGATGTTCCCTCAAACGGGCTTCCGTAGGACGTTGAGTACAAGATATTCGCATCATCATGATAGACGACCCCAAAAATGTTTACGCCGGGCGCGGAAATATCAACACAGTTTGATCCATCATTTGAAAAAAGCGCTTTCTTTCCCTTTTGATCAAGCGCCGCAACACCAATCACCCTATTTTTCCCGATGCGCGTATCAAAACACGCGGGGTACGTTGGGTCACGATCCAAATCAAGCGATTCATTTCCGACAGCTGCAACAACCACCACTCCCTGATCCACCGCCCATTCAATCACTTGTTGCAATTGATCATCTGGTTTCACGGAAGCCAAACTTAAATTGATCACATCTGCCCCGTTTTTGACGGCGTACGTAATCGCATCTTTCACTTCTGCCGTTGTTCCCTTCCCGCGGGAATCCAAAATACGCAGCGGCATGATTTTTGTATGCGGCGCAATGCCGGAAATCCCTTTTCCGTTGTTTGCCGTTGCCGCAATGATTCCCGCAAGCAACGTTCCGTGCGAAACAATCGTGTCATCTGGATTCTCCATTGACACGTCGGGCGACGGATCAGGATCATTCGCAATGAAGTCCCATCCATGGACGTCATCATCATACCCATTGTGATCATTATCTTTTCCGTCCCCCGCAATCTCCCCTTCGTTCACCCAATACTTATTCTCCAAATCTTCATGCTTCAAATCAAACCCAGCGTCGAGAATGGCAACAATCGACTCTTTCCCAATCTGATTCGTGGAGGCATCCGCAGGCATGTGAATCGCCTTCAAATACCAGAGTTCGCTCAAAAATGGGTCTTTTGCAGGTTGTGCATGTACCACAAAAACACCCGGCAATAACATGCCTACACCGAGCAAAAACACTAGCGTTTTTTGAGATAGTGAACCACTCATACAACCCAAGCATTGTAACACGTTACATTTCTGTAACCCAATACTATAGGTTGTCACTAATACTGCTCACCGAATTGCGGACCTCTGTTGGGCTGTAATCTGCTTGGCTCGAGATCATCGCGCCGAAGGTGTAGTTGTTGTAAAACACGTCTGAGATGTCATCGATCTTTTTGTTCCAGTCAGATCCATAAAGCGCTTGTGCGACCGCCTCGCTTGCGATAGGTCGCAAAACTCCACCCTTTGCAACCACATAAACGGTTGCAACTGTCTGGAACTTCACCATCTTCACTCCAGGTCGGTATGTCACATTTTTTCCAAGCGCGAGGGACGCCATGAAGTCTGCGGAAACTTCCTTCACCGTTGAAAAATCTGTGTACCAGGTAAAGTAGACTTTGTCGTTTGTGAACGCGTGGCGCTTGCCGTCTGTCGCGAAATAATACACAGCTTTGCATGGATCATTTACGGTTGCGTTCGCGGAACACGCGAGTTTTATGAGAGATCCCTGTACAGCTGTTCCTGCAGGAAGCGGCGCGGGTTCTGCTGGTGGTGGCGGAGCTGACACAACGGAGAGTTGATAGACAAGCGAGGTCACATCAAAGTCAGAACCAACGGCGTACAAATGAGTGGTGTCTTTTGCAAAGACGCCAAAAAAGTTTTTATTCGTGCCGGCAAAGGATTGCGCTTTCCACGTCTCACCGGCATCCTGAGAACTCAATAAAATGTGATCGCCCGCAATGATGATTTGGTTATCAAAAGAATCTACCGAATACAACATTTGTGTTGTAAGCCCGGTGACGGTCACGGGTGTCCATGTTGTTCCCCCGTTTGTTGTTTTCAAAATCGTGCCCATGCTTCCAACAATGAAGCCGGTCGTGTTTGAGAGGAATCGAACGGATCGCAACGTTTCTTTTGTTCCGGCATCAATCTTTACAAAAGAGGTTCCGCCGTACAAGATTTTATAAATGACCCCATCCGCACCCACCATCCATCCTGTGTTGTCTCCCCGATCTTCTACCCCATACAAATCCGTTGTGATTCCAAGATTTTGCGTATCCCAATTCCCTGTTCCGTTTGCATAATTCCGATACGTTCCAGTTTCACCAACCAAGAATCCTGTGCTGGAGCTTGCTGTTGTTTTGATATCAATACCATAAATATTTTTTGTGATTCCAAAACTAAAAGGCGACCATGTTAATCCGTTATCCGCAGAAACTTCATGGATGCTATTTGAACCGACGGCGAGCAGGCGACCGTCTGGAAGTTTCGCGAAATCAAAAAAGGTCACGTTTGAGGCACTAAAGGATTTTATCCAGGTTTTTCCAAGATCACTCGAGTAAAAAATAACTCCTCCGTTCCCTGCGACAACCAAATTGGAACCACTTTGCGTCATGGTACGAAAAGATTGAGCATCGCCCGTAGAAAGCGCGGTCCAATCTGCTGCAGAAACGGTGTGTGCGGCAAAGACGAAAACAAAACTCATGAGAAAAAGAAGAATATTTTTCATAGTATCCGCATTATACGCCGATGTGTTTCAAAATAAAACACGTCGCTCGCGAGCGACGTGTTAAAACAATCCGAGAATCTTCCCGGATTGTTTTCTCTACAAAAGTCTCTTTACTTCGTGTAGGCCTTGATTGCTTTCACGACATCACCATCATCCTTCAAATCCTGAACATACATAATTTGCTGTGGGTTCAAACGCATTTCATCTTTTGGACCTTGAACTTCCCCACCAAGTTTAATGAGCTTGGTTTGAGCGTTTTTTGTCTGTGGCTGTCCGGCTTGCAAATAATACACCTCTCTCAAAACAGGGTGATCTGTGCCTTCGCCGGAAAGCTTTCCGAAATAAAGAGATCCATTGGTCAAAAAGACGGCCTGATAGGTGGATGATTGAGTTACTCCAGCCTCACTCCCAAGACGCTCAGCACTCTTTTGAGCGTATTTATACCCGCCGACTCCCCCCAAAAGAAGACCAACGACTAAAGCCAAAACGGCTGCATGCTTTAAATTATCCTGCATAAAATCTGGTTGGTTAAAGAATGAATAACGGAAGAATCTTAAACAAATGGCTTAAAAAAGTAAAGGTTTGATATCCACAGATTGAAAAATGGGCTTTCAAATTTTTCCATTCCGGATCTGTTCATTTTTACGGATTGCGTGTGATAAATTCGTAAGCGTTCACGGGTGTGATAACGGAATAGACAGCGTCCGGATATGCTTGCGCAAATGTTTTTGGAACGACAGAAGTTTTTGTTTCATTCCATTTAAATTCATATGCTCGCATCACCCCATCTTGCAATTCAAGATAATCGATTTCTTGTTGAGAAAATGTACGCCAAAAATATTTTGTCCGCGGAAATTTTCCAAGATTCGCGACATGCTTCATTCGTTCAATAATCATTGCATTTTCAAACAAAGCCCCAATGTCATTTCTTGCCGTTATATTTATTGGCTGCAATGAATCGATGATCGCATTACGGATTCCCAAATCGACAAAATAAATTTTTTTTGTTTTTGTGACCTCATTTCTCAAATTACGTGAAAACGCTCCCAATCGAAAAATGATGAAATTCTTTTCAAGAAGATCTATGTAATGCTCCACGGTTTGTTGGTTCACTTTTAATTGATTTGACAACTCTCTGTAAGAAACTTCATTTCCTATTTGAAACGCAAGTAATTTCAATAACTGACTGATAATCTCGGGTTTTTTAATCCCTCCGATCATGAGAACGTTTTTAAAAAGATATTGCGATAAAATTGTTTGAATTTTTATGATTTTCTCATCCTCATTTTCTGAAACCAAATGAGGATACCCTCCAAATCGCATCAAAGAAAATAAATATTGTTTGGCATCAAACGCATTATTCGTCACTTCCGCAAGCGAGAGCGGATAGAGAATGAATTCAAGCGAGCGCCCCGTAAGCGGTTCCGAAATTTTATTTGCCAAATCAAACGAAGATGAACCTGTCGCGATATACTGCACCTCCGGACGATGATCGAATAATGTTTTTAAAACAGATCCGATGTTCGGAATGACTTGAGCCTCATCAAATACAACAATTTTAAAACCCTCAACAAGCGAAAATAACTGTTCGGAAGATTTAAAAGACAAAATTTCTTTATTCTCCATTAACTCACAATCTAAAAATTTGACCTGATCACCAAATTCTCTGACCACTTCTTTTATAAGGGTTGTTTTACCTGATTGTCTTGGTCCATATAAAACAAGAACATTTTGTTTAAAAAGATGATTTTTTAGTACTTTTTCAAGATTTCGTTTTATATACATATATTGAATTATAGCATATTTGATTAAATATGTACAGTCAACCAGACATATTCAATAAAATTTGTACAGTGAACCAGACAAATTTGATCAAATTTGTCTGGTTGATATGGAGCTCGGAAATCACCGACACGCATAAATTAAACAATTAATAGGCAAAAAATAGACGGTTGACAAGACTCGCTGTCGAATTCGCATAGCTCAAAAAAGTAAAGGTTTGATATCCACAGAATCTAAAAAGAGCCTGAAGGCTCTTTTTAGATTAAATTAGACTATGATGGCTGGACTGCTGTTCTGGCGATTTCGTTCCAAATTGTACCATCGCTCATAAACGTCACAACATATCGTTGAGAAGCAAGGTTTGCGAGCGTCAATGTTCCGACGGAACTGGTCAGTGTTGTGTGGAATGTCACAACCTCATCTTGTGCACCAGCTGCATCCGTTTGGAAAATGATCGTAATCATTGTACCTGGCGAACCTGCACCAGAGAACGTAATCGTCTCATCCTGGTTATCCGTTACAGTGTATGTAAAACAGTTTCCAAGTCCAATAACCAATGATATGGCACCAGCTGTTGATGACAAAGCGCTGCACGTGGAAGCTAACATGACTTCTCCATCTTTGTTAGGGATTGTTACGGTACGGTCAGCAGTTGGATCTGTAAGCGAAACCGTTGTTTCGAACCCATCAGCTGTTGCTCCTTCAAGAACGAGACCGTTTGAGACTGCCCAAACAGAGTTTGCTGCGTCAATGTTGTTTGTTGTGAGTGTAGATCCAA
>MGEI01000002.1:0-33574 GCA_001791305.1 Candidatus Uhrbacteria bacterium RIFCSPLOWO2_01_FULL_47_17
AATTCCCGCAATGTACAGCCACAACCGATAATGCTCCAAAAATTGATAGTTTGAGTTCGTGACAAACAAAGCGATGATACACGCAAGCAAAAGCGCCACGCATTGTTTTTTCACGTTGATGAGATCTGTCGCGTCTCTTGAGAGATCCACGGAATAGATTGCGGCTAATCCCAAAAAC
Organism: Candidatus Uhrbacteria bacterium RIFCSPLOWO2_01_FULL_47_17; assembly: GCA_001791305.1. GTDB lineage: Bacteria > Patescibacteriota > Patescibacteriia > UBA9934 > GWF2-40-263 > XYB2-FULL-45-11. Next base: position 179 of record MGEI01000002.1, read on the forward strand.
AACAAAACAAGAACGGAAAAAAAGAGTACCCAGTCCATGGATCGCAAACGCGCAACCAGTTCTCGAGCCGTATGTGCGATGGAGAGCATAAACTTATTGAATGGATCGCGTATCAATGGTTGGTGAACCAACAAGTTCCTTATACAGCATTGGATCAAACAGGTTTAGATCTGGAATGATTTCCACCTGACTTGCAGACGGAACGGAACCGAACCAATTGACCACAACATCTTGTGCTTCTCCCGGTGCAAGCGATTGTAATGTGGTCTTATTCACGGCAACAACCGCCGCTCCGCGTTTTAACAATAAATGAAACGAAGGATTGTAATAACTATAGGCTGTGCGATTGCGCACGGTGAACGTGGTACGAAATAATCCTTTTGCATCGATTGTGGTGTCTTGAGTGAGCGTCGGATTCAAAATCTCAAGCCCCAAACGATCTTTAGACCAGGTTGCATAGTCCTTAATCACCTTATGATCAATCCGATGCCAAGAAATTGTTTGGAATTGAAATTGTGCGTTCACAACACCCGCCACAGATGAAAATGCAAGTTCTGTAACAGGCTTCGAACTCGCCGGCAAAATAAATCCTTTTTTCACAGGCGTTGATCCCCCATCATACACAAACTGATAGTCGAATTCTGCCCACCAGTCTTCATTTGTATTTTCGAGAGCAACGTAAAAGTCATATTTATTATTTCCCAAAGCAAACACTTGTGCGTTTGAAAGTGAAATAGGCGTTGCTGCACGTGCAACAGTATAGGCATGCAAATCTTCTTGGTTTAAAGAAACAGCATCAACAAGCGCGCGACGTTCGGCGCCCGCACTCAACAAGAATGCGTCCGTCAAACTCCACAAAACAAACAACACAAGACAGGCATCAAAAATCATGAGGAGGATGATTCCGATTTTTCCCAACCGATCACGATGTTCAACCCACCAAAGGGTGCGACGATACAATTTGGAATCTTGTTTTTCTGCTTGTAAAAGAATGTCGTTGTTTAAGTCGGGCATAGTACATACAGTATAACGCGTATTCCCCCTCTTTCCAAAACATGCTATCCTTTTCCCATCAACTCACCTGATTGACTCTGTTTTTTATGGCTACGAAAGATGAAAAAAAGACGAAGGCGACGGAATATGGCGCAGGGCAGATCCAAGTTTTGGAAGGTCTTGAGCCAGTTCGCAAACGTCCGGGAATGTATATTGGGTCTACGGGTCCAACAGGTCTTCACCACTTGATCTGGGAAATCATGGACAACTCGTTTGATGAATCCATGGCTGGATTTGGAACCGAGATTGATTTGCATTTGCTTCCAGGAAACATGATCTCTGTCACAGACAAAGGTCGTGGAATTCCGGTTGACATGCATCCACAATACAAAATCTCCACGCTCGAACTTGTTCTCACAAAACTCCACGCCGGAGGAAAATTCGGCGGAGGCGGATATAAAGTGTCCGGTGGACTTCACGGCGTAGGAGCGTCCGTTGTGAACGCGCTTTCGGATTATCTCAAAGCGGAAGTCAAACGCGATGGCCAACTTTGGATGCAAGAATTTAAACGTGGCATTCCACAAGGCAAAGTAAAGGCGATCGGAAAAGCATCCGGAACCGGAACCACCATCACCTTTCAACCTGACAAAACCATTTTTGAAACGATTGATTTTGATTTCGATACCATCATTGAACACTTGCGCCGCCAGGCTTACCTAACGAAAGGTATCAAGCTCACCATCTCGGATGAACGCGTGCCGGAGGTGAAGCACCGCTACGGGTTCTACTTCGAAGGTGGAGTCGCTTCGTACGTCCGCCACATCAACCGCGGCAAAGAAGCAAAAAACGCGAACGTGTTTTATGTTGCGAAGTTCAATGCAGAAGCGGACATGGATGTCGAGGTCGCATTGCAATACACAGAGGAATATCACGAATCCGTTCATTGTTTTGCAAACAACATCACAAACCCAGAAGGTGGAACGCACTTGGTTGGATTTCGAACGGTGTTGACTCGAGAACTGAACACATACGCAAGAAACAAAGGATATCTAAAAGAGAAAGACCAGAACCTCACGGGTGAAGACGTCCGCGAAGGTTTGACAGCTGTCATTTCGGTAAAAATCAAAGACCCGCAGTTCGAGGGACAGACGAAAGCTAAACTCGGAAATCCCGAGGCTCGCACAGCGGTCGAAGCAGTCTTTGGTGAATCGTTCCGCATTTTTCTCGAGGAACATCCACGAGATGCAGAAGGTATCATCGGCAAATGTCTCCTCGCCGCACAGGCTCGACGAGCCGCTCGTGCAGCGCGCGAAACCGTTTTGCGCAAAGGTGCATTCGATGGACTGTCTCTCCCTGGAAAACTCGCGGATTGTTCCAGCAAGGATCCGAGCATCTCGGAACTTTACATCGTTGAGGGAGATTCCGCTGGTGGAAGCGCAAAGCAAGGACGTGATCGTGAAACGCAAGCAATTCTTCCGCTCAAAGGAAAAATCTTGAACGTCGAGCGCGCCCGTCTCGATAAAATGCTCGCGAACAACGAAATCAAATCGCTCATCATCGCCCTTGGAACAAACATCGGCGAAGGGTTCGACATCAAGGAGTTGCGCTACCACCGCATCGTGATCATGACAGACGCAGACGTAGACGGCGCGCACATTCGCACCTTGCTTCTCACGATGTTCTATCGCCACTTTGCAGAACTCATTCACGCTGGCCACATTTACATTGCGCAACCGCCGCTGTATCGCGTAAACATCGGAAAGAACTTCAAGTATGCCTTCTCAGACGAAGAGAAGGATAAGCTTGTTAAAGAGCTGATTGAAGAATCCGGAAAAGCAAAAGCCGCTCGCGCAGCCAAAGGTGGAAAGGTTGTCGAAAAAGAAGAGGAAGAAGAAACAGAAACACTCGCCGTGGAAGTTGGTGCCGAGGAATCAGAAACGGAAGAAGTGGAAGTCGGTGGAGTTCGTGTGAACATCCAGCGCTACAAGGGTCTTGGAGAAATGAACCCAGACCAGTTGTGGGAAACAACCATGGATCCAAAAACGCGCGTTATGAAGCTCGTGACCGTAGATGACGCAAAACGCGCCGACGAAATATTCGATATTTTAATGGGCGCAGACGTTGCACCGCGTAAGCGTTTTATTCAAACGCATGCGAAGACGGTGAAGAACTTGGATATTTAAACAGAAAACACCCAATAAACTTGGGTGTTTTGACTTTATGGCTATAATTGGCTATAATTGGCTATAAGCTGTATAGCCATATTATGAACGAAATTCACCAAAAATTTGATCTTCGCATTAAAAACCCAGATCCGAACATCGTGGGTCTTTTGGCGAACATTGATGGGATTCGAGGCGAATTTAAATCCGGTTTGCGCATGTCTCCACAAGCGATCACAAACCTCAAAAAATCAACCCTTATCACTTCAGCAGGTGCCTCAACTCGTATCGAGGGAGGAAACTTGAATGATCAAGAAGTTGAAAAAATCATGCGAGGATTAGCGGTTTCTAAATTCTCGGATCGAGATTCACAAGAAGTGCAGGGATACTTGGAAACACTACAAAATGTCTTTGATGCGTTTCTCACACTCCCCATTCGAGAAAGCGTGATCACATCCCTTCACAATCAACTTCTTAAATATTCAACAAAAGACGAACGGCATCGCGGTGATTACAAAAAAAAAGAAAATGCCGTTGGTGTACTCGGGGCGGATGGAAAAGTGGCGAAAATTTTATTTCAAACTTCACCCGCGTTTCTTACGGGAAAAGAAATGCAAGAACTGGTTGAATGGACGAATGAAGCGTTTGAAAAAAATCGTTTTCACCAATTGCTCATCATCGCAAACTTCATCGTGGAATTTTTAAAAATTCATCCATTTGAAGATGGAAATGGACGTCTGTCACGAGTCCTCACAAATCTGTTCCTTCTACGCTCCGGTTATCAGTTCATACAATATATCTCGCACGAACAGATCATCGAGCGACGAAAAGATGAATACTACGTTGCACTCAGAAAATCACAAGAAACGTTTGGAACCAATCACGACTCAATCTCCCCATGGCTCAATTTCTTTCTTTCTGTTGTAAATGAACAGGCAGAAAAAGCTCTCGTCCTTTTACAGGAAGAAAAGATAGAAGACACCCTATCACCTAAACAATATGAAGTATGGAAATACTTCTCCTCTGTTGAGGAGACAACTCTCGGAGAGATTGTGAGCGCAACAGGCGTCCTTCGCGGCACCATCAAACAATCACTGAATCGATTGATTGAGCTCGGCAAAATAAAGCGCATCGGACAAGGTCGAGGTTCGCGCTATCGAAAAATCTAAACAAACACCCGAGATTTTCTCGGGTGTTTTGATTTGACGGAACCTCAAAGCTCCTGTATAGTCTCTTTATTAATGACCTGCCGGAGGTCATTTTAAAATACTTTTTTTATGTCTGAAGCACACGCACACCAGAAGAAAAACCCCGCAGCATGGCTTTTGCAGTACTTCCGCGAATCCGCAGAGGAAATTCGTAAAGTCTCGTGGCCAAGCAAACAAGACACGTTTAAATACTCCGTCATCGTCGTCGGTCTCTGCGTCATCCTCGCTGTCTTCTTTGCAGGACTCGACTGGGTCTTGGCGCTTGGAATTCAAAAATTGATTGAGATTAAGAAATAATAAAGTTCTTTATGGCCAAACAGATCGCTAACCAGGGTCGTCGATGGTACGCCATCCACACATACTCTGGATATGAAGAAAACGTGGCTCAAAACTTGAACCAACGTATTGAGACCATGGACATGACCGACAAAATCTTTCACGTCCTTGTTCCAAAAGAAATGAAAGTCAAAATCAAAAACGGTAAGCGCAAAACCACGGAAGAAAAAATTTTTCCAGGATATGTGCTCGTTGAGATGATCGTTTCCGATGATTCTTGGTACGTGGTGCGAAACACACCAAACGTAACTGGATTCATTGGAACAGGAACCACCCCTACCCCAATCCAACAGGAAGAAATCGATGCACTTCAGAAGCGCATGGGTGTTGCTGAGCCAGAACTCAAACTCGACATCGAGGTTGGGTCAACCGTTCAAATTACAGATGGTCCCTTTAAAGGACAAGAAGGAAAAGCCTCTGAAATTGACGTTGAACGCGGCAAAATCAAGGTTCTCGTTTCTCTCTTTGGTCGCGAGACTCCGGTCGAGCTCGACTTCTTGCAAGTTAAGAAGGTTTAGGCTATTATTCCGCCACTAATTCATATCCTGGTCGCTCGATAATCTCGAGAATCCAGTAACCAAAAAGATATGGCAAAGAAACTTGTCACGCAGGTCAAACTGCAAATTCAAGGTGGAGCTGCTACGCCAGCACCGCCAGTCGGTCCAGCGCTCGGTCAACACGGATTGCCAATCGGAGAATTCGTTAAACAATTCAATGATGCAACCCAAGACCGCCGCGGAGAAGTTGTTCCAGTTGTGATCAACGTTTATGATGATCGTTCGTTTACCTTCATCACAAAAATTGCTCCCGCTTCTGAACTTATCAAAAAGATTGCAGGCATCAAGTCTGGATCTGGAAAGCCGCTCACCGACAAGGTCGCGACGATTACTCGCGCTCAGTTGAAAGAAGTCGCCATGAAAAAAATGCCTGACTTGAACACAACGGACGTTGAGGCTGCAATGAAGATTATTGAAGGAACATGTAGACAGATGGGAGTGGATGTAAAATAAATAAAAAGGAGCAAGCAGAAAGTAGAAAGTAGAAAGGGTTACGAAACGCGTTTTTCAAATCCTTTCTACTCTCTACTTTCTACTCTCTACTTACCTTGTGGGAGATCGCTTGCGATCGTTCGTACCACACACAACATTATGCCAAAGAGCAAACGTTTCGGCGCGGCGAAAAGCCTCGTTGAAAAATCAAAGACCTATTCCGTTGATGAAGCTGTTGCTCTTATTAAAAAGACCGCAACTGCAAAGTACGACGAATCGGTTGAACTTCACATCAAACTCGGAATCGACGCTTCAAAATCTGATCAACAAATTCGCGGAACGATTTCTCTCCCACACGGAGTTGGAAAGTCGAAAAAAGTTATCGCATTTGTGGAAGCAGAAAAAGAAGCCGAAGCAAAAGCAGCGGGTGCTGACATTGTTGGAGGAGAAGAACTCATCAACGAAATCGCCGCATCTGGAAACTTGAACTTCGACGTTGCGGTTGCAACTCCAGCGATGATGCCGAAAATTGCAAAACTCGCGCGTATCCTCGGACCACGCGGAATGATGCCAAACCCAAAGACCGATACGGTTTCTCCAAACGTCACAAAAATGATTACCGAACAAAAGGCGGGTAAGCAAAGTTTTAAGAACGATCCAACGGGAAACGTTCATCAAATCTTTGGCCGCGCATCGTTTTCCGAAGCTCAACTCAAAGAAAACCTCAACGCTCTTCTCGACGCGATTCGCAAAATGAAACCATCCTCTTCAAAGGGAATTTTCCTGCGCAATGTCGTGATTGCTTCGACCGTCGGGCCTGGAATCAAGATCCAAGCGTAAAAACAATAAAACATCCGCCTTGCGCGGGTGTTTTTTGTTTTGTACACTTTGGGCGTGCGTAAAGCACGGAGGATCTATGTCTATGAATTCCGGGAAGTTCATCTTGATCGACGGCATTGTTTGCAGTGGGAAGACCACGGTCATTCAGGCGATGTTTGACGCGCTCGCTCGTCGAGGGCTGCGATGTTTTCGGTTACAAGACTGGAAAGAAACGCATCCGCCTACGTTCGCAGAGATTGCCGACTATGATGTGTACTTCACGTTCGAGCCGACGCGCCAATGGATTGGCGCGGCGATTCGTGGCGAGATGTCGCGTGATGACGAACCATACGGCGGCGCTGAACTTGCGCATGCATTTGCGATTGATCGCGAGATTATGTATCGACGTCTCATCATGCCCGCACTCGAGGCGGGAAAGATTGTCGTCCAAGATCGCGGCGTCTCGACATCCATCATCTATCAACCGATTCAGCCAAACAGTTTGTCCCTCGAGGAAATTCTGAATCTCCCAGGAAACAAACTCGCGCTGCAACTCGCACCCTCACACCTCGTCCTCACTTCGACTCCAGTCGAAACAATCGTCGATCGCATTCGCAATCGACCTGCTGCGCAAGGCGCGACGGGCGTGTTTGCGAATGTGGAACTCGCGCGTCGCGTGGACGCGCGCTACAAGGAACCCTGGTTCCGTGAGTTGTTCGAGTCGAGAGGAACTCGCATCCACACACTCGATACGAGCGGAACACTCGAAACGTCGCAAGCGAACGCGGTTGCGTTGATTGAAAAACTTGTGGTCTGAGCATCTTTGGATGCTCTTTTCTTTTTAGTGAATGCGCGATATTCTTCCATTGCATGCGGGATCTGGTGACCCCGCCCATAATAGATTATGTCTGTATTAACCAAACACGAAATCCTCACAGCAATCGACAAACGCGAAATCGCGTTTGATCCGATGATCGATGCATTTCAATTGCAACCGCACGCCATCGATCTTCGCTTGGGCTATAAATTTTTGATTCCAAAAAACTGGGTAATCGACGAAACGGGTCGACGTGCCATCAATATTTCGATTGATGATGTTGAACGTCATCGCGAACAATTCGAAGAAGTCATTTTGAAACCTGGACAATTTTTCGAACTCCTCCCAAATGAATTCGTAATCGGCACATCGCTTGAGTCTATCGAAATCAACGCACCAAACCTCATGGCGATTCTCTTTCCAAGAACCTCAACCAACCGCCGCGGTATCGACCTCTCGCTCTCTGGAATCATCGACAACGGCTACAAAGGCCATTTGATTTTTCCGATGAAGAACGAGGCAGGCAACCAAGTCATTCGCGTGTACCCAGGCGAGCGCGTGTGTCAGGTGATTTTCGAAGAGTTAAAATCTCCGCTTACGATCGAAGAAGCGAATCTGCACGGTGTAAGCGCAGCGAAGTATACGAATTCAGATTCGGGAGCATACCGCCTCGACAAGGATGAGGAGCGGGCACATTTGGTGAAAGGAACGCTAGGCGAGATGAAGGAGAAGTTTAAGTTGTCGTAACGGAAAAAATACGATAAACTCAAATCAATACATGATCTTATGCGCAAAATTGGATTAAACAATATTGTCTGGAAAGAAGGGAAATACTACGTTTCTCTCAATTTAAATTCCGGCGTTTCAAGTTTTGGAAACACAAAAAAACAAGCACTTGCTGCGTTGCAAGAAGCTGTTGAATTGTATTTTGAAGATATGCCTGTTTCCAAAATCAATAAAGTCGGAAAGCCGGATGTTGTTTCCAGTGTTTTCGTTTGTGCCTAAGCCAATCAAACTCAAAATTCTATTAGCTGTGTTATTGGCTCATGGCTTTGTTTTTATTTCACAAAAAGGATCGCACGCCAAATTTCGCAAAGCTGGAAATCCAACGCGAAACATTATTGTCAAAATGGGAAAGAAAGAAATTCCATACGGAACGTTCAAATCGATTATCATGATGTCGGGATTAAGCGAAGAAGATTTTACATAATATGCTTTGCATCGCCTTCTTTGGACAACCAGGGAGTGGTAAATCGACGCTTGCAAAACAAGTGGCGATGCATTTACGTACGCGCGTTGTTGAGGCTTCGACAGCGGTTGTGTTCCCTATTGCGGCGCATGTCGAGAAGTTGCCGAGTGAGGCGAGGTTGATCGAACAACTGAGACAGCTCGCGAAACGCAAATCCGTTGTGTCTCGAGAAGAAGCCATAAAAACATTTGATCGTTTGCGATCGAAATACGGATCAGACTTTATTGCGCGTGCGTTGCATGAGTTGTATGTCGATAACGCATTCCCCCCTCCTGCCAAGGAGGGGCCGGGGGAGGTCAGCATCGTATTCAGTGGATTGCGAGGAGTCGATAACGCGAAGTATTGTCGATTACACAACGACTTCGTTGTGTATCTCGATGTGGATGACGCGACAGCTGTTCGAAGACTCATGAGATCTCGAGGCTATACCAAACAACAAGCCGTCGATGAACTCAAAAAAGAAAACGCATTGTATCGAACAACACAGATCAAGAAGATTGCGAATCTTGTGATCGATACAGCTTCGACCTCCATTCCTCGATCCATCACACAAATCGTGAACGCGATCGAGAAACAAAACCAAATGTGCACGCGTTGCGTAAACACCGCAAAGAATCCTGCAATTCGTTTCGAGAAAAACGGACTCTGCCATATTTGCGATGCGTACCAGAAACATTTTGATCCAAACCATCTTCAAGAAGAGCTTGAATTTCTCGAGTCGTTCATCGGCACCGGTTCGAATAAACACGATATCCTCGTCGGTCTCTCTGGCGGAAAAGACAGTACAGCCACATTGCTTTCCATTAAACAAATGGGATTCAACCCGCTCGCGGTCACATTTAACCTTGGATATCTTCCACACACGACCGTTCCGCGATCAAAAGAAATGGCGAAGTTGCTCAGCACTCCGCACGAGGAGATCGACATCCGATCGTACGTTCGCCCGATCGATCATGCATCGTACGAGAAGACGGTTGCTTTGTACGAGAAACCGTTTACGCTCAAGACAAAGCTCGCGTTTCAAAAAGCATACGCAGAGGGACGCAAACATTATTCGGTAAAGTGCAAACACTCACCCGTGTTTGTGCGAACCTGTCAGCTCTGTCGTCGCATGGTGATTCGTGCGTATTATGACGAGACGCTGAAACGCGGCGCACGCGCGATCGTTCTTGGAATCAATGAGTGGACAAACTTGAGTGCGGCGCAATCCGGAAAAGATTATGTCGTATCTGGAGTTCGAAAATTACAGCCGTATAAAAATAAACCCGCTGTGTACGTGTTTCATCTTCCGTTTTTGTTGCAACGAACAAGTAGCGAAACAAAACGCATTTTAAAAAAGATTGGATGGAAGCCGCCGACCGGTGAGGATTTTATCGAGTCGAATTCAAACTCGTGTTTATTTGCACGATCCACAGAACGCATGGCAAAGCGCCTCCTCGGGTTTCATCCGGACAGCACGAGACTCGCGCGCGAGGTGACGGTTGGGTTTATTACAAAGGAACAAGCATTGAAGGCACTCGGGAAATTACATCCGTACAAAGATTCGCCAAGAGAAGTTTTGAAAAAGGCAAAAATCTTGAAATAAAAAAACGACCCTGAGTTTGTCGAAGGGTCGTTTTGGTTTACACCTGACGTCGCACGTTTTCGAATCTGCGCGCGGCGAGTTCGGGCGTGTCTGCTTCGAACACAAAGATGGGATCAGGCGATTCCGGAACAAACACGCGATACGTCGTACCGTCTTGATCGAGCCGAAGATCTGTGCGCGAGCCGTTCAACGTTTCCGCAAACACACGATCACGACTGAATCGCTCATGGGCATCATCGAGAACATAAACGTCTCGAACTCCGGCGTCGATCATCGCTTTCCAACATGGCTCGCAGCACCACCAGTGGCCGAACATATAGACATCAGTTCCAGTTGGATCGATGCCTTGTTCGAGCGCGACTTGCATGAGCATAGGCTCTGCGTGGCCAATCGAATCGTGCAATGTACACAAATCGTAGCCTGTTCCACTCGGACATTCGAGAACCACTCGAGGACAGATGTGCTTCGAGGAACTCCCGCGATTAAACCCGTTTCCCGCACGTGCGAGAACTTGTCCGTCTCGAACAAGCACAACTCCCACAGGATACAAAGAATCGCCCGCGCACTCGCGACGAGCTACTTCGGCAGTCTTCATGTGTGGATCACTCAAAGGAACAAATTTGAATCCGCGATTGGGCGGAAGGTATGGATACGTAATCATACAACCTCGTAATGCAAGAGCACGGCCTGCTCACCGAGCGTTTTGGATTCAACGAATATGAGCTTAACATCTCCAAACGATTCCGCAAGCGAGATTCCGTTTCCAAACAAAATCGGTTCGATGGTGAGAAAAACATCGGTTACTAACTTTTCTTTTAGAAACATCGAATAGACACCCGCCCCGCCGGTAATAGCGACCGAGGTGTAGCCGCGTGTTTCGAGATTCTCGAGAATCTGTTGCGGCGTTCGGTCCGTAAATTCCACTCCGTCGATCGGCACATACTTCTCCGGATCACACGTCATCACAATCATCAATCGATCCTTGAGCGCGCGCCCGATCGTATCAAACGTCTTTCGACCCATGATCATCACACGGCATTCTTTTGTTTTTTCAACAAAAAACTTCGTGTCCTCTTTTGAGGTCCACTCGAGCGAGGACTGATCCGGCGACGCGGCGATTTTGCCATTGAGCGACATGGCGGCGATGAGTTCGATCTTCATACAGCAATCTCGAATTTAATACTTGGGTGCGGATTATAATCCTCGACAGTGGTGTCCGTATGTTTCCAATCAAAGATCGAGGTAAAATTCTCGGTCTTTATTTGCGGCAACATCGAAGGTTCTCGAGACAACTGCTGGCGAAGTCCATCGATGTGGTTTGTATACACATGTACATCACCAAGAAACGCGACGAGTCTTCCCTCTTTGAGTCCCGCCTCTTTTGCGAGGAGATGAAGAAGTAATCCATGCGCGACAATATCAAACGGAAGTCCGAGGGCCACATCCACAGATCGCTGATTCCAAAGAAGGTTCAGACGTCCGTTCAAAACGGTCACCTGAAATCCGTAATAACATGGAGGTAATGCCATTTGATGCAGCGCAGCCGGATTCCATGCGCTCACAATCATGCGACGATCATGCGGATCTCGTTTGAGTGTCTCGACGAGCTTCGCTATTTGATCAATACCTTGTCCAGAATAATCTGTTGTGTGATCAACATACTCTGCACCAAAGTGTCGCCACTGAAATCCATAGATAGGTCCGAGCTCGCGCTCTTCGCGCATACGCGCTTTCGTTTCCGCATCATGCCCATACGGAACAATATGCGGCGCACACCATTCGTCCCAGATGTGACTGTTGTGCTCTTGCAGCCACGCCTTGTCCGTTTTTCCATTCAAAAAAAACTCAAGTTCGATTGCGGGTAAACGCAACGGCACTTTTTTGGTTGTGAGCATCGGGAATCCATCACGCATGTCGTGCTCAAACATCGCGCCCGCAATCGCAACCGTATCCGTCCCTGTACGGTTCGACTTCATGGTTCCTGTGTCCAAAACCTTATTTACGAGATCCAAATACGCTTTCATATGCCCCCATGCTACCAAACCCGGAGGGATGTTGCTATCTGCATTTTTTGATAGAATAGGCGGGTATGAACATCCCTGTGGACATCTTTCGCACACATCCGGACGCCCTTTTGCCAGAGTACAAATCCCCTGGCGCCTGCGCCTTCGATTTAGCCCCAATTGAGGACGCAACCATTGAACCTGGTCAAATTGTTCGGCTCAAAACGGGGCTTGTTATTTGTGTCCCTGTCGGCTACACCCTTCTCATTGCCGCCCGATCATCCCTCCCCAAAAAATTCGGCCTGTGTGTTCCCCAAGGATTTGGCATTGTCGATCAAGATTTCTGTGGACCGGAAGACGAGCTTTTATTGCAACTTCTAAACTTCACGAAAGAACCCGTCATGGTCAAAACGGGAGATCGATTAGCACAAGGAATGTTTGTCCCTATCATGAAATGTGATTTCAACGAAGTCCAAAATTTAGCACACCAAAGTCGCGGCGGTTTTGGTTCAACAGGATAGTTTGTTATAATGTTTCCATTATTCTTCGGCCCCTCAAGCCTCTCTCGCCTCTCAAGCCTTTCCATTATGAAACCTCTCATTTCCGTTGGTGAGCTCATTGATCAATCTTGGGACAAATATCGAGCGAACCTCCCGTTCTTTTTGCAGCTTTCTGGTTGGCTCGTTCTTGTCGCCATCTTAAACACGATCGCCCTGCTTTTGTATCCAAGCGTAGGCGCGATTGCGTATCACACTAAATTCACGTTCGGGGAAGTCACAGGTGTCGCCCTATACAGCTTTGCAAACCTGTTGCTCTCTCCCCTCCTTGGATTCTGGGTCTTTGTCTCCCTCGCCATTGGGGCAAAATCCGTGATCGATGGGAAGCGCATGAGTATCTCAAGCGTCATGCGCGAAACACAACGAAGATATTTTCCTGCTCTTGTCGTAACCGTCCTCGTTGGGCTCACACTTCTTCTTGCACAGATCATCACGTTTGGTCCAGCTCTTATCCTTGGAGCGATCGGATTATTGGCACAAAACGCGTGGCTTCTTGGAACGGCGAATATTCTGCTCATCCTCGGCCTCATTGCAAGCATCATTCTGACAACAAAGTGGACGCTGTATTACATGATGGCACCGTATGCAGCCATTTTGGATCACATCAAAAACAAACAAGCGCTTCAAAAAAGCCGCGCGCTGACACAAGGAAAATTCTGGGCCGTTCTTATTCGTATCATTCTTCCAAAAATCGTGTTCTTGCTGTTTGGTATTCTGATTGCCATCGTGATCCAACTTGTTTTGAATGCACTTATTGTGAGTTCAACTGGCTTCAACCTTGATGTGCAACAACGACTGATCGCGCTCATCGTCTCGGTCCTTCCGGTTCTTGTGATGATTTTTCTCAACCCTCTTTTCTTCTTATCTGATGTTCTCCTCTACCAAAGCCTCACCGAACAAAGCGCCTAAAGCCCCCCTTCGTTCACCTCTCGATCTTCTGTTGTTGAGCCTACAATTGTATCGCTCAAATTTTTGGTTGATGGTTGGCTACAGTGCCTGGCTTCTTCTTCCGTTTACCGGATATTTCCTCCTGAGTTTCTTTTCGGCAGATAATCCTCTCACCATCACGTTTGATCTTCTCTTTACCATCGCAGAATTCATCATTACCTTCTGGACAGGAATCATTCTTGTCTTGATTGTAAACGCCATTGTTGAAAAACATCCGTTTGATGAAACCGGGGTCAAGAAATACTCCGCCACCCTGTTACAACCAGCCGCACGCATTCTCGTCTTGCATCTTCTGTTCGTTCTTCTCGGTTTTATTCTTCTCGTCATCCCAGGCTTCATCGCCATTGTTTGGTTTGCCTTTGCCCAAACATCTGCTGTCTTGGATGGCAAGCGTGATATGGAAGCCTTGAAATTCAGCCGCTCTCTTTCCGAAGGTCGATTCTTTTCCGTTCTCTATCGCCTTATTGGCGGCCCGCTCATGATCGGATTTGTGTACGCCATTCTCGTATCACTCATTGTTTCCATCGCTGATGGAGCAACGGGCGTCGACACAAAAAATCTCACCACACAAACAAGCATCCCAGCGTGGATAAATCTCTTACAATCGATCATCGGCATCTTCGCCATCCCGCTGCTTGCCACGTATATGACCTTGTTGTATAAACATTTGAGAGAAACTAAAGAAACACAAAGTGAAAAAGTGATAGAGTGAAAAAGTGTTGGATGATGCGACTTTTTTAAAAAGAAAGCTCCCCAGACATTCACTCTTCCACTTTTCCACTCTTTCACTTTCCCCCTATGCTGATTCCGGTTATTGGATTAGAAATCCACTTGCAGTTGAAAACCAAATCCAAAATGTTCTGTGCATGCCCTGCGCATGATGTTGGTGCTTCTCCAAACACAAATGTGTGTGCGATCTGTCTTGGAAATCCTGGCACGCTTCCGGTTCCAAATGAGCAGGCAATTCGCTATGGAACCATGATGGGTCTTGCGTTGAATTGCTCGATCGCTTCACATTCCAAATTTGATCGCAAAAATTATTTTTATCCAGATCTTCCAAAGGCGTACCAGATCTCGCAGTACGATCTGCCGATCGCGGCAAACGGCCATCTCGAAGTAGACGTTCCAGACTCTCCGCGCGAACGAGTTCGTATTGGAATTACGCGAGCTCACCTCGAAGAAGACGCTGCGAAGAACACGCACGGCGTCGAAGGAAAAACCCTCGTCGATTACAACCGTGGCGGAACCCCTCTGATCGAAATCGTCACGGAACCGGATTTCACCAATGCAAAAGAAGCAAAAGCCTTTTTGCATGAACTCCAGCGCATCGCGCGCTATCTCGATGTTTCGAATGCGGACATGGAAAAAGGAAACATGCGTTGTGATGCGAACATTTCGCTCCGCGAGATCGATGAGAACGGACAAGTGGTCGGCGCGCGCTTCAATCCAAAAACAGAAATCAAAAACCTGAACTCGTTTCGTCATGTGGAACGTGCACTTGAATTTGAAATCAAGCGTCAAACAAAACTCTGGGAGGATGAAACGCCGGTGACCGTCTCGACCACACGCGGTTGGAATGATGTGAAGGGTGTGACTGAGCTGCAACGATCGAAAGAGGACGCAGCGGACTATCGCTACTTTCCGGAACCAGACATTCCACCTTTGAATCTCGCCGCACTCGCCGAAGAACTCAAACTCAAAATGCCGGAACTTCCGGCCGCACGCCGCGCACGAATGGTCGAAGAATACGCACTGAAACCGTCGGACGCTGCGCAAATGTGTGATGATCCTGCACTCGCAGACTTTGCCGAACAAACATTCTCGGAGTTGCAGTCTTGGCTCAGCTCTGTTGAAGGCGACCTGGACTGGGAGACAGAGAAACCAAAAATGGCGAGACTCGTCTCCGGTTGGCTATTGTCGAAACTCGGTGGACTCATGATGGAACGCAGCATTGATATTCGTATTTGCAAAATCACTCCGGAGAATTTCGCTGAGTTCATCACCTTGATCGCGACGACCAAGTTGAACGGAACTGCCGGACTCAAAGTATTGAACGCGATGCTCGATGCGGGAGCGGATCCAACACACATCATGGAAGACCTGAAACTTGGAACCATGGACGACGCAGGAGCACTTGCCGATATAATCGACCGTGCGCTTGCAAGCAATCCAGCAGAAGTGCTTCGCTATCAGGCGGGTGAGGAGAAGCTGCTTCCGTTCTTTGTGGGACTTGTTATGAAAGAAACGCAAGGAACCGCGGATCCGGGAGTGACAAGGAATATGTTGCTCGTGAAGCTAAAATCGTAAGAAAACCAATAAAACCGCCTTTTGGGCGGTTTTTAGGTTGACAAAAACGCAATTTTCTGGTATTCTCACGCGTTCCAATGTGAACCATGATCGAGGAAGAACGGTTCCTCCTCGATCATGTAACTGTCCCGATTGGGACATGGAGAGGCGACATGTTGCAGAAAGTGCAGATTTTCAGTGCGGATCAGGCGGCCGAACTCAAGCGACTCGAAGATGTGCAGAAATCCTTGCAAATTCGTGCGCAGGAGATCGAAGGCGGTAGTCGCAGCGCGGGTCTGAAGGGTGTGGCGCAAGAAAAGGTCAGCCAATACGCACGCGCGATTCAACAAATCGAATTCGGACAAAATCCGGAAAACCGCAACTACTACATCCAGGATGATGCAAAGCGCGCAGAGGCACTTGCCAGCAAGGACTCGATCGTGGCTGAACGCGATCAAGCCCAGGCGGAACTCGATGCGCTCACCTCGGAATACAAGCAAATCGAAGTGAAGTTCATTCAACTCAAGACCGAAATGGCTCCATTTGTGGTTCTGCAGGGATTCCAGCAGAAGCTCGACGAGAGCTGGCCGATGATCATGGTGGGCGAAAGCACACTGAAGACCGTGACCGAAATCGCTCCGGACTTGATCGTGGCGGTCATCGCCCCACTCATGGATGCGTTCCTCGACTGTCGTGAAAAGTTGCAGCCGCAGCTCCAGCGCAACCGCGAGATGGACGCAAAGGCGATCAGGGCCGACTTTCAGGCTTTCCTCGCCGCTGGGTTCAATGGTGAGGACGCAATGCAGCTCACCCTCGCCCGCGTCAAGGCAAGCACTCTGACGAGCCTGATGCAGATCGCCGGCAGCATGAAGAAGTAGACCTCTTTCCTCCTCACGAACACTCGTGGGGATTTTTTATTCCTTGACATTCCGGCCTTTTTCTGGTGTAATCCCCCGTCATACATTCCAATATGACAATGTAAACACACGGAGGAACTCATGGGCGAGCAACCGGAACTTTCTATTGCCTTTTCCCGCGAAGGCGAAGTGATTCTTACCTTTCCGGACGGCATGCGTCATCCGACGGGTCTTTATCCAAATATGCATGAACGAGAAGCGACCCGGATGTTTTTTGAAACGACGATTGGTCGAACGCTCATCATGCAATTGCGGACACGAGAGATTTATGACAAGAAAACAAATCTTCTGTTGCAAGAACCCGCGCGTTCGATCATTGAACAAAATCTTGCTCGATTGAGTGGAAAGAAATTCGATGGCCTCATCTCCGTACTCATGCTCGACCTTGATCACTTTGGTCAGGTCAACAAACAGTATGGCCAAGAAGCAGGCGATCAAGTCTTGCGCTGGTTTGCCGACATCTTGCGCCGGTCAACGAGAAACGACGACGTGCTTGCACGTTGGGGTGGTGAAGAATTTGTAGTGTTTGCCGCGGCGAATAAACCCGCAGAACAACAAACACATCGAGATCGAGATCGACCTTGGTCTGATACGGCACGGGTTGCAACTGGCACGACACTTGCAAATCTTGACCAACTGATGGGCAACGGAAAGCTGATCGGATCGCGTATTCGTTCAGCTACAGAAAGCTCTCAGTGCACGATCGGGAACACCACCATCAAACAAACCGTTACGGTTGGCGTGGCAAACGCATACGTCAAACCCGATTCCAATATGGAAGGGCTCTTTGACCAGCTGTTCATGCTTGCAAGTGAAATCATGTACAAAGGCAAACGTGAAGAACGACGCAACCACGTCCATGTTGCGCATATGACTTACGGAAAACCCAAAGCTCTCTAGTCTCCATTCGGAGACTTTTTTATTTTAAAAATGTTTCAACAAGCGTAATTGCTTCTTTTGGATTTACGATCCATTCGATCCGTTCATCTCGACGAAACCACGTCATCTGTCTCTTGGCATAATGCCGCGTATCTTTTTTGATTTCTTCGATGGCATCTTTGAGCGAAGATCGACCTTCGAGAAACTCGCACACTTGTCGATAACCAATTCCGGTCATGCTCTCGATCGTGCAACCATATTTCTCTTTCAGCGATCTAACTTCTGTGACGAGTTCTTTCGCGATCATTTCGTCTACGCGATCATTAATGCGCTCGTACAACACATCTCGATCAACAGATAAACCGATTTGCAAAACGTCGTATTTCGAAACGCCACGTGTTTGTAATTGGGAAAACGGTTTACCGGTAAGGATCGAAACCTCAAGCGCGCGCACAACGCGACGCTTGTTGTCGCGATCGATTTGTTCGGAACCGATTGGGTCAAGTTTTTTGTATTCGTGAAAAAGGTCTCCAAGAGACTTTGCTTCGAGTTGTTCGCGCAAAACATCGTCCGATGGCGTCGAAGATAAATCGAGGTTGTCAATCACAGCCGAGAGCCACAATCCCGTTCCGCCAACCAGGATCGGCACATGTTTGCGTTTCACAATTTCCGTAATCTTTTTCTCGGCGTACTCTTTAAATTGTGCGACCGAGTATTCCTCGTCCGGATCTACGAGATCGATTCCCCAGTGTGGAATATCTTCAACAAAGAATTCTTTACGCGCACCGAACAACTGGTCAATACGCCCGCCGATCGTAATCTCTCCCGTTTTCCATTCGCCCTCTGGCTTCGCGGTTCCAACATCCATGCCGCGATAAACCATCCGAGAATCCACCGAAATCACTTCTCCACCAACCAATTTGGCAACCTCAATTCCGAGCGCGGTTTTCCCGCTCGCCGTACACCCAACGATAGCAATCACTTTTGGTTTCATGTTTTTTGTCCTTCAAGGATCCAAGTTTCTGCTTTTGTTATTTTAACGTTGACGATCTCGCCAACCAATTCTTTTCCACCCACAAACGTCACAAGTTTCATTTCGCGCGAATTTCCAAAACACATTCCGGGTTGTGCCGCGAGCAATTCTTGAATCTTTTCTGGCATGGCGAGCATCTCGTCTGTAATCTTTGGTGCCTCATGTCTTTCGACAAGCACACTCACGATCTCGTCGACATATTGTTGATTCTTCTCGCGCACAACCTCTTCCATCACAGCCTGCAATTCATTCCAGCGACGCTTCTTTTCTTCTTGCGTCACATCATCTTTAAACGCCCGCTTCGCCGCCGTCCCCGATCGTTCCGAGTATCTCGCTGTGTATCCGATATCAAACTTCACATCGCGATACAAATCGATCGTCTTTTGAAACTGTTCCGGTGATTCACCCGAGAAGCCAACAATGATGTCGGTTCCGATTGCGAGGTTCGGGATCTTTGCGCGAAGACGTCCGATAACCTCGTGGAACTGCTCGATCGTATATCGACGATTCATGCGTCGAAGAACTTCGTTGTCACCAGCCTGAACCGGAAGATGAATGAAGTTCACGTGTGCCGGAAGCGTCATCGCATCGATGACTTCATCTGTCATGTGAAGAGGATGCGGCGCGGTGAAGTGCAAACGTTTAATGTCTGGAATCTGGTTCACTTCCCACAAAAGTTTTGCGAAATGATTTTGATAAGAATTCTCTTCCGAAAAATTCTCGACATCAGGTGCGAGATAACTATTTACGGTTTGTCCGAGCAATGTCACTTCGATGCATCCGTGCGCCGCGAGATCTCGAACCTCGTCGAGAATGTCTTTAACCGAACGATTCTTCTCGAGACCTCGAGCAAACGGCACAACACAATACGTACAAAACTTATTGCATCCGGTTTGAATCGAAACAAACGCTTGGCGAACCGAGCGACGTTCTGGGTTGATTTTCAGATAATCTTCGACAAGATCTGTGCTATTCACAAGCTCTGGACGAAGTTCCCCGATCCATCGCGGCAGCTGTCCCATGTCTGCCGTTCTGAAATACAAATCCACACTCGGAATCTTTTTACGAATCACCCCGTCGCGATCTCGCCCCGCCATACAACCCGTGATGCCAAGGATCAGCTTTGGATTTGTTTCCTTCAGCGCCTCAAACTCATGCACTTTTCCAAACACACGATCCTCGGCCTGTTGTCTGACCGAGCATGTGTTGATCAAAATCAAATCCGCCTCGGCCGGCGTATCCGTCGACGCAAACCCAAGCCCATGAAGCAACGCTTCCATGCGCTCAGAGTCATTTTTGTTCATCTGACAGCCGTACGTAATGAGGTGAAATTTAGGTTTTATGTCAGACATAATACGTTATAGGCGGGGTCCCTTGACCCTGCACGTTTCGACAGTAGTAAAGCAGAAAACCGAAAAAGAAAAAAGACCCTCAGGTGAGAGTCTTAGGCGTGGATATTGATGCGAGCGACGTGCATCGTGAGGCACACGAACTCGAAGCGAAGGACGGTTTCTTCCGAGTACTGGAGGCGAAGCGCGTGGGCGGGTGACTTCACCTTGCCCGCGATCTTCGGGTATTCCGTCCGATAGCGGTCGATGTTGCGGCGAAGCGCGACGAGCTCGATGTTCTCGAGATAGCCGACGTTGCCGAACAGTCGACGAGCTTCGTCACACCGCTCCATGGTCCAGTTCGCACGAAGCGGCGAGAGCATGACCCGAACGGCGTCGATGTGTCGCTTGTGCTGCAAGAGCCCCTTCTCGTGAAGCTCGATGAGGAGCTTGTCGAGATTGGGATTGTTGACCACGGACGGGTCGAGGTTCTTGTAGGCGCTGTCATTCAGAAGCTCGAGAAGCTCCGGCTTGTCGCGCGCGGCAGTGTAGACGAACCGGACGAGATCCAGGTGATCACGTACGCGGCTCGGGGACTTCGTGTCTTCCGGATCGACCGCGCCGGCAACCGCCTGCGCAAAATCGATTGCCGTTTCGGCGAACCCCTTCTTTCCCGAAAACTCAGCTCGAGCCGCACGGAGAAACGCTTCCTCCGGCTCACCGAACTTGCCGCGCTCTGCGACAAGGCGCAGCGCATTTGCCACACGATCCACAAGAGCCTCATCGAATTCAGCCTTGTCGAAAGACTGTTCGGCGCGATCGAGCGCGTCGGAAAGTGCCTTCGGAAACTGAGCCCAGAACGGATGTACAAGGACAGCATCGAGCGCCGCCTTGGCCTTGGCCCGAGACGACGGATCACCTTGATTGAACCGACTCGAAGGACTTTCCCTACGACCACGATCACCACCAGTTTGCACCGTCATGACGAAACACCTCCTGCCGAAATTGGCGAAGTGATCATACGGCAAAAGACGGAAAATGTCAATGGGAAGGCAAAGAAAAAAGACCCTTTTGGGATCTTGAGCGAATTACGCAGCCTGTGCACGCGGGTCAATGGTAACGCCGGCGAGCATGGCGGAGGCGCAGATGAACAGGTGTTGGAAAGGAACGAGCTGAGCAAGATCGACCGCCTTGTGTTCGGGCTGGGCGTAATGCTCTCCATCGTCAGATTCGATATCCCCCTTCAGGTTGATCTCGAGACGGATGAGCGCTTCCATGATCCGAAATCCCGAATGGTGGAGCGCTTCGAACATGTGCATAACCGCCGACGGATCGTGATCGACCCCTAGGCGAATCACCTGTTCGGGCGAAACGGTCTTCAGTGAGTCCGGAAAACAAAGCCGGAACTGATTGACGAACAATTGTGCAACCAGAACCGATCCATTCTGCTCCGCAATGCGCTTTGCGAGATACGCGGCGAATGCAGGCGAGGCTGAAAACGCCTCCTGACAAGTCTCAAGAATTCTTGCGTGCGGTTTCACTCTGGACAGCATGGAAAAAACGCGGGGAGGTTCATGGCCATCATTCGAAGCGACGGTGAGATTCATGACACTGTGGACTCCTTGGCCGTTGTGCTTGTCGGCTAAATACGATATCATAAAATCAAGATTTGTCAATGTTCGATTGACAAAAACACATTTTTGTGTTATTTTCATCTCAATTCACCTATCCTTAAAATTTTTCATATGGCAAGAACAACAGAGGCTCGTCAAATGGATTCTGAAGCGGAAGAAATGGCTTTCGGACCCGAATCAGAAAAAACCCAAGAACAGGCTATGGATCTTGTCGTTGAAAAAACAGATATTGGCCACGATATCGGAAATGTACGCGAGATAAAAGCTCTAGATGGCTCCAAAAGAGAAGAAGTTTTTGTTGGTGCATCAGAAAGAACACAGACCTATGCACGTATTGGCGCAGACGGTGAAACACGTCTTCACGCTATTGATTCCAAAGAAGCAACCGCAAAATTAGAAGCAGCAAAAACATTTAACGAGTTGGCGGGAAGCGTGGACGCCATGGCAAAAGCGATTTTAAGCTCCATGCCAGGATTGTCCGCGGAAGCGCGTGCAGCATCTTTGAAAGGCATCGAATCGAATCCCCTCGCGCTTGTCAGCGAGGCGTTGAAATCTCAAAAAAATCCAAATGAAGCCATGATGGCTTTGTTGCGTTCTAAATTGGAGCAGCACCCGGAAGTCAAACAAGCTGCAACGGAAAAAAGTTTGGCAGAACTTCAAACGCAGCAACGAGAACTCATGCAAAAAGCAAGACAGGCGGGAAGCGAAAAAGAATACAATGACGTTCAGGCGGATATTTATGCCCTTGAACAACAAATGCTTCAAACAGAAGCACGTCTCAACCCAAACGCAAGCAAGGCAGAAAAACAAGTCGCTATGGATCGCATGGAAGGATTTGTTGTTGTTACTCCTGAACCGATCTATGAAAAAGGCATTGATGCTGTAAAAGCACGACAAAAAGAACTTGGAAAACTCATGGATACCGCAAAGGACCAGCTGACTTGGGAGGCGGCAAAAAACGAAATGGATCGTCACAGTGCCATGATGCCTGTCCTTGAGCGTGTTGATCAAATTCAAATGGCGGAAGCAGAAGCACAAAAACTGATTGAGGAAGCAACCGCAAAACAACTTCTTGAAAAACAAGAAGCGCTTAAGAGTGTTAAAGGCAAAAAAGGATACTGGAAAAGTCAGGCAGATCAAATTGCATTAACCATGTCGCATTTAGAATTTGGGTTGCGCTTGTTAGAAAAAGCAGGAAACACAAAAAATGTAGACACAGCATATGCGAAAATGGACAAGGCACGCAAAGAAGTAGAAACAAAACTCAAACAAATTCAAAGCCGCATCAAGCAATTAGATCGCGAAGGAAAACAATTGGAAAAAGCGGGAGTGAATATTGATTTAGGCGCGGATCACAAAATCGCGGGAGCGAAATTTGATTTGTACGCAAAACTCGCAACCATGCATCGCGAAAACCCAGGCATGGTCGAAGCATATGTAAGCACCGCAGACAAAAATAAAGATCTTTCAAAAGGCACCCGTGAAATCATTGCAGAATTCAAAACAGATCTTGCCGAAGGTCGATTGAGTCCAATTGAACCGAAAGCCGAGCCTGCAGAAGAAGAGGAAGGAGGCCTCCTCGACTCGCGTTTTAGTGCGGGAGATGAAGATGAAACTGGATTCGCACAACCTGCAGCGTTGGAAAAAACAAAAGCAGAAATAAAACGAGCGGATGTTCCTGCAGCAGATCTTGATGATCAATTCTGGGCAGAACGTAAAGCTGGCAAAGAAAAAGCCGCGGCAGAAGGTCGACAATGGACAAAAGAGGATGCAGATAAACTTGCTGTGCAGGCACAAATTCGTACGACAGCCAAACGAGCAGAAGAACCGCGTGTTGTCCGAGAGTCTGAGTTAGAGGAATCGCCTGACGATTCAGTCACACAATTACCAGATGTGGTGGGTGGCCGTACAGACGCACCAGAGGCTTCTCAGCGAGCGGTTGAGATGCCTGTCATTACACCAGCCATGCTTGCAAAAAAGAAACGCGAATCTGATGGCATGCCAGGATTTGGTGATTGGGTTGCGGGTGACGCACAACCATCTGAACAACCACAAAAAGCCACAACTGTTGAAGAACGTGCGCAAGAAATCATGAATCAAAAGATTGAAAGCGGCAAACCATTCTCATATAAGGATGCAGAAACGCAAGCGAAACAAGAACTCGGTCTTGAACCGCAAACGGTTTTTGAAAGTATAAGAGTCAACAAAGACAAGTTCCCAACACAAAAAATGGATAGTGTAAAAACAGAAGAACCATTAGACATGAATAATGTGGAAGCGGTTCAGGATCGTATCGATTTCCTCAAAACAACAAATCCAAAAAAGGCGGTGAAGCTGATGGAGAATTATGCAACGTCAAATCAAGACACACTCGGATCTGCACAAGTTGCACAAGATCTGTGGGGCGTGAACTTTGATGACTATGCGACTGTGGAGGAGGCGGTGCAAACCATGATCGGCCGAGGGGCTGTGGGTCAAACGGAAGCGTCTTTGCTTTCCAATTTGTATCGTGCTCACGTTGAATCAAAACAAGGACAAGCGCCAACGAAAGAAACGGAATCAGGATGGTGGAATAAAGCAGGTGTTGAAAAGCTCAGTGGAGCGTGGCAAGCATGGGATAAATCCGCGGGGCCAGGAGCAACGGAAGCTTCCTTGCTTACAATGGGTGTTCCAAAAGGAATTCTCAGAAAATACAACACACCTCAAGCGCTTTATCAATTCACGGAAAAACCTGGATTCTGGGCAAGTCTGAATGGTGATGCTGCAGCCACTCGCGAAGCACTCAATCGATTTGTCGAAGAAGCATACAATACGCGTGTGATCAGCTCTCCGACAGAGTCTCTCGCGAAAAAGAGTCTACAAAAAGAGGTGTCATCTCCAAAAATCGAAGTTCCTCGATAAAATAAAAAACACCCCGCCACGGCAGGGTGTTTTTGTTACGTTACATGATCGGATACTTCGACGCTTCGACTGCCTTTGCGACAAGTTCGCTTGCGGCAATCATCACATCCTCCGTCTGTCCGAATACGTTTACTTTGAAATCTCCCCCATCCACTTCCTTTTGTCCGATGACAATCGTCCATGGCACTTTCATGGTTGCGGCTTCGCGGATTTTCTTTCCAACTTTCTCATTCGAGTCGTCGAGCTCAGCGCGTATGCCGGCGTCGGTGAGTTGATCGAGGATGGTTGTGGCAAACGGAATAAAGGCCTCGCTTACGGTCGCCACGCGCACTTGTGCAGGTGCGAGCCAGAATGGAAAGGCGCCGGCGTAATGCTCGATAAGCACTCCCATGAAACGCTCGACGGATCCGAGGATCGCGCGGTGAATCATGACGGGGCGCTTGATTTGTCCGTCTGCGTCGTGGAATTCAAGTTCAAAGCGCTCTGGAAGGTTGAAATCGAGCTGAACGGTGGCGAGCTGCCAATCGCGTCCAATCGCATCGGTCGCGATGAAGTCAATCTTTGGTCCGTAGAACGCGGCTTCTCCGACTCCGAGTTCGTACGTCTTCCCGAGTTCCTCGAGAAGTTCTTTTAACGATGCGACCGCTTTCGACCAAACTTCTGCTCCACCCAGATACTTCTCAGGATGCTCCGGATCATCGACGGATAAACGAATGCGCAACGGCATGCCGAACGCGGCGTAAAATTTGGTGATGATGTCGTAGATTTTGAGCACTTCTTCTTTTACTTGATCAGGACGAGCAAAAACGTGCGCGTCATCTTGTGTGATGGATCGAACACGCGTGAGGCCGGCGAGTTGCCCCGTATTCTCATCGCGATAAACGGTTGTTGCTTCTGCGAAGCGGAGTGGTAAATCGCGATAGCTGCGCATCTTTGACGCATAAATCTGCGTGTGATGCGGACAGTTCATGGGTTTCAACACGAATTGGTCGTCTGTCTTTTTGCTTGTGACATGAAAAATATCATCCGCAAACTTGTCCCAGTGTCCTGAAGTTTTGTACAAGTCCGACTTCGCGATGTGCGGAATCCACACGCGCGAGTACTTATGCGGTTTCATGAGTGCTGTTACGAACCCGGTGAGCGATTCGCGCATCGCGGTTCCTCGCGGTGTAAACATTGGGAGTCCTGATCCAACGAGTGCGGAGTATGTAAACAGTTCGAGTTCCGCACCGAGTTTGCGGTGATCACGCTTCTTCGCCTCCTCGAGCATCGCAAGATGCACGTCGAGTTCCGCTTTCGTCTCGAAAGCCAAACCATAGATACGCGTCAACATCGGATTCTTTTCATCTCCACGCCAATACGCACCGGAGACTTTCGAGAGTTTGAACGACTCAGGATCGACATGTGACAACCCTTCGTCATGGCCTCCGCGACAAAGATCCGAGAATGCGCCCGACTTATAAAATGTGAGCGATTGTCCTTCGCCGGAAAATTGATTAATGAGTTCGAGCTTAAATGGATTGTCAGCAAACGCTTGTTTTGCTTGATCAACCGAAACATCTTCACGATCAAACTTATCCCAAGCGGGAAGAATCGATTTCATCTTTGCTTCAATTTTTGGAAGATCTTCTTCGGTGATGGGTGTTGAAAATGCGAAATCGTAATAAAATCCGTCGTCGATCGCAGGACCGATGGTACGTTTGGTGTCTGGCCAAAGCTCCATAACGGCCGCGGCGAGTAGGTGAGCCAGCGAGTGTCGGCGATGTTCGAGTTGTTCAGGAGATAACATAAAGGCGGAGAAGGTGGAAAGGGCGGAAAAGAATAAAAACACCCAAAAACTGTATCTATTTTTTGGGTGCTCGTCAACTTAATTAAACTCAATGTAAATGTGGTCTTTTAGGCGTGGAATCTTGTTCAGCCAGAATGGGAAAAAGTCGACCTCGACGGATTCAGCGACTCCGCTTGCGACAAGCGTCTTGCGAACATCTTCCTCGCTCATGCCAACAAATCGACCGACATCGAGCGCTTTGTTTGTGCGGGTGATGGTCATCTGTCCTTCGAGATGCGCGTGGAGGCTCGCGACCTTTTGTGTTGAATCATATTGATCGATGGTCACTTCCATGTCATCAATCTTGGTTCCGGAAGAAAAATCTTGTCCTTGTCCTAAACCTTCATACAAATGTTCTGAGAACAGTTTCTTCAGAGCCGTACGATCGTAAAAGACTCCTGTGACCGTGATTGTGAGGGTAACGTCGTACGATTTAGATTCGGTGTCTGGCTTGATGCTTGTTTTTTGATTGGTAATATCCGCTGCAAAAACCTCGCCATCAAACCCTGTGCCTGCTTGCGCGCGCAACATGTCCTTTGCACTGTCGAGCACCTCCTCTTTCAAGGCATCAATCGACTTCTGGAGTTCTGCCTTCGAGACGACAGCCACAGATTGCACACCGCCCGTAAACGCCGTCTTGCTGTCTGCAAAAATCTGCGCTTGTTTTGTTTCATTCAAACCTGGAATCGTAAAATGTGTTGGACCGATATCGCCCGTTATTCCCGGCTTATCTGCGTGAACCGTCGCGTCGACCGTCCCACCCGCTGGAGCAACAACACTCTTGTCGAGACGGAACAACACGCCTGATGTTGAAAGTAAACGTGTTGTGGCAACTAACGCTTGTGGCGCGTTTGATTTATTGGTGATGGTCACGGTTCCAGATGATTTTCCTTCAACCTGTTTGGCTCCTTCTCCGCTTGGCTCAAACGTCTTTGTTTTTGTCATGGATCCAGAGACGACCGTTCCGCGAATATCTGTTTCATCAAGCGGAGTCATGGCCGTATGCACAATCAAGTCCGAAGAAAAATCCTTTGCAACGGGTTTCACATGAATGACCGCTTGCATGGTGGACAAATACATGACGACAAGGAGCACGGCTGCAACCACAACAATAAACGCAAGAGCGATGCGTCGGTACAACATGAGAGGAACAGCGGTTGCGTGCAAATGCGGCGGCGGCATTTTAATTTCCGCCTGTTCCGAAACGCGAATCACACGTTTCACCGGAACCCGCTTACGAGTTGCAACTTTCTTTGTGGCCATATGAGGGGATTATAACACAAGAGTCGCAAAGTGAAAAAGTGAAAGAGTCAAAAAGTGAAGGATGTTTCTTTTTTTAAAAAAACTTCCCACACAATCACTCTTCCACTTTTTTGACTTTTTCACTTTGCAGCTCTTTGTTTTCTACTTCTCCACCTCCACATTCTGCGCCCCAACAATACTCGACAACTCTTGCAACAAACTCTCCGTCGGACTCACGCGATACTCGGTCTCGATGCGACGCAGACTTCCGCCGGACTCGACAAGCAAACACACGGGCGTCGCGCCTGGTTTCGACTGCAAAAGCGATCGAACCGCATCCACCATCTCCGCCGTCGGCTTTCCCTGTAGTTTGATATTCAACGTTTCCCTTTTCTTTTCCACCTTTTCCTCTCCGCCTTTTCCGCCCTCTCCGCCCTGCCCCCTCACAACATCCGGATACGCCATCCATTGTTCCTTTTTCAGCATCTCAAGAATCACGGGCATATTCTCTTCGCTCACAATCATGAAACTGTTCGCGAGCAACTTTGCCTCCTCTCCTTCCCGCTTCGAGACCTTCGCGCTCACAAGACAGATCTGCCCTTCAGCCATAATATCTTTCACGGTCGCAAATGTTTTTGGAAACACAATCACCTCTTGCTTCCCCGTCATATCCTCAAGTCCAATGAACGCCATCGGATCACCCTTCTTTGTGACGATCGTCTTCGGTGTCAAAATAATTCCTCCGGCGTAGACGAACGCGCCGTCTTTTTGATTCGGCAAATCTTTCAAATGCAAAAGGGTTCCATCGAGGAACTCGTGGATCTTCTGATACGGGTGTCCGGAAACATACAACCCAAGCAATTCTTTTTCCCACGCGAGCTGCGTGTTCAACTTTGCCGGCTCGGCGGCACGAAGAGAGATCGTCTGCGGAATCGTCGAAGCGGCGGTCGAGAAAAGGCTCGGCTGATTCGTGGTCTTCTCTTTCTGTACACTCTTATTATGAAGCAACAGACGATCAAGATTCTCAAGAAGTTGATTACGTTCGGCGAAACGATCGAGCGCGCCGGTCTTGATCAATGCTTCGAGGGACTTCTTGTTAAACGCTCGATGCGCAACGCGAGCCACAAAGTCCGCGAGATCTTTAAAGTCTCCACCAGCCTTACGTTCCGAGAGAATCGACTCAATAACTTCCTCGCCGAGGTTCTTGATCACAAGAAGTCCAAAGCGAATGTGATTGTCGTCGATGTATGTGAAGTTCTTGAGCGACTCGTTAATGTCCGGCGGCAAAACCTCGATATCCATACGACGACACTCGGACACCGCTTCCGCAATCTTTTCAAGATCGCCCGATTCGGCCGTCATGAGCGCCGTCATGTACTCCGCCGGAAAATTCGCCTTCATGTACGCCGTTTCGTACGCAACCATTCCATAACTTGCCGCGTGCGCTTTGTTGAACCCGTACGCCGCGAACGGCTCGATCAAATTCCAAAGTTCTTTTGCTTTCTTTTCGGACATTCCGTGCTTCAACAATCCTTCGTGCAATTTAATTTTTTGCTTTGCCATTTCTTCCGGAATCTTTTTTCCCATGGCTTTACGAAGTTTATCCGCCTCGAGCCATGAGTACCCACCCAAATGAATGGCGATTAACATGACGTCGTCTTGATAGACGATGACGCCGTACGACATCGAAAGCAGATCCTTCATGCGAGGATCGAGAAAGCTAATGAGCGAGTGGTCGTGTTTGCGTTTGATGTATTCAGGAATCGACTCGATCGGGCCCGGACGATACAGCGCAACCATGGCCATGATGTCCTCGATGCGTTCTGGCTTCAGTTCCATGAGATACTTCGTCATCCCATCACCATTCAACTGAAACACACCCATCGTTTTTCCGGTCGCGAGAAGTTCGAATGTTTTCTTATCGTCTGTTGGCAATCGATCGATCACGACGTCGACGTTCTTTATTTTTTTCACGAGCGACACAGCGTCTCCCAAAATCGACAAGTTACGAATTCCAAGAAAGTCCATTTTGACGAGTCCGGCCGCTTCCACGGCTTTCATTTCATACTGCGTGATCATCTTTCCTTCTTTGGTATCGATTTGTAACGGTGTGAAGTCGGTGAGTTCTGTTGGCGAAATAACGGTTCCGGCCGCGTGAACCGAAACGTGGCGCGCACATCCTTCGATCTGCTTTGCGAGTTCGATCATGCGTCGAACGTTTGCGTCGGTGTCAAACATTTTTTTCAAGTCTGGTGATTCTTCGAGCGCGCGCGTGAGCGTCATCGGAAATCCTTGCGAACCCATCGGAACGAGCTTCGCAACGACATCAACCATCCCATACGGAAATCCAAGCGCACGTCCAACATCACGAACCGAACCGCGCGCGAGCATGGTTCCAAACGTACAAATCTGCGCCACTTTCTCCGCGCCGTACTTTGAACGCACGTAATCAAGAACCTCGTCGCGTCTATTATCCGCAAAGTCCGCATCGATATCTGGAGCGGACGGACGTTCTGGATTCAAGAATCGTTCGAATGGCAATTTGTAATAGAGCGGATCGATCGCCGAAATATCTGTCGCATACGCAACAATCGATCCAGCGGCGGATCCTCGAGTCGTTGTGACGATTCCGTTGTCGCGCGACCAACTCAAAAAATCTGACACGATGAGGAAGTACGGACAAAATCCTTTCTGGTCGATAATGTCGAGTTCGTAGTTGATGCGATCAATCTGGACTTGTGAAAGTTCCCCGCCAACTTTTTCCTTAAGCCCTTCGAATGTTCTCTCGGTCAACACGCCACGAAACGTCTTCCCTTCCGGAATCACAAACTTTGGAAAGTTCCACTTTCCCAGGTCGAGCGTGACGTTGCATCGATCAGCTATCCGTCGAGTATTCTCAATCGCCTCTGGCACATCCGAGAATCTCTCAATCATATACTCCGCCGAAACCATCGACGCATCGTAATCAAACTGCGCCATGCGCTCATACTGCTCGAGTGTCTTTTGTCCTTTAATACAATTCAAAATCTTCCAAGCTTCTACATCGCCAGGCTTCAGGAAGAACGTATTTTTCGTCGCAACAATCGGAACATTCATTTCACGACCGAGCTTGATGAGCTTTGCATTCATCGCTTCTTGCTCGGCGATCTCTGGACGATCAACAAGCTCGAGAAAATAATTCCCTTCGCCGAAGATCTCGACATACTCCCGAATCGCCGCCTTCGCCTCCTCGAGACGATCAAGATGCAAAAACTCATCAATCTCACCCATGTGTCCGCCGGAAAGCGCGATCAATCCTTTTGCATGCTGCCGCAAAACTTCTTTATCGATACGCGGTTTGTAATAGAAGCCCTCGAGGAATCCAATTGACGAAAGTTTGATCAGGTTCTGATATCCCTCGTTTGTTTCTGCGAGACACACAAGGCGCTGCGGACGCGTGTCGATGCGCGCGCGTTTCAACAAGCGGCCATCTGGAGCAACATAAAAATCCACACCAATGATCGGCTTCACCTCCGCGTCCGTCGCCTTCTGATAAAACTCAATTGCGCCATACATGGTTCCGTTGTCGGTGATGGCGACCGTGTCCATCTCCATTCCCTTTATATGCTTCAATAGCTCCTTTGTTTTGGGCAGCGCCTCGAGAAGCGAATAGTGGGAGTGAACGTGCAGGTGCACAAAAGGAGATGGCATACGCGGGTTTGCTCGATCAACGAGCGAATAGTCTTTTATTGGTGAGAGATTACCATGGTAGGGTCGAAAAGTGAACAAGTTTTCCACAACTTCCCCATTGACATTGTAAAAATTTTCTGTTTAAATATATTCACGGCTGAGGATTCCCTCAAAAGTCCGGTGTCGACCACAGATACCAGACCTTTCAGCTGATTGAAACATATTGTTGTTTTAATCACTGGAAGGTCTTTCTGTTTTATACGCCCCGGGTTTCGTGGGCACATGGAGGTAACAGGCAACCTCGGTCGAGTCGACACCGGCAATTACGGGTTCAAATCCCGTTGTGTCCACCACCAAGGCGAGAGTCTTGGTCCCGGGACCAAAAAGACCACCGAGCTATGCTTGCGGTGGTCTTTTGTTTATATGATCAAACCCGATTGACATGAAGACACGTTTCAATCTACTCTCCCATGCAGATTCAACCCCAACCGATAAGAGGAACCCATGGCACAGACCGGACACGTTACGCACATTTGCATTGGCCCCGTGGCCGGTGGGCAAATGCAAGAAGTCCAAGAAGTTCAGGCGCTCGAAAATCGTGGGCTTGAAGGTGATCGCTATTGTCGCGGCGAAGGCAGCTTCAACAAAGATCGCCAAGGCAAACGACAAGTCACGCTTATCAATGGCCTGTTCCTCGAAGGGAGTGGGTTTGATCCCGTCGACACGCGTCGCAGCATTGTGACGCTCGGCGTTGAACTCATGGATCTGATTGGAAAAGAATTCCAGATTGGTGACGCTGTGTTCTACGGTGTGAAATACTGCGATCCTTGCACACGACCAAGCAAGCTCGCGAGCAAAGACACATCCTTCAAGGAAGCTTTCCACGACCGCGGAGGACTCATTGCGGAAGTGCGACAGAGCGGACGAATCTGCGTGGGAAGCCCTGTGATTCCTCCCGCAAAAGACTACTAGTCGACCTCAAAGCGCCAAGGCGCTTTTTTCTTTTTCTTCATTTGCATTCCACACCTAATTTTGCTAAGCTTTTTGTAATCCTTTTAGATTTTCTATGAAAAATACTTCCTACACCATTTATATTGAGCAGGACGAAGATGGAATGTTCATTGGTTCCATTCCATCTGTTCCGAGCTGCTATGCCGACGGCAAAACACAGAAAGAAATGCTGAAAAACTTAGAACAAGTTTTAAAACTGTGCCTTCGAAACGCAGACGTAAAATCAATGTCTAAAACAAGATTTGTTGGGATTCAAAATGTTGAGATCTATGCCTAAGTTGATCTCAGTTAAACCCAAAAGGCTCGCCGCGATTCTTGTTTTCCTTGGATTTGAAACACGTGATGCGGAAGGCTCCCATGTTTTCTTTAAACATCCGGATGGCCGTACGACCGTTATCTCCATGCATAATCGAGAAATGAGCAAAGGTTTGTTAAGAAAAGTTTTGAACGATATAAGACTATCTGTTGACGAATACGAAAAATTAAGAAAATGATCTAACAAAAATCCTCCGATTTGTCCGGAGGATTTTTGTTTATTTTCTCTTCTTTTTCTTAAACGCCGGCTTGCGCGATGGCGGTTCCATTTCGTTCTCTTCTTTCATCTCACGCTCCATCTTCTTTTTCTTTTCCATCACATACTCCACTGCCTTTGCGGCTGTGTTTGCGCCAAGTCCTACAAGGCTGGACGCGCTATCAAACTTTGCGCGAATACCGGAAAGCGCTTGTTCAATTTTGTTCATTTTATCACGAGCATCTGCGATGGTGTCGTTCACATTTTTGAGAATGGTGGCAAGCTGCCACAAAAACCAGAACATGGCGGCTGTAAACCACAGCACGCAGAATGAGAGAACGATGTAGAGAATATCGAGAGGAGAAAAGGACATAGAGTTTTTCTTATGCTCTCATTGTAGCACCAAATTCTGTTTCAAGCATCTTGCGCAACTGTTCCATCCACACATCAACCTCTTTTGACTCGAGTGTACGATCGTTTGCACGGAATTC
>MGEI01000002.1:33628-33817 GCA_001791305.1 Candidatus Uhrbacteria bacterium RIFCSPLOWO2_01_FULL_47_17
TGCACGGAATTCTACACGCACGCCCAGCGATTTCTTTCCCGGATCAATTCCCTTTCCGCGGTAGGTGTCGAAGAGTTCAACGGAAACGATCGATGAATCAATCTTCTCGATTGCACGTTCGATCGCCGCGTACTCGGTTCTGTCCGCGAGAACAAACGCGAGATCGCGTTTGACGGATGGGAACTGCGG
>MGEI01000003.1:0-84031 GCA_001791305.1 Candidatus Uhrbacteria bacterium RIFCSPLOWO2_01_FULL_47_17
TGACGAGTTGTGTGTGGCAACGTTGAGAATAGAAGATTGATCAATGGCCTGCAGTGGAGTTCCTTCCAAGAAGAGAAGCGCATTCGAAACAAACGTACTTTGCCCACTCACAACCGGAAGCGTTTTTTTCCAAGAGGTATAACCTTGTTTCTCGATGAGCACCTCCACTTTTCCTGGGAAAACGTTATCAATCACCGCTGGTGTTTTTTTCTCTGTGAGGATTCCATTTAGAGTCACATTCGCGCCTTTTGGAATACTCGTGACCGAAACAACCCCCGCTTTCACCACGCTCATGGATCCGAATTGATATCGATATCCGGCTGTATAAAGCACCACAAGCGGCGCAGAAATCAAAAAGCCAATCGCAAAGGCGCCAAATAAAATTGTTCTCCAAAATCGACTCATATAACACGTATCATACCGGAAAATGATGGTTCATTCAAGTTGACGCTGTCCCTGTGTCGGGGTATTCTTATCTTTATCCTATGTCTTTTTCCCAATTGAAAAAAACTCCACCCAAAGTGCTCGTCGGGCTTTTTTGTTTTTTGTTTCTGATCTTGTCGTTCAGCGGCGGATATTTTATTGGAGAGTCGCGTGCGGCTCGTAAGTTGGTGCCGGCAGGTGAGGTGCGTGTGACCGGACAAGGATCTGTCTCGTCCGCGCTTGAAAAAGACATTGACTTCAAAAACTTTTGGGATATCTGGAATCTCTCCAAAGAAAAATTTTACAAGCAACCCGTTTCAGACAAAGATCTCTACTATGGAGCGTTAAAAGGATTGGTTTCTGGATTGAAAGATCCGTACTCCGTCTACTTTGACCCAGAAGAAGCAAAGCGGTTCATGGAAGATTTGAATGCGTCGTTTGTGGGAATTGGTGCGCAGATTGGAATTAAGGAAGAAAAACTCACAATCGTTGCTCCGCTTGAAGATTCGCCAGCAGAAAAAGCAGGACTCGAACCAGGGGATTGGATTGTGACCATTGATAAAACAGAAACAAGCGGGATGTCCGTCGAAGAAGCGGTTTCGAAAATTCGCGGCGAAGAAGGGACGGAAGTTGTTTTGCAAATTAGTCGAAAAGGACTCGAGGCGCTGAAAGAGATAAAAATTATTCGTCAGAAAATCACGGTTGATTCCGTAAAATGGAAAATAGAGGAGGGAAACATCATGGTTATCTCGATCTCCACCTTTAATGGAGACACCTCATCGCTCTTTAACGCCGCTGTTCAAGAATCACTTGCAAAGAATGTCAAAGGAATTATTTTGGATCTTCGCAGCGATCCAGGCGGACTTTTGACGGTTGCCGTGGATGTCGCTTCTGCGTGGGTGGGGTATGATTCTGTCGTTTCAGAAAAAGGAAAAAATTTAGAGAATACGTTTAAGGGAGTGACTTCGCCGCGTTTGAGTGGAATTCCAACCGTCGTGCTGGTGGATGGTGGAAGCGCATCTGCATCAGAAATTGTTGCGGGAGCCCTCCAAGATTACGGATTCGCAAAACTGGTTGGAGAAACGACATTTGGAAAAGGATCTGTTCAGGACTATCAAGATCTCCCAGACGGTTCCGCGCTCAAAATTACGATTGCCGAGTGGTATACGCCAAAAGGTCGTAACATCAATAAGACAGGAATTGAGCCCGATATTAAAATCGCACTAGACGTTGAAGCCTATAAGAAGAATGAACATGACAATCAAAAACAAACCGCACGGGATGTTCTCCTTGGGACATACAAACCAACCGGGGCAACATCTTCCGCCGCGAACAAAAAATAATCTTGAGCCCAAGCAAAAAAATATTCCCGCAGAGCGAGAAGTCTCTGCGGGAGGTGTTGTGTTTCGGCGTGCAAAAAATGGGATTGAGATTGCGTTCATGAAAGATTCATACGACAAGTGGACGTTTCCTAAGGGGCATGTGGAAAAGGGCGAGGTTTTAGAAGAAGCGGCCGCGCGTGAAACACTTGAGGAGATTGGTCTTGAGGAGATTCGATTTTTGGAAGAACTTGGAAAAATCAGCATCTGGTTTCGTGATCGATATGAACAGAAAGGAAAGTTGATTCATAAAGATATTTTCTACTTTCTTTTCGAAACAACTCCAGATGCACGTTTGCTCCCTGACCCAAAGCAGCACACCTATGATGCAAAATGGGTACCCATCAAAAAAGCCCTTCAGACGTCCAGTTACTCAGATCTTGCACCCATTATTAAAAAGGCGTTAGAGTATCTCTCTCTAAAGTAACTCTATGCAACCACTTACATTTCGTGGACGAGTTGAGCGTGGTGAGGGAATGGCCCGCAGGCTCGGTTGTCCAACAGCAAATATAGCGATTGAACAAGGGATTATTATCCCGGCTCTTGGAATTTATGTTGGAGAAGCAGAGGTGGATCATGTGCGTTATTCATCGCTTGTGTGTGTGAGTGATGGTAGAACGGGGATTAATTTGAAGATGGAAGTTCATTTGCTCGATCAAGAAAAAGAGCTTGCTGGAAAGAGCATGACCGTTGTTTTACTTGAAAAATTACGCGATATTATTCCGTATCCAGGAGAAGAAGAAATGGCAAAGATTATCCAGAAAGATATGGAACAAAGTCGCGACTGGTTTAAGGCTCACGTGCTCGCTGCCTAAGTCCGTGCCCCCTGTTGATAACTCGACCTTTCAAAACCCCAGCAAATATTCACAAAATTTCAGGGGGGTGCTATAATTCCCCCGTAATTAACAAAAAGATTTTTCTCTCTCGTGAGAGGGTCTTAAACAAACGTCCATATGGCAAAGATGACAAAGAGCCAATTTATCCAATCAATGGCAGAAATGCTCGGTGTTTCCAAGAAAGAAGCTTCAGAAAAGTGGGACGCCTTCGTCGCCATGGCTTACAAAGAAGTAAAGACCAGCGGTGAATTCAGCCTTCCAGGACTCGGAAAGCTCGTCAAAAAAGCACGTGCAGCTCGCACAGGACGCAACCCACTCACAGGAGCTGAAATCAAGATTCCAGCTAAGACCGTGGTAAAGTTCCGTGTAGCAAAGCAATGTAAAGACTCGATCCTCTAAATAGAGAAACAAAAAATCTCTGACGTTTGTCAGAGATTTTTTGTTTACGCGCACATGGCGGCAACTTTTTTCATTTCAGCAAGGTCATACGTTTTTCCTTCGCGGTTCCACTTTTTGAGGGTGCGGAGTCCACGCATGGAGATAGTCACGGTGACCGTGCGTCCGGTTGCTGGGTTTTTCAGGGCGCGCTTTGACAGGTTTGCAAACATTTTACGTTTTGCATGCGCGTTTGAGTGCGAGACATGAAATCCAGAAATGGTTTTTTTGCCAGTGATCAAGCAAGATTTTGACATAGAATAAGGTTAAGTTCTCGAGAAGTATAGCGAATACCTGAATTTTTGTCTAGTCCCAGAAGGCACTCTCCAACACTCTTCCACTTTTTCACTTTATCACTCTCGTTTTCTCTGATATCCTTCTACCATATGAGACGCACAACGCTCCCAAAAACCTGGATCTTTTTCTTTGTTATTATCCTGGTTTTGATTATCGCCTCACTCCTGCAGCCGGCCACCAAATCTCAAGAAATCCCGGCTCCGTCTCAAACGGCCACTGACCAAATGCTCCCGGTTTCTCGCGAGGCGAATGCGGACGGCATGCTCAAAAATGGGGATAATGCCATTTATCTTACGGATCAAGTTTCTGGCCAATCAAAGATCAATATCGGTTACGCGGTCTTTGCCAAACCTGGATTTATCACGGTTCGAGAGGACAACCAAGGAATGCCAGGAAAAATCGTCGGCATCTCGACCTTGTTGAACGGTCGAGTGGAATCGCCAAGTGTTGAGTTGACTACGTCTCTGCAAGCAAATCAAGTCTATTATGCAGAACTCGTGTCAGATGATGGAAATGGAACATTTGAAGAATCAAAAGATCATCCGGTAAATGACAAAGACAAGTCGGTAGTGCTCATGAGTTTTCTTGCACGCAGAGATGCAGTGTCCACAGCTCCGTAACGCGGTATTCATTGAATCATGCTAAAATTGAACGCGTATGTTTCAAAAGAAAAAAGAGTCTTCACAAAATAAAATGGTTCGTCTTCCGCTCAGTGTTACAGAAGAACAGAATAAACCGCAACCAACCAGCATTCATGAAATGTCTTGGCGTATTTTTCGCATCATGGCGGAATTTGTGGATGGATTTCAGGTTTTATCAGAGACCTCAAAAGAGGTGACGTTTTGGGGTGGAACGCAAATTCCGAAAGAAAGTCCTTGGTATGCGTTTGCAGAAACACTCGCAGGAAAATTGGCCAAGGACGGCTTTACGATTATTACGGGTGGCGGTCCTGGAATTATGGAGGCAGGAAACAAAGGAGCGGCGGAGGCAGGAGGTGTTTCTGTTGGATTTAACATTGTGCTTCCAAAAGAACAACATTTGAATGCGTATGTGAATAAGGGTCATTCGTTTCATTATTTCTTTTCGCGCAAAGTGGTCATGGCAGCATCCGCACAAGCGTACGTTTTTTTTCCGGGCGGATTTGGAACGTTGGATGAGTTTTATGAAATTGTCACACTCGTTGAAACCGGAAAAATGCAAAAAACTCCTGTTGTGTGTGTGGGAAAAGAATTTTGGAACGGATTATTTGATTGGATGAGATCTGTTCAGCGTGATCAATTTCACACCATTCATAATGCCGATTTAGCATTAATCCAACTCGTTGATACCGTGGAAGAGGCGTATCAAATCGTTTCGCGCTCGGAAGAGCGTTCGATTTTCTAAGTATGAAAATGCACTCGCACAAGCAAGGGTCGGTTGGGGCATGGGTTGTGGATGTAAACATGGGATACGGTCACAGTCGCGCGGCACATGCTCTCAAAGATTTATCGGGTGGAAATGTGTTATCCGCGAATGACTATGTTGGGATTCCAGAGCTTGATAAAAAACTTTGGAGAGAAAGTCGTGAGCTTTATGAAGCTGTTTCACGTCTGAAGCCTGTTCCCGTTGTGGGAGATATGTTATTTGACGCGTTTGATCGTTGGCAGCAAATCGCCCCATTTTATCCGCGTCGAGATTTATCCAAACCCAATTTTCAACTCACACAAATTTATCGGATGATCAAGAAAGGGCTCGGGAAACACTTGATTGCGAAACTTGCCGAGAACCCAATCCCGCTTGTCACCACATTTTTTATACCCGCCTTTTGTGCGGATTATTACGATTATCCGGGAGACATCTGGTGCGTCACCACGGACGCCGATATTTCGCGCGCCTGGGCACCGCTTGATCCTCAACGCAGCCGCATTAAATACTTTGCAAGCAATGGTCGCGTGGTGGAGCGTCTCAAACTCTACGGAGTTCGTGATGAGAATATTTTTCTCACGGGATTTCCGCTTCCGAAAGAGTTGATCGGAGGGCCAACGGCGAATGTCCTCAAAGATTTGTTGATGCATCGGTTGTGCAATTTGGATCCGCAAGGAATTTTTACGAGCGTACACACAAAATCGCTTCGCACAGAATTGGGAAACACACGCTGCGCTCTCGACAAAAGTGCTCATCCACTTACGCTGACCT
The DNA here is from genome assembly GCA_001791305.1 of Candidatus Uhrbacteria bacterium RIFCSPLOWO2_01_FULL_47_17. Classification (GTDB taxonomy): domain Bacteria; phylum Patescibacteriota; class Patescibacteriia; order UBA9934; family GWF2-40-263; genus XYB2-FULL-45-11. The sequence goes on from MGEI01000003.1 coordinate 5,546, forward strand.
ACAGTGTTGGGGGTGCGGGTGCGCAAAAGCAACTCGGGGTGAAACTATTGAACAGTTTGAAAAATAAAATTGCTCAGGGAAAAATTCGTGTGAATCTTGTCGCAGGACTTCGAAAAGACACCGCGAAGTTTTATCGCGATGCGGTTCTGGCCGCTGGACTCAAGAAACATCTTGGAACATGGATTAACGTTCCGGAATTTGATTCGCGCGACGCATACTTTTCTGGATTCAACGAGCTCTTGAAGACAACCGACATTCTTTGGACCAAACCTTCCGAACTCTCGTTTTATACTGGGCTCGGGATCGCGGTGATCATGGCGCCGCCAATTGGATCCCAGGAAGAATTTAATCGAACCTGGTTGCAATATGTTGGAGGAGGCATTTCCCAAGGAGATCCGGTGTATACAAACGAATGGCTGTTTGATTGGATTGATTCCGGAGGAGTCGCACGCATGGCTTGGAACGGATTTATCCAAGCGCCAACGCACGGAACCTATCGCATTGAAGATATCGTCTTAGGAAGAACTAGTGAGCTCAGAAAACTTCCGCTTATCGTTTAACCGTTCGTCTCGTTTCCCTCTATGGAACAAAAAGCCCTTCAGCATCTTCTTGCAACCGTCATGCAAATGCGTCGCGAGGCAGAAGATGATGCGACAACAGAAGATGTGATCAGCGTTTCCGAAACCGTTTCGGTTGCTGTTTCGATTTATGAAACGGTTCGCAATACGCTTGAATATGATGAGGAGCATTTGCTTCGTCGCAATGCCACACGCCGTATTTTAAAGCGTCGACTCGGGGATTCTGATTCCAAGCAACTCGCCACGAAACTCATTCGCGAGCTTATTTGGGCTCGCTATTTGCCGAATTATAAAATTCCAAATTCCATGATTCAAACCGTGGCGGATGTTTTTGAGAAATACAAAATGTTGTTTGCTGGGCTCACGGAAAATACCAAAGAAGATCAGGATCAGTATGAATGGCTTTTGGATGTCCTCTCGACAGAGATCGAATATTTAATTGGCCCGCCTTGCATTGACGAAGCGCTCGCAAGTTACGCGTATCAAGTTCTACGAACGCGAACCAAGTGGCAAACAAAAATGGTGGAAGAAGCGGATCATGATTTGCAATTGTATATTGCGGTTCATCGCGCAGTGCTGAAATCCAATGAAGCAACGCTCCGGTATCGCATTTTTACGCTTTATTATCCAAAATGGAGAACGGCTGGAGTGGGCGACGCGGTCGTGCGCGAGGTCGCCATGAATTTTCGAAAAGTGTACACGTCTGTCGAAGCAGAATTGAAACACCCAAGCGGAGACGCTGTGTTCCGTTTTGTTCGACGTCACGCCGTCGTGTTTCGTTTGACAGCGGATGTCGCTCAAGACAACCCGGAAGCGTTTCAAAGCGCGATTCAATCATCCGACACGAAAGCGATCGACAAAGCCATTACGGCCGCCGCAAAAGCACGTTACGGTACATTTCGTTCAAAACTTGTGCGCACGGTTTTTCGCGCAGCCTTTTTTCTGCTGCTCACAAAAAGCATTCTCGCCTTTTTGGTTGAATATCCGTATGAGGTTTTTGTGTTGCAAGCAACGAATTATCTGCCTCTCACCGTGAACATTTTGTTTCCTCCATTCCTCCTCGCACTTATTGGTCTCAGTGTACGGATTCCTGAAAAGAAAAACACGGCGGATATTCTGGACGAACTTCATGCCTTTCTTGGCATGGGAGAAGAAACCACGTTTGTTTTCAAACAAAAAAATCAACGCGCGTTTGGCGTTCTGTGGTGGATTTTTCATACGCTCTACGCTGTCGCTTTTTTTGGTGTTACCGCGCTCATTGTGTCCTTCTTGCGTCAATTCGGATTTAATTCGTTGTCGACCGGATTCTTCATCTTCTTTCTATCCCTTGTTGCCTATTTCGGGATCCGCATTCGCAACACACGCCGGGAGTTGCTTCTTATTGAAAATCATCGCGGATTCTTTCTCATCCTCGGCGACATTTTGTTTCTTCCCATCGTTCGCGTCGGACGCTGGATCTCCATGCGCGCGCCTCGCGTAAATATTTTTCTCTTCTTCTTCGACTTCATCATCGAAGCACCGTTTAAAGCATTGGTCGAAATTATCGAAAACTGGTTGGCATTCTTGCGTGAAAAACGCGAGGAAATCTGATCCTCGTTGTAGGGGCGGGTCTTGTGTTCGCCCTCGAACTGCATGTACAAAATACGTTCCAAACGATTCGGTGCACATCTCATTATCATCGCGCTTGTCGTGATCGTATTGTTTTTATTCGCCCGCATCTCGACAGTGCTTCGTCAACCACCAAGTCAACCCATTCGCTACGGCATTACGTACTCAACGGTCTATGCGTGGTATCTCGGCCTCGACGTCATGAAATCTTACCAAGATCTTGTCGAGAATCTCGGGGTCCGTGTTGTGCGCTTGCCGGTGTATTGGCCAGACATCGAGCCTGAGCAAGGAAAGTTTGATTGGCATCAGCTTGATCAGTTCGTAAAGTATTCCGAACAGCATGAGGTGAAATTAACGCTCGCAATTGGTCGCAAAGTTCCGCGCTGGCCAGAATGTTTTGTGCCAAACTGGGCGCAAAAATTATCCCGGAAGGATCAAGAGCAAGCAACACGCGATATGATGGAAGCGATTGTGACGCGATATCGTATCTCGTCCACGATTGTGAGTTGGCAGGTGGAGAATGAACCATTTTTGCCATTTGGTGTGTGTGAACAAATCACCAAAGAAGATTTGCAAGGTCAAATTGATCTCGTTCGTCGTCTGGATACGAAGCCTGTTCAGCTCACCGCAAGCGGAGAGATGAACCCATGGGGCTCGCTCGCGCGCATGGGAGATAAATTTGGTTTTTCTTTGTATCGCAAAACATGGAATTCTGTGTTTGGGTATTTTACCTATCCATTACCTCCGTTGTTTTACCGTCTGCGCACGGCACTCATTCGTTTGATCGGGAAGCCGGTGATTGTGTCTGAATTGCAGACAGAGCCGTGGTTCTCCGAAGATCTTAAAGATCAGTCCACAGAGTATTGGTATAACGTATTTACCGCAGAGGATTTTGCGGAGAATATCCGGTTTGTCGAAGAGATTGGTGTGTCCGAAGTGGATCTCTGGGGCGCAGAATGGTGGGCGTATTTGAAAGCGCATGGAGAGGAGAGATTGTGGAAGGAAGCGGAGAAACTATTTCGTGAAGAAACAAAGTGAAAGAGACTTTTTCACTCTGCCCCTTATGTCCAAGCATTCTTACGACGTCCTCATCATCGGTTCCGGATCCGCCGGATTTTCTGCCGCAGAAGCGGCGGCGTCTTTGGGTGCGCGTGTTTGCATGATCGAGAAAGGGAAACTCGGCGGGGAATGTCCGAATCTCGCATGTATTCCATCAAAGGCGCTGCTTGCCGCCGCACGCGCGTTTCGAAACGTGCAAGAAACAAAAACATTTGGTGTCGCGTGTGGCGCGGTTGCATTTGATTTTGAACACATCATGCGTTATCGCGATCGTGTTGTTGAGAAACTCACTGGGGGAGGCGTGCATGGCGATCGCTACGAGCAGCTTCTCAAAGAGATGAAGGTTGATGTTGTTTATGGGAATGCGGTTTTCGAAGATGATCACAATGTGCTTGTCGCAGGCGATCGGTTTGAAGCGAAAGCGATCGTGATTGCAACCGGATCGACAGATTTTATTCCAGATATTCCTGGACTGGATCAAATTCATTTTTGGCATTGGTATGATGCGCTCTCAAAAAAGCGCCAACCAAAAGCGCTCGCCATTATCGGCGGCGGCCCGGTTGCGTGCGAGATCGCAACGTTTTACGCAACACTCGGAACGCGCATCGTCCTCATTCAACGATCCGCACGATTGCTCACACGAGAAGATGAAGAGTGCGCACGTTTCGCAGAAGATCGATTGCGCGCGATGGGAGTTGAGATTGTGATGAATGCGGTCGTCTCAAACATTGTGGATGGTCGAGGAGGTGTGTATGGCGTACACGTGGATGTTCAAGGAACGAAGACGATGCATGCGGTTGAACAAGTGGTTGTTGCAACGGGAAAGCGTGCAAGACTCTCGGGGCTTGAGGAGGCGCATGTATCTGTTGATCCTCGCGGATCGATCATGATCACAAACGAACAACAAACAAATAAGAAACATTTGTTCGCGGCAGGCGACGTGTGCGGAAGCGGACTCATGCTCACAAGCACATCACACCACGAAGGGTTTGTTGCGGGATACAATGCCGCGCTCTTCGCACTCAATAAACGCACGCCAAAAATGAAACAAGATGAACGTGTGGTTCCGCGTATCACATTTGTTGAGCCGGAATTCGCGAGTGTCGGTGCGGTGGCCGGATCGATCAAGGAAAAACACGGATCTGTGCTCGTTGGTCGTGCCGAGATTCAGAATCTCGGTCGTGCCTTTGCGGATCATGCACCAAATGGAATCGTAAAACTTGCCGCCCATCCAAAAACGCGCAAAGTTCTCGGTGGAGCCATTATCGGACCCCATGCAGGTGAGATTATTCACGAAGTCGCCCTTGCGATCTACGCCAATTTGACCGTCGACAAACTCGCCGAAATGATCCATGCGTTTCCAACCTACTCAGAAGCGGTCACGAATGCGGCGTCAAATCTTACTCTTGAATAATTTCGTATGTGGGTTTCGATCATTATTTATCTCATGTTGTTTGTCCAGTTTTTGCTCCTTTGTCTTTTTCTTTTGATCATGTATTTATTGGTACGCGGAATTTTTGGTGTGCCGTTTGTCCGATCCAATAAAGTGTTCTCACGAGCGATGATGGAACTCGCACAGGTAAAACCGGGAGAGGTTGTTGTGGATTATGGTTCCGGTGATGGAGCGATTGTAAATGTGGCGGCAAAAGAATTCGGTGCAAAGGGGATTGGGTTTGAATATTTGCGCGCGCTTGTGTTATACGCAAGGGCACGTGCCCTGCTTGCGGGCGTCTCGAAGAACGTCGAGTTTCGACGAGAAAACTTTTTGAGTGGAAAGACATTACCAAAGGCAGACGTCGTCTCGTCATATCTGTTTCCAGAGGTGAACGCCAAACTTGAGCCGCTCCTTATTCGTGATTATCCATCCGGAACACGCGTGGTTTCTCGAACCTTCTTATTCCAAACATTGCCCATGATCGCATCAAAAAAGGTAGGAAAAGAGACGGTGTACTTGTACCAGATTCCGTAGTACAATCTTCCCGTTATGAACAAAGAAGTTGTCTTAGACATTGAAACGCAAAACACCTTTCAGGAAGTGGGTGGATATGACACATCGCTTTTGAAGATCTCGGTGATTGGGTGTTATTTTTACGAAACGGACTCGTATGAGGCGTTTGAGGAGCATGAGCTCGCAAAGCTCTGGCCACGCCTTGAACATGCCGATCGAATCATTGGCTACAACACGGTTGGATTCGATTTGCCCGTGATGAATAATTATTACGGAGGGAATTTTCTCACGTTTCCCGGTCTCGATATTCTTGCGGAAATTCACAAATCTCTCGGGTTTCGTTTAAAGCTCGACGATGTTGCGGCCGCAACAGTAGGAACCAGAAAATCTGGACATGGACTCCAAGCGGTTGAGTGGTGGAAACAAGGGGAAATTCAAAAGATCAAAGACTATTGTTTGCAGGACGTGAAAGTCACAAAAGACGTCTACGAGTACGGGCTGAAATATGGTGCCCTCGCATACGAAGACCGTCTCGGAGGCCGTAAAGCGATCCCTGTAGATTTTGTCTTAAAACCCCAAGAAAAAGCGTCGATTAATCTGACCATGGGCTTCTGAGGTTGTGGATAACAGATCCTTTGACACACTATATGTTGTGGAATAAAATGTATTCATACCACAACATATAGTGTTGCGGCATAAGTGGGGAATGGAGGATGCACGATTCATGAACGTATGGCCGAAACAAGATGATCCATTAAAAGCAAGGGTCATCTTTTTAATACTGTCAAAATTCCAAGATGAAAATTCTAAGTTCATAAGGCGTTGTCCTGTGTAATTTGGTGCTTTGTCACCGTGTCCTTTTATTCATTTCAATTTTTTTCGAATACGTTCGAACATACTCGCCCTATGTCTGAATCCTTTTCCAAGACCTCGGTTCACACAACAGACACATCTGCTATTTCAGATGCGGTTTGGGAATTTATGACTTCTGTGAAATCCGTTCTAAAACGGAATGGACAAGAAGAATTTTTTGATGCGCAAAAATTGACGGTGTCGATTCGCGGCGCATTTGAGGCTGCCGGAATGAAGAATCCGAAACTGATCGAGAAAGTGACATCTCAAGTGATGATGCGTCTTACCAAACAATTCGATGGTCACACCATCCCAACCGTATCGGATATTCGAGAAATCGTGGCCGTCACATGCATCGACAACAATCTTTCGCATATTGCGAAACTTTACGCAGAGTTTCGTTCAAAGAATACCGCTGTTGTCCACGCAGAAAAATATGGAAACGGAATTTCGGTGGAGCGTTACTTCACAAAAGAGGGCGTCCATCCATACGATGAGATTATATGGGAAAAGCGTGACGCAGTGATTACCAATTCAAAGGGCGCCGTGGTCTTTGAACAAAAAGGCGTCGAGATTCCAAGTTTTTATACGCAGACCGCAACCAACATTGTTGTCTCAAAATATTTTTACGGAACAATTGGCAAAGAAGATCGTGAATTTTCGGTGAAGCAACTGATTGGACGTGTTGCAAGAACTGTCTCCAAATGGGGACGTAAAGATGGTTATTTTCAAACGGCGGAAGATGCACAACATTTTGAAGACGAACTTCACCATATTTTGGTAAACCAAATGGCCGCGTTCAACTCACCGGTTTGGTTTAACGTTGGAACACCTCGCCCACAACAATGTTCGGCCTGTTTCATTAACTCCGTTCAAGACGACATGCGTTCCATTTTGAACTTGTGTGTCACAGAGGCAACGATTTTTAAAGGTGGTTCCGGTGCGGGTGTCAGTCTTTCAAAGTTGCGTTCCAAACACGAATTTCTTTCCGGATCCAATGGAAAAGCATCGGGCCCTGTTTCCTTCATGAAAGGATTAGACGCGTTTGCGGGTGTTATTAAGAGCGGAGGAAAAACTCGTCGCGCGGCAAAAATGGTTGTGCTTGATATCAACCACCCAGACATTGAAGAATTTATTACGTGTAAAGTAGAAGAAGAGAAAAAAGCATGGGCACTTATGGACGCTGGTTACGATGGCTCCATTGATGGCCCAGCGTATGCATCTATCTTCTTTCAAAACGCAAACAACTCCGTTCGTGTGAATGACGAATTCATGAAAGCGGTTGAGGCAGATGAGGAATGGGTGACACATGAAGTGGTGAGCGGAAAACCATCGCTGAAATATCGCGCACGCGATCTTATGAACAAGATTGCAGACGCGGCATGGCAATGTGGAGATCCTGGAATGCAATATGACACGACCATTAACGCGTGGCACACAAGCAAAAACACGGATCGCATTTATGCATCGAATCCATGCTCGGAATACATGTTCCTCGACGACAGTGCGTGCAACCTCGCCTCGCTCAACCTCATGCGCTTCCGAAAAGAAGTGAATGGTGAAATGGTTTTTGACGTGCAAGCGTTTAAGAAAGCAAACGAGATCATCATCACAGCCATGGAAATTCTTGTTGGAAATTCTGTTTACCCAACGCCAGCCATTGAACAAAACAGTTTTGATTACCGCCCACTCGGAATTGGATACGCAAACCTCGGTGCTCTTCTCATGAGTCGCGGACTCGCGTATGACTCTGACGAAGGTCGAAACCTCGCGGGGGCGATCACATCACTCCAAAGCGGACATGCGTATTACCAGTCGTCGAAGATCGCAGAAAAGATCGGTGCGTTCGCGGGTTATGCTCGCAACGCAGAACCATGTATTGATGTCATGCGCATGCATCGCGACGCATCGTATAAACTCGATGGTCACGGCGTGCCAGTTGATCTTCTCTCCGAATCTCGCAAAGCATGGGACAACGTTGTAGAACACGGAAGCCAATTTGGACTTCGCAACGCACAAATTTCCGTGCTCGCGCCAACCGGAACGATCTCATTTCTCATGGACTGTGACACAACGGGTGTTGAGCCAGACATCGCGCTCGTAAAATATAAATGGTTGGTCGGTGGTGGAATGTTAAAGATCGTGAACAACACCGTTCCAGAAGCACTCATGCGTCTCGGCTATTCGGAAGCAGAGCGAAAAGACATTCTCGCGTTTATCGAGGAATACGATACAATCGAGGGGGCGCCACATTTGAAAGACGCGCATCTCTCCGTATTCGATTGCGCCTTCAAAGCCGCAAAGGGAACACGCACCATTCACTATCTTGGACACGTTCGCATGATGGCGGCTGTGCAGCCGTTCATCTCCGGTGCTATCTCGAAAACAGTAAACATGCCACACGAGGCGAGTGTTGAAGATATCGCAGAAGTGTACATGACCGGTTGGAAGCTCGGACTCAAGGCGATCGCGATTTATCGTGATGGTTCGAAGAGACAACAAGCGTTGACCACGTCGAAGGAATCAGATGCAAAGAAACAAAATACAAAAGTTGCGGAAGCAAACGTTGAAACCCCACTTGTCGTGCCTGCGGTTTCTGCTTCCGTGCCTACCGTTACCGTCTCGGATGATCGTAAAATGCGCCGTCGCAGAATGCCAGATGAACGTCGTGCGATTACGCACAAGTTTCAGATCGGCAATCATCAAGGATTTATTACCGTTGGATTGTATGATGACGGCACGCCGGGCGAAGTGTTCATCACGATGTCAAAAGAAGGAAGTGTCATCAGTGGACTCATGGATTCATTTGCAACGTCTATTTCGATTGGTCTCCAATACGGAGTGCCCCTCGAAGTTCTCGTAAACAAATTCGTTCACATGCGATTTGAACCTTCCGGATTTACCTCAAACCCACAAATCCGCATTGCAAAATCCATCACCGATTACATGTTCCGTTGGCTCGCGCTCAAGTTTCTTCCTCGGGAGTCACAGATCGCGCTTGGCATTCAAGTTGGTGAAGAAAGCATGACGGAAGCGACAAACGTTGGGGAGAAGGCGGATGTTATAGGCGGGGTGCCCTCACCCCGCGTTGAAACGGTTTTGGAAGCGCAGCCGGAATTATTTTCCGTCAAAGCAAAAGACGCCACATACCCACTCGGACAATGGGCACACAAAACACTTACATCGACATTCGACAATCAATCAGACGCCCCCGCCTGTGATTCCTGTGGATCCATGATGGTGCGCAACGCTGCGTGTTATAAGTGTTTGAACTGCGGAGCAACATCGGGTTGTAGTTGATGTCTGTCAGTGCAAGGAGTTCGACGACGAAGCAATCTTTTCGAACGAGAAACAGAGACCGTCATGGTCTCTGTTTTTGTTTGACGCGACACATTGTGGGTGTTATATTTTTTATGGAATCAAACATGGAGGATTTCATGGAAAAGCAACATGTTACGGTTGATGATATGGTTGTAACGCCATTTGATGTACATGAAAGAGATTTTCTTCATGAATTGAATCTTCTCCAGCTTCATCGAATGATTCATTTTACAGAACCGTTTCTTTGGTTGGTGACTTTTCTTTGCTCGTCCATGCTTGTTTTTCTGTTCTTTCTATTCTTTCAGAATGACGATTTTTATCATCGTTGTATTTTTGCCGTGTTGCTTTTAGGTTTCATGCCGCTTCCAGTAGGCTGTATGCAACAACTGCGAATGCATTTCCGGATAAAACACCATGTGAAAGAACAGATCGATGCGTGCGGTATCTCAATCGACCAACTTCTCTGAACCCACTCTGGGTTTTTTTATCTTGACATCATGAACGCGTCGCGTTACTATGGCGTTAGCCCTTTCATCACTCTATGATTCAAAGTTTTTCTGACAAAGAAGCAAAAAAGATTTTCGAACGAGAATATTCTGCAAAACTTCCAACAGATATTCAGAGAATCATTTTACGCAAACTCCTCATGTTACACGCAGCGAACTCAATCAATGACTTACGTGTTCCACCTGGAAATCGTTTAGAACGATTGAAAGGAAATCGCAAAGATGAGCACAGTATCCGAATTAATCAACAATGGAGAATCTGTTTTGTTTGGACGGAAGGTTGTGCTCATAGCGTTCTTATTCAGGACTATCACTAACATTTATTCTATGAAAAAAATTTCCATTATTCATCCAGGAGAAATTCTCTTAGAGGAATTTTTGAATCCTCTCAAGTTGTCCCAGTATCGTGTTGCAAAAGATTTGAGTGTTCCACCGCGACGCTTAAATGAAATCGTTCGAGGACAACGTGCAATCTCGGCAGACACCGCATTGCGATTGGGAAGATATTTTAAAATGTCTCCCGAATTTTGGATGAATCTCCAAAGTCAATACGATTTAGAAAAACAACATGCTCTTCTTGGAAAAAGACTTGAGCGTGAGGTTTTACAATCCGCGTTTGCGTAATAAAAAACAGAGACCCTCGCGGTCTCTGTTTTTTGTTGCACAAAAAAACTCACGACGCGTTGTCGTGAGAGAAGTGGGTGAGCTTGAATGCGCGCCAGCGAGTGACGGCACTTGCTTTGAGTTCGCTTGCGAGGCGCCAGGCGGTCGACGCTTTCGCGTAGGCGACAACTTTGTGTTTCCAGATCGTGAAGCGGTCATAGACGAAGGCGAACCAGGCGAGTTGTAGGAGGGTCGGTTTCGTGAGCGTGAACAGGCGCGCGACGATGGCGGTGCCGATGATCTTTGCTATCACGATAATCGCGAGACCAAGCATCGCGTGATCGCTTGCGATCAGCTTGAGTGCGAAGAGTTTGATGGGGAACAGGGTTGCTCCCGGAATGGCAAACACCACGAGGGCGGGATACGGCGGAAGTTTGACGATCAGTCGCTCGATGTGGCGAAAGATCGGGAGCTTTGCGAATCGAGACGCAAGTCGCTGTAGCGGTTCCCAGCCCCATTCTTCGAACAAGATGATGAGAGCGATGATCCAGGACGCGATCGTCTTTACGGCTTTGAGCAATGTTTTCAAGGTTCACTCCTGTGCGTCGAGAAACATCGACCAAGAAGAATAGCGCATTTTTGGTCATGCGTCAATGGATTGACGGGATGGCTTTTTCGTGCTATCTTGTAGCGTTCACAGGCACAATTTTGTGCAGTAGGGAGGTGAACATGTTTGGTCGTTTTGTGTTGATTCCTTGTGTTTTGCTCGCGATGGCGGGCTGTCATGCAAAGTTTTCACATACGCCCGCTGAATCGAGCAGCGATTCTCCGATGCTCGTGCAGATTGATATTCCTCCTGAGTCCACAAAGACGCAAGCGGATACTTGTGACCATCCGGTTCATGTGAGGAATATGGATTCGACCGATGAGGAAGAAGTTGCGATCGCCATAATGGAATATGCGGACGTTTCGTTGCATCACCCGTCGTGTTATTCCGAGACGGATCGTTCGCATTTTGCTTTGCAACTTGCGCGTGCCTATGTGCGCGAGATGGTTGAAGAACAGCCGGGTGCATTGACTCATGAAATGCAATGGAAGAAGATCAGGTCGTTGTTCGCCTTGCAGCCTCAACTTCCTGTTGCGAAGACCGCGCTTGAGCTCATGGATCTGTATCAGTCGATCGACAGCGAATTGACGCGGACGTTTGTGGAGGCATACGCGCGATTGAGTGCGATTGAACCCACGAAAGAAATGGCTGAATCCATTCGACAGGTGAAAGAAGCGATCGTGCGTGAAGCGCTCGTGTTCACTTATCGCCATGAGGCTGATCAAAATCGTGAACTCGATGCCGTGATCGGCGCATATCCGTATGATCGCGTGCAAGATCGAATCGCGTTTGCAAAGTCGGTGATCGATGCGTTTGATTGGCAAGGTTTTCGTGCCATGCCGCGTACGTTTTTGGATGAGGTCGGCTTGAATTCCGCGGGTCGCACAGAAGTGCTTGTGTATCTCGTTGCACCAAATGTTGACGAGGACGAGGATTACGCAGATGCCCTCGATCGCCGCGCACAGACCTATGTGAACGCGGGGTATGACGTAACGGAAGTGAACGCGGCTGCCGTGACAGATTTGATCGAAAGCGATCAGTTCGCAGACGCACTTGCGTATGCGCACAAACATTACGACGAAGGACAGATCGGCAACCTTGAAACGCGGCTCATGAAAATCATGCGCTCGCGCGGCTGCTACTCCATCATGGAAAACCCAGACGGCCACAAATACCCGCTTTACGACTTCAAACGCGGCTGCGATGACCCCGTGGATGATGAAGAATCGGACGAAAACGAATAGACTCTCATATATTAGGAGGCAGAGATGCGAGACATTCTTTCACATTGGCAGATTTTCGAAGCTGTAACAGATTTGCGTAACACAGGAAAGCAGATCTTTCTTGTGACAACGGGTTCAACAGGCGGTCTTCTCGAAGCCCTTTGGGGACCGTTTCACGCATCGAATCAACTGTTCGGACATCGCTTCTGCTATGCGCAGGAGGATCTCGCCGAGTTTCTCGGATTCAAGCCGAAGAAGTTCTGCTCGGAAGAGACTGCGGCGCAGATGGCCGCACACGCCTACTGGCACGGCATGGAACTCGCGGTTCGCCGCAGGATCGCTGTCCCGGATGTGATCGGCGTCGGAATGACCGCGGTCGTGTCGAGTGATCGGCATCATCGGGGCGAAGAGCGCGTGTGCATCGCCGTCCGAACGCGAGAGAGCTTTCACAAGTTCGAAGCAACGTTCGAAAAGTGTGCGGAGGATACCTCGCCCGAGGATCGATATGCCGCGCGCATCGAACAGTCGCAACTCGCGGATGTGATGACACTCAACGTCATCCTTGATGCGGGTGGAATCACACAAATTCCGTTTCCAAAGAAGTGTGCACGCAGTTTCGACTTCATCGATTTTTCTGACAAGACGATCGTCGAACAGCTCGTTCCTTCTTTCTGGGCAAGCACCGAGAGTGGTATGCACATGGAAGTCGGCGCGGCTGGATGGCTGAAGGGATGCGACGAGGCGACCGATCGGAGGATCGAAGCCGCGCTCGCGAATCCGCCGATTTACGGACGTGTGTCCTGGGATGGTCGTGATGAATATCGCGAACCGAATCTCGAAACGGATCTCAAGAATGCCGTGCTACTTCCAGGTTCGTTCAATCCGCTTCACTACGGGCACATCGCCCTTGCACGAACGGTTGAGAAGATGACAGGGAAGCGTGTGATCTACGAGATCACGAACACGCATCCATTCAAGCCGACGCGAACGCACACAGAAATGATGCAGCGTGCGGATCAGTTCCAGTTCTTTGCACCCGTGATCCTTTCGGACGACGCGCCGCTTTTCATCGACAAGGCGCGCAGATACCCGGGTGTGCCCATGGTCATGGGCGCGGACGCGATGCAGGCATTGCTCGACGTTCGTTACTACGACAATAGTTTGCAAAAGCTCTTCGACGTCCTCGACGAATTCCGTCGCCTCGGCACGGTGTTCTACGTGAATGGTCGCGATGTGAAGGGCATGTTCCTCACCCGCGACGATGTCGCTGTTCCAAAACGATACGAAGATCTCTTCCTCACCGTCAGCGGACGCGAAGACATCTCGTCAACGCAATTGCGAAACAAGACTCAAGCGTAACCACAACTCGGTTGCGCTTTTTTATTTGTGTATGCTAAGCTTTTTGTACAACTTTATTCCTTCTGCCACAGGTGATTCGTGGCAGCGTCCCCTGGAGAACAACCTCGCAGGGAGTTTGACGTATGGAGAAAAAGTGGATGAGTGATGGAGTGGAAGAGTGAAGGAAGAAAAACAGTTTTTGTTTTTTGTAACGACTTTCTCCCTGTCTCTCACATTCCAAAATAAAAAAGATGCTCCCTTCTATCACTCTTCCACTCTGTCTTATGTCTTTCTCTCTCCACTCCAAATACAAACCTGCCGGCGACCAACCAAAAGCCATCGAGCAACTCGTGGCCGGTCTTCATGATGACAAAAAATTCCAGACGCTTCTTGGCGTAACCGGATCGGGAAAAACGTTTACGATGGCGAACGTGATCCAGCAAACACAGCGCCCAACGCTTGTCATCGCCCACAACAAAACGCTCGCCGCACAGCTCTGTAACGAGTTCCGCGAGTTTTTTCCGGACAACGTCGTTGAGTACTTTGTTTCGTATTACGATTACTACCAACCAGAAGCGTACATGCCACGAACGGATACGTATATCGAAAAAGAAGCGATGATCAACGAAGAAATCGATCGTTTGCGTCACGCGGCAACACAAGCACTGCTTACACGTCGTGATGTGATTATCGTCGCGTCGGTTTCGTGTATCTACGGTTTGGGTTCTCCAAAGGAATATGAAGAAACGGTTTTGCATTTGAAGGTCGGCCCGTCTGCTTCTCGAACCGACTTGATCCGACAACTGATCTCCATGCAGTTTGAACGCACAAACACAGATCTCACACGCGGACACTTTCGCGCGAAGGGAGACATCCTCGAAGTCATGCCAACGAACGAAGAAATGATTTATCGTTTGGTGATGTCAGACGAATCGATCGAGTCGATTCAACAACTTGATCCCGTGACGCGCAAGATTCTCGACACACGAACCGATCTTTGGATTTTTCCAGCAAAGCACTACGTCGTTTCGCAAGAACGTAAATCGAGAGCGATCGGACAAATTCGACATGAACTCGCGGAGCAGCTGAAGAAATTTGAAGAGAACGGACAAGTACTCGAAGCCGAGCGGCTTTCTCGAAGAACGCGATACGACATCGAAATGATCGAACAGATCGGTTATTGCAACGGAATCGAGAACTACTCGAGATTTTTCGACGGCCGCGCACCGGGCGAGCCACCATATACCCTCATGGATTATTTCCCAGAAGATTTTCTCACCCTCGTGGACGAGTCGCACGTCACCATTCCACAAATCGGCGGAATGTATGCGGGAGACCAAGCGCGTAAGAACTCGCTCATCGATCACGGATTCCGTCTGCCAAGTGCGCGAGATAATCGTCCGCTGCAATTCGACGAGTTCGAAAAAAAGATCGGCCAAACGGTTTTCGTTAGCGCAACGCCGGGGCCGTATGAGAAAAAGCATTCGCAAAAAATTGTGGAACAGATTATTCGTCCGACGGGTCTCGTCGATCCGGTGATTACCGTTCGACCCGTAACAGAATCAGAAAAGAATAAAGGTCAGATCGAAGACTTGATCATGGAAATCGAAAAACGCGTCGCGCTTCATGAGCGAACGCTTGTGACGACGCTTACGAAGAAGATGGCGGAGGACCTCTCGGAGTTTCTCAAGCAAAAAAATATTGCGGTGCAGTATTTGCACTCGGGTGTTGATACGCTTGATCGCATTACGATCCTCTCGGATCTTCGAAGAGGGAAGTATGACGTCCTTGTCGGCGTGAACTTGCTTCGTGAGGGTCTCGATCTTCCGGAAGTTACCCTTGTCGCGATTCTCGACGCAGATAAAGAAGGATTCTTGCGATCTGATACATCGATTATTCAAACGATCGGACGTGCGGCACGTCACGTGAAGGGAGAAGTTCTGCTCTACGCAGATCACATGACCGGTTCGCTCGCTCGCGCGATCGAGGAAACGGAACGACGCCGCACGTTGCAGATCGAATACAATACGAAACATAACATTACGCCGGTGAGTATCGTGAAAGAGATTCATGACATTCGCGCGATGTTCGGCGAGCGTGATGAGAAATCGATCAAAGATATTTTGAAACTCGAACTCAAAGCCGATTCGCATGAGATTCAGGAAGTGATTAAAGAGAAAGAGGTGGAGATGCGCGAGGTGGCGAGAAAGTTGGACTTCGAGACGGCCGCGCTATTGCGAGATGAGGTGACTATGCTTCGCAAAGAACTCGAGAAAAAGTCGACGGTGCCGAAGAGGGTGAAGAAAAAATAAACTTTTATGCAAGACAAAATTATCGTGCGGGGTGCGCGCGAGCACAATTTGAAAAATATCAATGTTGAGATGCCTCGCAACAAGCTTGTGTGTATCACAGGTGTTTCGGGTTCTGGGAAATCTTCGCTTGCGTTTGATACGATTTTTGCCGAGGGGCAACGCCGATATGTCGAATCGCTCTCGGCGTACGCGCGACAGTTTCTCGGACAAATGGAAAAACCCGATGTCGATGATATTGAAGGTTTGTCGCCGGCAATTTCCATCGACCAAAAGGCTCACTCGAGTAACCCTCGTTCTACCGTGGCAACCATCACGGAGATTTATGATTATTTGCGTGTGTTGTATGCGCGTGTTGGAAAGCCGCATTGTCCAAAATGTGGAGAGCAAATTCAGAAATTGACGAATGAGGAGATGGTGGATGTTGTTTTGGGAAAGGTTGGAGAGGAAATGAAAGGATCGCTGAAAATTCTCGCGCCTGTCGTCGTCGGAAGAAAAGGGGAGTACTACCAGTTGCTTTATGATTTGTATAACGCCGGATTCGCGCGTGTGCGCATCGACGGAAAAGAATATCGACTCGATGAGAAGATTGAACTTGCGCGCTATCAACAGCACACCATCGAGGTTGTGGTCGACACGATACCGGTGGTGGAGTTACTCGAGACCTCATCTTCGAGTGCGACCCCTCTCCCCCCGCCCTCTCCCTCGAAGGGAGAGGGGGCTCGGAAGGAAACGCGTCAGCGTTTGGCGGAGGCACTCGAAACGGCTGTCGAAAAAGGGAATGATGTTGCGACGATTGTGTATCCAGATAAATCCGAACAAATGCTTTCGGCAAAGTTTTCGTGTCCGAATGATGGGTTTTCGTTTCCAGAAATCGAACCGCGCCTCTTCTCGTTCAACTCACCTTATGGTGCCTGTCAGGCATGTACCGGACTCGGAACGGTCGAATTGTTTTCGGAAGAATTGTGTGAGACATGTCACGGCGCGCGTCTGCGATCGGAAGCGCTTCATGTTTGGCTGCCGGGGGTGGGGAAGGGCGGAAAGGTTGTAGGGGTGCCCTTTGCCTGCCACCCGCAGCATTTGCGTAGGGTGGTGGGTACCCATGCAGGGAAAAAAAAGAAAACACCCGTTGCACCGATCGAATACACGGAATCAGACGAGCTGATTCCGATGGCCGAAAAGAAAGGGGTTTCGATCGTGGACATTACGAATATGTCCATCGACGAAGCGGTTTTGTATTTCAAGACGATCGATGTTTCAGAAAAAGATTTGGAGATTGCGGGTTCTGTTTTGCGCGAGATTGAAAATCGTTTGAAGTTCATGCTCGACGTGGGCTTACATTATTTGTCTCTCGATCGTCGCGCAGGCACGCTCTCGGGTGGCGAAGCACAGCGCATTCGACTCGCCTCGCAGGTTGGCTCTCGACTTGTAGGCGCGATGTACGTTCTCGACGAGCCAACGATCGGACTTCATCAACGTGATAATGACAAGCTCATCAAGACGCTTGAGAATTTGCGCGATCTCGGGAACACGGTGATTGTGGTTGAGCATGATGAAGACACAATCATGGCGTCCGACTACATGATCGAGATCGGTCCGGGCGCGGGAGTGCACGGCGGATATGTTGTGGCTGCGGGTGAAACGCCTGCGATTTTCGAAGACAAGAAGTCGCTCACAGCGGCGTATCTTCGAGGAGATCAAAAAATCGAAGTTCCGGCACAACGTCGCCAAAATGACGGCGGATCGATTCGTCTCAAGGGCGCAACACAAAATAATTTGAAAAACATTGATGTAGAATTTCCGTTGCGCAAGTTTGTGTGTGTGACGGGTGTTTCTGGTTCGGGAAAATCAACACTCGCGTACGACACGATGTACAAGACCATCTCGAAACGACTTTATGGAGGATCGCAAACGCCAGGGAAGCACAAAGCACTCCTCGGACTCGAGTACATCGACAAAGCGATCTTGATCGATCAGGACGCGATTGGTCGCACATCACGATCGAATCCGGCGACGTATACCGGAGCGTGGGCACCGATTCGTGAGCTGTACGCCGAAACCGCGGAAGCAAAATTCCGTGGATATAAAGTTGGGCGATTTAGTTTTAATCGCCCTGGCGGACGATGTGAACATTGTGAGGGACACGGACTCATTTCCATCGAAATGCATTTTCTTCCAACGGTGTACGTGACGTGTGATATTTGTAAGGGGAAGCGCTTTGATCGCGAGACACTCGAGATCACGTTCAAAGAAAAGAACATTCACGATGTTCTCGAAATGACGATCGAAGAAGCGACGGTGTTCTTCAAAGAGATTCCTTACATCTACGACAAACTCGCGTCGCTGAACGACGTCGGTCTCTCGTATGTTAAACTCGGCCAACCTGCGCCTACGCTCTCCGGTGGAGAAGCACAGCGTGTGAAACTCGCGACGGAACTTTCGAAGCGCCAGACGGGACGAACATTGTATCTCTTCGATGAACCAACGACAGGTCTCCACTTCGCCGATGTAAAAAAATTGCTCGAAGTGATGCACTCACTTGTCGACAAAGGAAACTCGGTTATCGTCATCGAACACAACCTCGACGTAATCAAAACCGCAGACTGGATCATCGACATGGGCCCCGAAGGGGGAGACAAAGGCGGAACGGTTGTGTACGCCGGCACGCCGGAGGAAGTGGCGAGACACAAGGGAAGTCACACGGGGGAGTATTTGAAACGGGTGTTGCGTTCGTAGAGGAGGGTCGTGACCCTCATGCGTAGACGAACAAACCTGTTGCGAGAAAAATAGAAATAGAGGAAAATGAGAGACATATGAAACGTCTCTCATTTTTTGGTGTTGCGGTTGCGATTATCATTCTCTCCGCTCTCGGAATTTGGTTCGCGACCCGTCCCACGCCCGCGCCGTCCACATCCACTCCCGCCGCCATCTCTCCTGCCGTGCCGGCCGATGCGCCCGCAACCGCATCACTCCTCGTGACGCCCATCGTCGCGTCTGTTGCGATTGCACCTTCCACAAATCCTTCCACATTTCAACCCATTACGGTTCCAACACAAGTCATCTCCGGTGCGCGTGTGAAGACAGATGTGACCGGTCGTGCACTCGTTGAAGGAACAAATACAACCGTCCTCGATTCAAATAGCGAGATGACGATTGCCGTCCTCGATACGCAAAAAAATCAAACACGTTTACAGCTCGAAGCGGGACAAGTTTGGTCGCGCGTCAAAAAACTTTCAGATAAGGGTGAGTTTTATGAAATTGAAACACAACTTGCACGCGCTTCCGTTCGAGGGACTTCATTTGGGATGAAGAAGGCTGGTAATGTTACAACTGTGTATGTTGTCGAAGGGGTGGTAAATTTTGGATCACTTCCACCGGAAGAAAATATAGGATTTGAATCGATCGATGTCGTTGCAGGAAAAAAGGCTGTACTCCATGACTGGGATCTAAAACCCGTTGTGAGTGACATCACAGACAAAGATCGTCAGGACGCATGGTATGTATTCAACAATCCAACCAAAGCAACAGCCGCGGAATTGAATGTGGAGACAAGTTCGCAAACGTTTTTGAATCCTCCCACGAATACATCATCTACCACGGAAACTTCCGTGCCTCCTCGAACTCCAACACAAGCTACGCAATCTCCCACAACTCCTCGATCACCAACGCAAACAGCACAACCGTCAGCAGCGGAACCAGCACAAGAACCAGCTTCGTCGAGTCAGGAAGTTCAGCCAACAACACCAAATCAAACAATCTCTCCCGCAACGCCGGATTCTCCCGAACTTCTTCTTTCATCCGTTTCACCAAGTTCGCTTGTTGCAAGAACCGGAGGAACGCTTACTTTGAAAGGGGCGGGATTTCAGGATGCACAGGTATTTTCCGTTTTTATTGGAAATACGCGCATCACATCTTTTACCACGATCGACAATTCGACGATTCGACTAACCGTAAAAGCGTTTCAATTTGAACCGGGTGAATATGATGTCACAGTTGCAGGGGCATCGAACGCAACGGCAACGATTTCTTCTGCGCTCCTGATCAAATCCCAACCATAATTTTTTTACATGCGACATTCAAAACAATGGGCACCATTTATCGCATTTGTTCTCTGCACTATTTTGATTGTAGAGATTCCATTTGCGTTTGGACTGTTTCACACCGTGCAAGAAAAAATGACCGACCGATTATTTTTGAATCGACCTCCATCGCAAGATGTCGTGATTGTGGCGATCGATGATGCGAGCCTTCTCGAAATTGGACAATGGCCGTGGCCACGTGTGGTGTTTGCAGAAGCGCTCGATCAACTCACAAAACATACGGATGAGAAACCGCGTGCCATTGGTGTGGATGTCAGTTTTTCGGAACCCTCGAGTATTGGTTCCGTTGATGATCAAGCGCTCGTACGGACATTGGAAGATGCACAGGCTCGCGGTGTTCCGATCATTCTGCCGATCGATGTTGGATCGAAGAACCAGTTGATCAGCCAACCCCTCGCACCATTTCTTCCATCCACAAAACAAGGATTTATCGACAGCCCGATTGATGGCGATGGAGTGGTGCGTCGTGCGGAAACGCGGCGCGGCGCATATCAAAGTTTTGCGCATGCGCTTATCGGAGGTGATGCGCCCGATGCGTATCGCATCGATTATCATGGAACAAATGGATTCGTAACCGTTCCATTCACGGATGTTTTACATGGCCGCATTCCGGCGCGGATTTTTGCAAATAAGATTGTGCTGTTTGGAGCCACTGCACCAAACTTGCACGACTTCGTTGCGACTCCATTCAACCAAATGCCGGGCGTTACATTGAATGCAAATCAGGTTGAAACCTTACGCGAAGGGAAATTTTTTCATGATGTGGATCCTCGCATCATGTACGGGGTGCTGGCTCTCATCGTCCTTCTCACGTGTTTGATTGTGCGTTTTGCGAAACGCCTGCGCACGCTCGTGCTGAGTCTCGTCGTGATTTTTTTCGTCCTCATCATCGACGCATCCATTGCATTTGGGATGTACACCATCGTTCCGATCTTTTACGAACTCCTTGCGTTCGCGTTTTCGATCATCACCGCGCTTGCGTTCCATTACATCACTACCGCAAAAGAAAAAGCGTTCATCAAAAATAGTTTTCAGTATTATTTGACACCGCACGTGATTGATCAGATTTTGAAAGATCCGGAGAAACTGAAGCTTGGTGGAGAGAAACGCAACATGACGATTTTGTTTTCCGACATTCGTGGATTCACCACGATCTCGGAAGCCCTCACGCCAGAAGAACTCACACAGTTGTTGAACGACTATCTCACGGCGATGACCGATATCATCATGGATGAAAACGGCGTAGTTGATAAATACATCGGCGACGCGGTTATGGCTTTCTGGGGCGCGCCGCTTGATAATGCGGCACACGCATCTGATGCATGTCGAAGTGCTGTCCTCATGATGAAGCGACTTCGAGAATTCAATGCGCAATCAAAAACTCCATTGAATATCGGTATTGGATTGAATACCGGTGACGTTGTTGTTGGAAACATGGGTTCGCGCAAGCGTTTTAACTACACGGTGATGGGGGATGAAGTGAATCTTGCATCGCGTCTCGAAAGTTTAACGAAGTACTATCGCGTGAGTATTCTCGTCACGGAGGCAACACGTGACGCGGCGGAGAAACAGAACGAGGGAACACAATTGCATTTTCGCGAACTGGATCTTGTGATTGTAAAAGGGAAAAAAGAACCAAAGAAAATTTTTGAGTTGATCGTCGATGAGCCAAGTGAGGTTCTTGATCAAGCGCTCGAGCATTTCCAATCGGGCCGCCTCGCATACGCACAAGGAAACTGGGATGCAGCGATTTCCGCATTTCAAAAAGCCATCGCGCTTCATGACGATGGCCCTTCGCACTTGTTTATCGAGAGATGCGAGAAGTTGAAATTTCATCCACCCGAAGATTGGAATGGGGTGTATGCGTTTGAATCGAAATAAATTTATTCAACAACCAGCGTCCCCACCATTCCCATCGCACGATGGTTACCGATGTCGCAATAGAATGGATAAGAACCCGGGGTTGTTGGGACAACAAATTCAAATCCAGATCCGTCTTTCACGGGTACGTTCACTTTTGCTTCGTCAATAACAAATGTGTGTGTTCCAACATTGCCACGGAAATCAACACGTAACTTTTCTCCAGGTTTTGCTTTAATGATTTTAGGTTCAAAAAAGAAATTTCCTGATTTGAGATCAATTGTTCTGACGGAATTTCCCGCATTGAGTTTAACATCAATAATTGGAGTCCCTTCATCATCTCGTTCAATATTTTTTACCTCTTTTCCATCTTTTCCAACGACAATACTCTGTTCCGATGTTGTTCCATCTGAGTTTATTGTTGTAAATGAAACTTCTGGTGCTGATGTTTGAACAGTGTCTTCATTTGTTTGAACCGGCGTTTTTGCACATCCGGCGCCAATGAATACGAAAATAGATAGGGCGAAAATGATTTTTTTCATAGAATATGGTTAAATTTGTTTCATGATAACAGATCCTATCAAAATAAAGAATGGAGCGCTACCCGACGGTCCTGGGGTGTATTTTTATTTTGATAAAGCAAATCAGCTGCTCTATGTCGGCAAAGCGACGTCGCTCAAGTCTCGAGTTGGCTCATATTTCTCGAATAAACGTCTCGATCCGCGCATTTCGGAAATGGTTTCGCATATCATCCGGATCGACTACATCGAAACACCATCGGTTCTCGAAGCCCTCGTCCTCGAGGCGAACCAAATCAAAGCAAAGAAACCGAAGTACAATATTCTCCAGCGCGATGACAAAAGTTATCTTTACTTGTGCATCACGAATGAGGATTTTCCGCGTCCCGTTTTTCTCCGCGGCCACGAACTCGAAAAGTTTGGTGTGAAGCCGTTCGACAAGGAACTCTCTCGAGAAGCAAAGAAAAAGTTTTTGCGTGTGTTCGGTCCCTACACAAGTGGCGTCTCGCTCAAGCGCGCCCTCGAGTTGATTCGCCCCATGATTACGTGGAGCATGTGCGAGCCCAATGCGAAACGCGCATGCTTCGACTATCAACTCAAAAAATGTCCTGGCGTTTGTGTTGGCGCCATCTCGAAAAAAGAATACCGACATACGATCAAACAACTCATCCAATTTTTTGAAGGAAAAAAGACAGCGATCGTGCGCGACATGACAAAGGAAATGAACGCGGCGTCTCGAGCATTGCGATTCGAGGCGGCGGCGTTACTCCGCAAAAAGATTTTCGCGCTCGAGCATATTCGCGATGTCGCGCTGCTTACAAAAGAAGATTACGCACTGCCTATCGAGAAGCTCTCGGGTGATACGATTGACTTCGATGGTCGCATTGAGGCATATGACAACTCGAACATATCCGGAACAAGTCCCGTTGCATCCATGACCGTGTTTCTCGACGGCAAACCAGCAAAGCATCTCTATCGCAAATTCAAAATCAAAACGGTTGTTGGCGCGAATGATGTCGCGACCATGGAAGAAGTACTACGTCGACGCCTCGCTCGTCTCGGAACAAAAGGCTGGGAACGACCAGAAGTGATGATCATTGATGGGGGAGAGCCGCAAGTGAATCGCGTCCAAGAAGTTCTTGATGAGTTGCATCTCGAGATTCCGATCATCGGAATTGCAAAAGGATTCGACAGAAAACAAGATCGACTGGTGTTTGATCGCACAAACAAAGATTTGGCGCGTGCAGCCGTTCGCGGAAAAGAAATTTTCCAACGTGTACGAGATGAAGTACACCGATTCGCCATCACGTTTCATCGCGCTCGACGATCAAAAAACTTCCTCCCCTAAGAATAAGATGATTTTTTTGGTACAATACAACCATGCATTTCAAGGCTATCAAGCATTTTTTTGAAAAACACGAACGTCTGCTCATGCCAGCGACGTTGATTTTGGGTACGGCGGTTGATTTTGTGACGTTTCTCACGATTAACATTGAAGCAACGTTTTGGATTTTGGGCGTCTATTATTGTGTTGCCGCAGGGTGTATTTTTGTTTTGAATACACGTAAAGAAGAGCGTTTGCGGTTGCTCGCAAAATTTCTCATGCAATTCACGTTTGGTGCGCTGCTCAGTGCCTCGCTCGTCTTCTACTGGTTCAGCGGCGCCATTTCCGTCAGCTGGCCGATCATGATTTTGCTCGCGCTGCTCATGGTTTCAAATGAAGTGTTCAAAGAATATTATTTGAAACCCATCGTCCAAATCAGTGCGTTTTATTTTGTATCGTTTTCGCTTGCTGCACTCATGTTGCCGTACGCTCGTAATTCCTTAGACCCCATTTGGTTTGTTGTTGCTGGTGTCGCGAGTTTTCTTCTTGTGTGGGGACTCATGACGCTTCTTGGTCACGAGGCAAATAAAGTTCGAGACGCACACAAATACACATTCATGATCATGGTGAGTATTTTTCTGGGTGTACAGGTTTTGTATTTTACAAATGTCATTCCGCCCATTCCACTTTCACTTCGCGAGGCGGGAGTTTATCACAACATTGTGCGCGTTGGGGACACGTATAAATTACGTGCGGAGGAGCAGACGTTTTTTGAACGGCTTGATCCCATTCAAACCGTTCATCTCACAAAAAATGATCGCGTCTTTTTGTACTCATCCATTTTTGCTCCCCTACAGCTAAACACGCAAATTTTTCATCGCTGGCAATATTTTGATTCTGAGAAACGTCAGTGGATCGATTCATCTCGACACGGATTTTTTATTACCGGTGGACGACAAGGTGGGTTTCGCGGATATTCCTTAAAGATCAATCCAACGCCAGGAATTTGGCGTGTTCAAGTCGAAACAACCCGCCGGCAAGTGCTCGGACGCATAAAGTTTCGCGTCGAAGTTGTGAGCGAAGAGCCAACGTTGGTTGAAATTGAGCGCTAAGAATGATTGACAAATCATTCTTTTTGCTTTACATTGTGTCATTCCGACCGAGGAGTCTTCGAGGAGTGGAGGAATCCCGTAAACAAACGAGATTCCTCGGCTACGGTCGAACCTTCGCTCGGGATGACACAGTCCACGGAGGAACCATGAGTGTTCTGAAACGTCTCGCGGCAAATTTGGCTCTCGGTGATTTGCTTCAAGATTTACATCGTACAATCGGTCCTTCGCGACCCGTGACAGTTTGGAAGCAAACATGTAGCCACAGCGATGTCGTGATTCGCGTGCATGATCGGAAGGATTTACCGGGTCACATTCTCGTGATCGCGATTGATTGCAATGGGGGCGTCAAAGAAGTTCTATGCTTCGACGAAGTTCCAGATCGCTGGGCGCTCTGGCATTGGCGGTGCCCCTCGAACCCCGAGTTCAAAGGCGACATCCCGCCACTTCTCGACAGTGCCCGAACCCAACACTGGTTCGACCCAAACGAAATCTGTGACGACAACAGTTATTGCGAACTCCGACCCGAATTCCGCCAGCGCCAACGCGGTGGCGGATTCGTACCGATCGGCGATCCGCTTGCGTAAGCTATTCTGAACCCATCACGGGTTCTTTTTTTGTCATGATTTTATTTTTATGATACGTTTTATCTGTATGACACTTAAATTAATGAATGAAAAATTACAAAAATTGAATCGTCGTGTGCGCACACTTGAACAAAAAGTGGAAGATCCACTTGCGTCCATGCCAAGTCGTGAGAAAACTCAAGCGGCATTCAAGGCAGCATATGGTATTTGGGCAAAGAATCCGCGAACGCCGGCTGATTTGAAACGATTACGTAAACGCCTCGGATACGATTAATCTATGATGCGTGTTCTTTTGGATTCAAATATTTTGATTGGTGTCTTGAACGGCTTGATTGATTGGGATTCTTCCTCTGCTTCTGATCTGACTTTTGTTTCCACAATGTCTGTGATGGAGGTTTTTGCGTTCTCCGGATTATCTGAACAAGAAAAAAAGACGATCGACCTTATGCTGGGGAATGTTATTCTAACGCCAGTATCCTACTCCATCGCGAAACGTGCCGGAGAGCTCGCTCGAACCCGGCGAATCGGAAAGGCCGATCTTCTCATTGCTGCAACAGCGCTCGAACTCGGATTGCCGCTCATGACCCGCAATGTGAAAGATTTTAAAAAGATTCCAGGTTTGAAACTCATTTAGTTGGTTTTTTTAAAAGAGTTCTCGTCGAGGACTCTTTTTTGTCGGTTATCCACAGCTTGCGTGGAACTTTGTGTTGACCCGTGGTTCGGCGTGGTTTAAAATGGTTGCAAGTGGTACAGAGTGGGGATCGGATGAACATCCGGTGCTCGCTTTTTTTCTAAAAAATTAAGCCACCACTTAACCCGCATCTTCTGTGTTCATAGGCGAGTATAAACACAACTTAGATGACAAAGGCCGCCTTGCGATTCCTACAAAGTTTCGCGCGGACTTGTCGAAAGGTGCGGTCGTTACTCGAGGTCTCGACACGTCTCTTTTTCTGTTCCCCAAGGAGGAGTGGGATAAGCTTGCGGAAAAGCTCGCAAGTTTGCCCCTGGGGCAATCAAATTCACGCGCCTTCGCCCGACTCATGCTTGCGGGTGCCATGGACGTGGAGGTTGATAAACAGGGAAGAGTCATGTTACCGGAATATCTCCGAGTGTACGCAGGACTTCAAAAGTCAGTGATCATCGCCGGACTCTACACACGTCTCGAACTTTGGGACGAAGCCACTTGGAACGCGTATAAATCCAAGATGGAGGAGGATGCAGAGTCCGTCGCTGAACAACTGGGGGAGTTGGGCGTGTAACTCGGAGGGCCGGGAGGGAAGAAAACAGAGTGATTGAGTGAATGAGTGGAAGAGTGAATGAAAGAAGGCAGCTATTTGTTTAATGAGACAAGAAACAAATATGTTTCACGTTTCAAAAATAGTTAATTGTTTTTCCACCATCACTCTTCCACTCCATCACTCTTTCACTTTGCCTTTCCTCCCCTCCCGGCTAATAAGTCTGACAAGAATATATGACCAAGATCCAACATATTCCTGTCTTACTTGAGGAGGTACTGACCTACCTTCGACCGGAGCCGAATCAGGTTTTTATTGACGGAACCGTGGGGCAGGGAGGACACGCAGATGCCATCGCATCTCGTATCCTTCCTGGGGGCCGTCTTCTCGCGATCGATCGTGATCCAGTGAATCTGGCGATCGCAAGCGAGCGTTTAGAGAATTACAGCGATCGAATCGTTTATGTAAACGATTCGTATGCCAATGTAACCGAGCTTGCACTCGAGCATGATTTCAATCAGGCAAACGGAATGCTTCTCGATTTGGGATATTCCAGTTTGCATATTGAAGATGCATCACGTGGATTTTCTTTTATGAAAGAAGGTCCGCTTGATATGCGTTATGATCCAACGTCGGACGTAACCGCCGCAAATATCGTGCAGGAGTGGAGTGAAGAATCATTGGCGAAGATCTTTCGCATCTATGGCGAAGAAGTGCGTGCTGCGCAGATTGCGCGCGTGATCTGTGAATCTCGACGTCACACTGCAATCGACACAACTACCGATCTCGCGAATCTCGTGACGACGGTTGTCCATGCGCACGGACCGATTCATCCGGCAACGAAAGTGTTTCAAGCACTCAGAATTGCGGTGAATGATGAACTCGGCGAACTCGAACGCGCGCTTCCGCAATGTGTGGATGTGCTTGCAAGTGGAGGACGCCTGGGAATCATTACGTTCCATTCGCTCGAAGATCGCATTGTCAAAAACTTTTTCAAGTCGTATCCCGGCTTGGAGATTGTGACGAAGCGTCCTGTTGCACCATCTCGAGAAGAGGTAAAAGCGAATCCTCGATCAAGAAGCGCAAAATTGCGCGTCGCAGTAAAAAAATAAAAATAAAAATAGCCCCCACGCTATGTCCCCATTTGCTCAAACATCTTTTGTTTCGCATACGTCTCGACCATTTCGCGTAAACGCGATTCCGCTTTGGATCACGACAAATGTCACACGTGTGAACATGGTTACATTTGCCGTGCTTATAATTGTTTGTCTTGCTTACATCGTTCAAGTCAACAATACAGCATCTAAAGGCTATCAAATTCGCGATCTTGAAAATACAATCCATCATCTGACCGTTGCCAACCAACAATCCGAATTAGAAATTCGCGAAGCACAATCGCTCAACACTATTCAGCGTTCGGTAAAAATGATCGGAATGGTTCCGGCAGAACAGGCGGTGTATGTGGATGCACGCGGAGGATCGGTGGCATTTGCGCAATAAACGAAAAACGTAGGGGAGGCTCGCGAGCCTCCCCTACGTTTTTTTTAATTTCGCGTTTCTTCTTTGATTGGTGCGTTTGTCGCATCAACTCGCAGACGTGCGGCCGTTTGTGGATCTGTTTCTGCAATGGATTGAACGAGTTGATTCAATTCTCGACGCATGGCATCTGCATTGAACATGGAATCATGGGGATCCCCAAGCGCAACGAGTATGAGCGGTTTCTCAGCGGTAATCTTTTTTCCGAATCCGTGTGCGCCAAGCGCAATTTGAATGGCGAGTTTTGTATTGTCGAGGGCTGGCTTGTACTGGTTTTCTGTTGGATCATCCTCATTCATGTCATGGAGCAATCGACGACTAATGACAAATCCGGGAGGCAGAATATCTTTTGATGCCGCTTGATTGAATTGGCCCGTGCCATCGTAATAAACAACACGCGCATAGTGGAATTCTTTTGGACGTGAAACTTTTTCAATGTGTCCGAGATAGGGAACTCCAAGCTGTGTGGCCATATCTTTTGCTTTTTGAATGGCAACTTCCTCAACACTTTTGTCTGTAATGCCATTTTCTTTGCAGTATTTTTCCGCCGCCCCGCAACCCTCATGGCTTTTTACGCCTTTTATTCCCATGGCTTGTAAACGATCCACAAGGTTTGCTCGCTCTTCATCGGATAAAAGAATACCGCTTCCAGCAACGCGAAAAAGACCATTGTCTGTTCCTTCGTCAATGCAGCATAAACAAGATTCGCCTTTTTCGAACAATGTTTCCGCGCTCTCCACAGCAAGAAGCCCTTCGATGCCTTTTTCATACAATTCACGCATCTGTTTTTGTGACTCCATCCACTTGTTTTCCATGACGGCTTCTACGGATTCGTATTCGATATTCGGCATATGGCAAGAGTATAGCAAATAGTTTGTGTGATCAAAAGGATAGACGTGTGATGGAATAAAATGTTGTTCGAATATTTATCCACAGTAGAGAAAAAACATACTTTGCATTTCAAATTTATGTTATACTAGTGTCAATAATTGAATAATTTTGTTCCATTTTTTATGTTTGATTCTTTTTTTGAAAGAAGTGTTCGACAAGCTTCAAAGACCCTGAAGTTTTGTGCGACGCTTTTTTTCGTCGCTGCAACATTCTTGTGGAGTGTGTCACCACTCGGTTTGTTGTCGGCGCGTCCGGTGTTTGCGGCATCTGCCGTCACGGTGTCAAATGGCACCATTAACGCAAACTTTCCTGGTGCGCTTATTCAAGCAAGTTCGCCAGCAACGTCCATTGCAAAGGTCAGTGTTACCGCGTCAGCTGCGAGTAAAACACTCACTTCCGTCCAAGTAAACTTTTCTGGATCGGGATTTGCAACGTCTGACCTTTTGGATCTTGCAACAGACGACGCGTCCGGAGTCGCCTTATATAATGATGCGGGTGGAACACCCGGATCTTTTGATGGCACAGACGCGGTTGTCACCCTTGCAAGCGGTCCAGCATTTTCTGGAACAAACCTTGTTTTGACGCCGGCAACTCCCGTTGCACTTACAAGCGGCACAGCCGTCATTTTTCACGTTGTTATCAAAACAGCTGCTGGAATTACCCATAACGATGTTATTGATGCAACCGTTCCAATCAACGGAGTTGTGACTTCAGATGGCAACGGCCCAACATCTGCATTTGTGGTGAACAATTTGCGTGCAGATACCGCTGCGGCAACCATTCAAAGCGTTTCTGGTTTCGCAGGTTCTCCAACATTAACCGTCAAGTTTTCAAAGCCAGTTCAAAAAGTTGGTATCGGAAACTTGAGTTTTGTTGGTGCCGGTGATCCATTTACGTATGTTGATGGTGGTGGTGGTGCAACCGCTCAAACCATTGTTGCTGTTCAACATACAGCAGGACAAGATTTCGCCACAGTGAACATGTCTACAAATCTTGATGCGGAAGATGTAGATGGATCGCCAGCGACCCTTGCTGCAGGGACAAACAAAATTGCAGACATGGCAGGAAACGCACTCGGGACTTCAACGGTAAACATTGGAAGTCCGCTTGGAATTTCAACCGCAAACGTTCAGCTTGCGACAGTTGCTGCTGTTTATGATGCAAACTCCACTCTTGTGACATTTGAAGCCGTTGGTGGAACCTCACCTTATAGCTTTACGGCAAACAGCGCTGGGGATACAACCATTCTTTCCAATTTAGGCCTTTCACTTGCAACAAACGGAAAACTGACAGGAACTGTTGCAAACAGGACAGGAACACATCAAGTAAACATTAAAGTAACAGACAGTACAGGAACTCCACTTACCTCAACACGTCTTTACAACATTAACGTCGCAACGTCTGGTGGAGCTGTTCCGGCCATCTCAGGTTTGAATCCTGCAGGAGGAGCGCAAAGTGCTTCCGCATTATCCATAACGTTAACAGGACTCAACACGTCGTTTACCGGAAGTTCACCCGCTTCTTCGGTTTCTATTGCGCTTCCTTCTGGAGCATCTGAACCAAACGGCATTACAGTTGGTGCTATTACAGTAAATAGTGCGACTTCGATCACATTTCCGGTCACAATCGCAGCAAACGCAACAACAGGACCTCGTGATGTTCAAGTTACAACCGGATCTCAAACCGTTACCATGCCAAATGGATTTAACGTGTTTGCAAGCGGCGCATCTGGACTCACCTTGTTGCTTCCATCGGACGCATCCACGGGAAATCCAATGCCACCAACATTTCAATTCAACCCATCAAGCCATGCAGATACAACCGGATATCTCATAACGGTTGCGACGACTTCCAGTTTTTCAACGGTCGCGTGGCAATACATCTTTCCAAAGCCAGCTGATGCTCAAAATTCAAATGGCAGCCATTGTTCTACAACAAACTGTAATTTGACCTATGGTGCGGGAAATTTTTCGATCATGCGCCAACCAACGGCTCTTTCTCCGGACACGGTCTATTACTGGAAGGTGAGTACCTATTCAGGAAACTTCATCTCGATCAATCCGGACACATCCGTTCCTCTTGAGACAACAACGGTCCGTTCATTCAGGACAACTGCTTCCGTGCTTGATGCCTCCGCACCAAACATCATGCATCGTCCTGCGTTTAGTGCAACCGCAAGTACAAACCTTGTGTTGTTTGCACGTATTACGGATGATAAGACAACCGTGAGTACAACTCCAGCGCTCAGTACAAAATTATTTCATTGCCAAGGAGCAGCTTGTACACCAACAACCCAAGTAATCGGCACCTCTGTCGGGTCTGGATATTTCAGTTTCACCATTCCTAGTAACGCGATTGGAATTGCTGGAACCATTACACGTTATTACTTGCAAGCAACAGACAGTACCAATACCGCCAACTTTAAAAAGGCAGACGCGTCGCCATTTCAGCTCACATCTGCGGCGGCAGGTGCTTTCTCGATCGCGGGAACCGTTAAAGATTCCACCAATACCTGTAGCGCTGAAATTCAAGGTGCAAAGGTTTTTGCAGAAGGAAGCGGATTTTACGCAACCACAGACGGAAGCTGTGCATTTACCATTTCCGGATTGCCAGCTGGAACCTATGATTTAGTTGCGGTCATGGATGATTTTGCTGACCGAATGATTTCAAGTATTCCTGCCGGATCAACAGCAATTCCATTTAAGCTTACGAATGGAGTAGCAGGTGGAGCAGGGGGAGATATCACAAAACCTCGCGTCAAATTTTCAGGTCCTATGGATGGCATGACAAATATGCCAGGAGGGGACACGAACTTTAAGGTTTCTGTTGTATTTGATAAGGCGATGAGTCAATCGTCCATCAACGCCATGGACCTTACGGTCAACGAAGTAAATCTCACAACAGGAGCTCTTACAGACATCACAAGCACAAAAGGTTCTTGGACCTATTACAATTCAGCTCCTTCGCCAGCAGTGATGGGAATTCCAAATGAATCCAACATGGCTGTTTGGGCGTTTACGGGAGGAAACACATTTGGTGATAATAAAACCATTGCCGTTGTTGCAACTTCTGGTGTGACAGATACTGCTGGTAACGCCATTCAAGGAAACCAATCTGATGGAAGTTACGTCTTTACGTTCACCACGAGTTCAACCGCCACTTTTTCCGGAAATACGCTTACGGGTGGAACATTTGGTTCCGGTGCCTTTGTTGCTCCACGCGTAAATGGAATTTCACCTGCTCCTGGATCAATAGATGTTGCACGTAACCGAAAAGTGGTTATTGATTTTTCCGTCCCTATGGCAGATGACGGAGGTGGGTACACATTGAAGAGTACGGTAAAACTGTTTTCCGTCTCAGGAACAACGGAAACAGATGTAAGCTCAACTGCCATTGATACAGTGACGCTCAACTCCGCAAAGACGAGCGCAACCGTTTCGCTTTTGAGCACGTTTAATACGGGTTTGTTTGCGGCAAGCACGAATTATCGTGTGAAGATCATGGGAACAGCAAAGGCTGCAAATGGAATGACACTCGCTCCGCCAGCAAGTGCGTCCACAACGGTCTCGTTCATGGGTGACTTCAAAACGAGTGCGACATCAGATACAGCTGCTCCAACCATTGTTGGAACATTTCCGGATACAGACGCAACGAGCGTTCCTGTGAACGTTGGTGCGGTAAGTGTTGGATTTAGTAAAGACATGGATGTTTCCACACTGACATCAAGCAATATTTATCTTTCTGTCGGTTCAACAACTGTAAACGGAACATTGGAATATCGTCCTCTTGAGCGCCAAGCGTACTTCTTACCAAAATCCGCATTGAGTGGCGCAACGACATACACATTAACGCTTTCAACGGGTGTGAAAGCAGCAAACGGAGTTGCTCTTGCATCAGCTGTAACGCGTTCCTTCACAACAGGGGTAGCGGATAGCACAGCGCCATCCATTTCCTTCATGAACGCAGATGATTATTCCATCGCGATTACGTTCTCGGAGCCGATGAATGCCGCAAAAGCAACAGATACATTGAATTGGTCAACATCCGTCATTAATCCAGCCGTTTACAATGTATTGAAATATGGAGCTGCAGGATTCAACGTAAGTTCAGCTGGAACAGCCGTTGCTTTGACGAGTGCTCAATTTAAGTATGACGCTGTTACAAACACGGTCGTTATTTCTGGCTTGAGTTTGACTGCAGCAATCGGTCAAGAATTGTATGTGTCCATGGATATTTCTGGAACACCATCAAGTGGTGCACAAATCGCTCTTGATTTGTCCGGAAATGCGATTACATCTGCAGGAAACTCCTCACGTGCAACGTTGAAAAATAGCGCGACAACAAAAGGTGCGCTTGGACCAATGGCCTCTTCAACGGATGCGTCAACAACGGCTGGACAATTTATTCCAACCAACTTCTCAACCAACACCTTCGGTTTCGCTCCGCCAGTTGAAGTGAAGCCAATGACAACAGGTGCGGGAAAAATAACAACATACGCTGCCCGTATCCCAATTTCCACTCAAATTGCAGCTGGCGGAACAGCTGTTCTGACATTTCCAGCTGGGTTTGATGTTTCTCTCGCAAGCCAAGATATCAATCACCCAATGCGTACAGACTTGAATGGTCCGGGCTCCGGAACGATTACATTTAGGTGTTTAACAAATGTTGCAGGTGGAAAATCTTGTGCATCAGGCGCAAACAGCGATGATACGGGCGCTGCTCAAGGTGGACTTGCCGATGACGGAGTTGTTGTAAACACAGCAGCCAGATCTGTTACGGTTTATCTTTCCGCGGCAACAAACAGCACAGGACATGATTTTCTTGAGATTTTTCTTGCTGGAATCAAGAACTCAACTGTTCCAAAAGATTCCTCAACATCTGGTTATACGGTTGACATTAAGACAAAGAGCTCAACAACGGTTCATGAGTCTTTGACCTCCGCACCATTCTACATTCAAGGTGTAACAGGAACCGCTTACACATTGACCGGAACCATCACAGCAACATCGAACGACCAAACGGGAACCATGAAGGTTTTCCTCATGTCTCCAATGACGGGTCCAATGGAAACAACCTCCGCAGATTTTGCTAGTGGTGCAACGGCAGCGTTTTCGTTCACAAACTTGTCAGCAGGGGACTACATGCTCATGACAGAGCAGTCGATTACGCTTGGAAACCGTGAGTATGCAGGAAAAACGTTTCCGGAACGCGTTGTCATCAGCGAAGCGGCAGATATTGCAAACAGTGGAGATAATGACGATACCATTCCTTACAACTTCACCCTTGCAAGTAACACAAGTGGAATTCCTGTCACCATCTCTATTGATGGACCTAGTGCAGAGCCGGTAGATGTTTTTGCGATGTCCCCTTCAGGATTCAAAGTCAAACAAGTTACGCTTGATTCAAATGCAGGTGCACAAAACGTCACTCTGTATGTTCCTGCTACAGGAACATATCAAATCGGTGTAGGTCCTCAGATGCCAAAAGGCATTATGAGTGGTCCGCCTCCTGCTCCGTCTTACTTACCACCACGTCCGATTGAAGTTAAAGCTACTGCAGGATCGCCTAATACATTTGTGGAAAATAGCGGAACGGCAAATGATGGAACATTGGTCTTCACTCTCACAGCTTCAAACAAATCAATTAAAGGACTCGTTCAAGACGCTGCTGGAAAAGTGATGGCAAACGCTGAAGTTTTTGCCTACTCACCAAATGGCGGAATGGGAACACGCGCACAAGCAGATTTGGCAGGTGCGTTTACCTTGAACGTTGTGGACGGAAGCTACATTGTTGGAGCATTCATTCCAGGTATGCCGCCTTCAAAGGAAGTTGCTGTGGCGGTTACTTCACATGCAACCACTTACCTGCTCATCAATGGCGCAACAACAGCCATCACACCAGCGGCAGCGGCAACATCGTTTATTCTCAAAGTTGCAAAGCCTGATTACACGATTTCAGGAACGGTGACGGACGGAACAAACGTTATAACGGGCGCATCTATTTATGCTTACAGAACAGATGCTCCTGGACACGCCAACGCACAAACAGATTCTTCTGGAAATTACACACTCTATGTGAGCACCGGAACATGGAAAGTTGGAGTATTCGTGCCACAATACGGACAACTCACAGAAAAAGACGTTGTGATTACAACAGCAAATGCGACAAGTCAAAATTTTGCTCCTTCTTCGACGGGAACATTCTATTCCGTATCAGGAACCGTGACATCAAACGGTGCTGCTGTTACGGGGGCATTCGTTCGTATCATGGGAAATGCCACGTTTAATGAAGCTGTTACGGGAGTAGACGGAACCTACAGCGTGAAAGTCCCGTCTGGAAATGGATATGTCGTGCGCGCGTTTGTTCCTGGTGTAGGAGATACACCGGAACTCGCTGCCTTTAACGTGACGGCAGACGTAACAGGAAAAGATATCACCGTTGGAACATTGAATACAGTAACTTTCGTGCTTTCAACCGCCGCAACTGCCATGATTGAAGCGTTCACATCAGATGGACGAGGAAATCGTATTCAAATCAATAACACAACATCCGGAACGATGTCATTGCCAAACGGTGATTACACCATCCGCGCAAACATTCAGGGAGTAAACATTGGTCTCACAGATATCGCAGCGACCAGTGGATCAACAGTTTATAGCTCAACAACAGGAATCGTAACGGTGAACGGAGCAGAATCCCTTACCATTACCCTTCCAACACAAAGAACGATTACGGGAACCGTTCGTGATAGTGCAGGACTTTTGGCTGATGCGTGGGTTGAAATCAGTAGTGCAACATCTGGAATCCGTTTTGGAACAAAGAGTGATGTAAATGGAGCCTTTACGCTTAAGGTGGCAGATTCAGCAACCGCTTATCGTCTGAACGCCATGAAGCCAGGATATTTCCGTGAGCCAAGCTCCCTTACCGTCAATGGATCAGATCCAGCGGCACAGGTCCTCACGTTAACATCCGCAACAACAACCATTACCGGTCAAGTTCTGGTTGGATCTAACCCTGTCGCAAACGCCTTCGTACGTGCGGAAAAACAAGGAGGTGGATTTGCAGGAACACAGGCAGATGCAAGCGGAAATTATACGTTGTCTGTTACGTCCGGCGTTTGGAGTGTTTATGCTGTCGGTCAGGGATATGCAGAAAAAGCATTTGCTTCAAACCCAATTGACGTCACTGCTGGATCCGTCACAGGAAAAACTATTACGCTGTCAACGACCGTGACGCTTGATCCACCAAAATCGAAGTCCATTACGCCATCCTCAGGAGGAACCTTAGAAGATACAACCGCAGGAATTTCCTTAAACATTCCAGCGAATGCCTTTGGTTCCGTTTCTGAGGCTGCATCACTTACTTCGACAGAAACAAGCAACATCCGCCGAACAGATTCTGCAAGACCTGTTAAAGGAATTGAAATTAAAGCGACGGATTCAGACGGAAATGCGATTACAACATTGAATAATGACGCGACCGTCGAAATGACGTTAACACAGGCTGAGCTTGCTGCAACGGCTTCTGACTCAGACGCATCCATCAACACGATGGCGGAAGTCGACAAGTTGCGTATGGCCTACTTTGACGAAACAACCGCGAACTGGGTGACTCTTGAAACGACAAGAACATGTGAAAACGCAAGTGGTGTCGTGATTACAGATGCAACGGCATTAGACACTGCCGTAGAATTTACAGATAATTGTGCTGTACTCAAAATTGCTGCGCTCACAGATCACTTTTCTCTCTACGCCCCAGTTGTCTCAACAAGTTCTGAAGCCCCATCAACTCCAAGTGGATTTGCAGGATCTTCAAATTCTACATCTTCCGTAAACTTGTCATGGACTGTCGTGTCGGATGCAACTTCATATGATATTTATCGAAGTAGTTCATCAAGTGGAACATTCACACGTCTTGGAAGTGAACCAACAGTCAGTTCTGGATCAACGGTCACATATGCCGACACAGGTCTCACATCTAGCACAGCATATTATTACAAGATCACCTCATTAAATACTTCGGGCGAATCCGCTTCGTCGAGTGTGATTTCCGTCATAACAGTAGGCGCAAGTGGTGGAGGTGGTTCATCAGGTCCTGTCACCCTTCCATCAACAACTACAACGACTACGACAACAACAACCGTCGCACCAACGACAACAACACCTGTCGCAGCTGCACCAAAGGTTGCTGAGGTTGTAACGGTTAAAGCAAGTCCGGTTGCACAGTTGATTCAAAATCCCGCAAAGGCGAGTGAACTTATCGCTGCGCTTGGCCTTACAACCAAACCAGCAGACGAAAAGAAATATTCAGCTCTCATAAAGTCTGATGCTCTCGCATTCAAAGTGAAATTAACCGCTGAGCAACAGACCACGATTACAAACTTCGTCACATACGGTGCCTCTGCCGAAACCGTAAAACTCGGTGCGGGTGAACGTCGTGCGGTCGTTCGTGATTATCTTGAGACCGTCGGACGCTCAGAAGTGATCTGGGAAGATGTCCAGCGCATGGCAACAGGTCAAAAATTAGTCAATCGCAATTTGGCAAAAGAACAAGCGCAAGTAAACCGTGTGCTCGCAAACTTTAAGCACATGGTTGGCCACGCGCCAAACTTTAAAGTGCCAGCAGAAGATATCGCTTGGAACACCATGATGTATCGCATCCGTTTTCCACGTGATCTTACTGTAGAAAAACAAGGAATCGTAGAATTCAAAGGGCTCTACAAGCGCAATCCAAGCACACCAATGGAATGGTCCATTGTGCGCGCTCTCGGATACGCCTTGAAATAAGGGAAAGAAAACATCTCGCCTCGGCGGGATGTTTTTTTCTCTGTGTCTCTCTGTTATACTTCTTTCGTATGCAGCTCTATAACACTCTCACCCGATCAAAACAGGAATTCAACCCAATTCAAAACAAACGCGTCGGTGTCTATTCCTGTGGCCCAACTGTGTATTGGTTTGCGCACATCGGAAACATGCGCGCGTTTCTGTTTGCGGATCTTTTGTGCCGGGCGCTTCGGATGAATGGGTACGCCGTCGAACAAATCATGAACATCACAGACGTTGGGCACCTCACAGATGATGCAGATGAAGGGGAAGACAAGATGATGGTTGCCATGAAACGGGAGGGAAAAACCGCGTATGACATAGCGGAATTTTACGCGCAAGCGTTTTTTAAGGACCTCGAGGCACTCAACATCACACCAGCTTCAAGATACCCTCGAGCAACGGAACACATTGCCGAGCAGATTGAAATGATCGAAGCACTCGAGAAAAACGGATTCACATATCAAACAAGTGATGGAATTTATTTCGATACCTCGAAGCTCGCAGATTACGGTCGACTCTCGGGACAGAAGTTGGATGAGAAACAAGCAGGCTCTCGCGTCGACATGGGGGAGAAAAAAAATGCGACGGATTTTGCGTTGTGGAAATTTAGTCCCACAACAGGCTCGGGAAATACAAAAAGGCAAATGGAATGGGAATCTCCGTGGGGAATTGGTTTTCCTGGATGGCACATCGAGTGTTCAGCCATGTCGAAGAAATATCTTGGTGTGCCGTTTGATATTCATACAGGAGGGATCGATCACATCGCGGTTCATCATGAGAATGAAATTGCACAGACAGAGGGGGCGGAAGGGAAGCTTGAGGCGAATTATTGGATGCATAACGAGTTTATTACGGTTGATGGTGGCAAGATGTCGAAGTCGCTTGGAAATGTTTATACGATCGAGCAGCTTGTCGAAAAAGGCTTCGACCCGCTCGCGTTTCGATATCTTTGTTTACAAGCGCACTACCGATCGAAGCTGAATTTTACTTGGGAGTCTCTCGAAGCTGCACAGAATGCACTGAATCGTCTTCGAAGTACTATCCGAGAATGGGACGCACCTCTAGCCCCCTCTCTCTTCGAGGGAGAGGGCGGGGGGAGAGGGATCGCGCTCGAAGCGCGCTTCTCCCAAGCGATCAATGACGATTTGAATACACCCGAGGCTCTCTCAATCCTATGGCAACTCGTCGACTCCGACTATCCAACTTCCGCAAAAGCGGAATCACTCTTGAAATTTGATCAAATTCTCGGTTTACACCTCGATCAGTTTATCGGGAAGTCCGTCGAGATTCCTCCCGAAGTACAGAAGCTTCTCGACGAGCGCGCGCATGCTCGCACAGAAAAGAACTGGAGTGAATCCGATCGTCTGCGCACAGAAATTGAGGAACGCGGATTTATCGTTGAGGATAAACCAGAAGGACAGAATGTGCGAGAAATGTGATACAATATCTGTGTTATGGATCCGATCCCTGCAGCAAAAAAAGAACAACCGAAAGAAGTTGTTCAGCCACAATCGGAAGGTGTTGTTGAACAACCATCCGCACCGGAAGTTTCTCCGGTTGTTGAGGTTGAGGGAAAAGGCGTAGAGGTGGCAGAGGTCACAGAGGCGACAGAGGCAGCAAAGACGGCAGAGGAAGTAAAAGAACAAGAGCAGATGGTTGAGCAGCCGCAAGTTGTTGAACAAACACCTCCGTCACCACCGCCCACACCAGTCGTTGTCGCAAAACCTGTCAAAGATCGTTTCACACAAGAGTTGGAAGAAGTCCTGGAAGAGGATTTGAAAGAACTGTACATGGCCATGCCGAAAGAAAAACAGGCGGAGTTTCGTCAGAAAGGCGAAGAAACCCTTTCGGCCGTTCGTGAGCTTGTGCGCGCCGCACATGTCAATGTCAAAAAAATTTTTCAATTGATCCGCGACTGGCTTAAAATGATCCCAGGCGTGAATCGTTATTTTCTTGAACAAGAGGCAAAAATAAAAACAGACAAAATTATTTTGGTCTCGGAAGAAGAAAAGAAACGTGGATCACAACTTTAATGTGATGCTTTTCGCCCTTGGCTTTGAAACCGAACAAGCAACCCCGCCTGTCGTGAGTGCCACGGCCGGATTTGATTTAACCTACGCATACATTATTTTTGCGTTCCTTGGTGTTGGGCTTGTGGTCGTGGCCGCCCTTTACGCGTACCGGTATTTTTTGCGCACCTTTACAAGAGTTCGCAGTAAAACATTTGAGAAAATCATTTTACAAGTGACGCTTCCAAAGTTTCGTCACGAAGAAGAAAGTCAACGCGGACCACAAAAAGAACAGGTGCATGAGGCGATTGCCGCTGCAGAAACGTTTTTTGCCGCGATTGGTGGACTCAAAGCCGAAAAAGGATTTCACGCATGGTTGCACGGCAGAAGCGACGAATTTTCGTTTGAGATTGTTGTGCAAAAAAAACTCATCAAGTTTTTTCTTGTGGCTCCGGCACGTCTGAAAGAATTTGCCGAGCAACAAATCAGTTCGGCATTTCCGTTTGCCCACGTTGAGGAGGTCGAAGATTATAACATCTTTCATCCGCAAGGCACCATTCTTGGAAGTTATCTTGCGTTTAAACGCGAAAGCGCATTTCCGATCAAGACATACAAAAAGTTGGATAAAGACCCATTGAACGCCCTCACAAACGTATTTTCAAAACTCCCAGAAGATGACGGAGCGGCGTTTCAGTTTATTGTGCGTTCTGCGCGAGCCACATGGCGCCAGCGCGGAATCCAAATCGCAAGCCGCATGCAACAAGGAATGAAAATGAGCGAAGCGATTGCGGGAAAGAAAGGGGGCTCGCAAGGATTGGTCGGTGAATTTGCAACCTTGTCAGGAATCGCAAGTAAGCCAGAAGAATCCAAAGAGAAAAAAGAACACCGATTAGGTCCGCAAGAAGAAGAGGTGGTGAAAGGTCTCGAAGAGAAGGCAAGCAAAGCGGGAATGGATGTGTGTATTCGTTTGATTGCGTCATCCACAAACGCTCCCGCTGCACAAATGCTCATGCAAAACATGTTGAATGCGTTTTCGCAGTACAACATTTATGAGTACGGAAATTCGTTCGTGAAAGTTGTGCCGCCATCCGAAAAGAAGGTGGTGCAGAAATTTATTTATCGAACATTTGACCATCGCAACAAACTCGTCATGAACTCGGAAGAGATGGCGAGCCTTTGGCATTTGCCGCTTGCGTGGACCGAAACTCCAAATATTCAGTGGCTCATTGCGCGTAGAGGTCCTGTTCCGTCCGGTGTTCCATCGGGTCCAGAAACGGGTGACATCCAACTTGGATACAATACGTATCGTGGAATCAAGACAGAAGTTTGGATGAAGTCACCAGATCGCTCCCGTCACATGTACATTATTGGAAAATCCGGTTCGGGTAAGTCTGAAACGATTGCACGTTTTGCGCTTGAAGATATTAACGCAGGACACGGTGTTGCGGTTGTAGAGCCGCACGGCGACCTGATTGAACGCATCTTACAAAACATCCCACGCGAACGTATTGATGATGTGATTGTATTCAATCCATCTGATTTAGAGCGCCCAATGTGTCTGAACATGCTTGAAGTCAAAGATGAAAGCATGAAAGACATGGCCGTTCAAGAAATGATCGCCATTTTCTATAAATTATTTCCCCCAGAAATGATCGGTCCGATGTTTGAACATCATATGCGCAACGCCATGTTGACCTTGATGTCCGATCCAGAAAATCCCGGCTCGATCATTGAAATTCCCCGCATGTTTTCGGATGTGGATTTCCAGAATAAATGGCGTGCAAAAATTACAGATCCCGTCGTCATGTCTTACTGGGTGAATGAGGTTGATAAAACGTCAGATTTTCACAAATCAGAAATGCTTGGATATTTGATTTCGAAAGTTGGACGATTTGTGGAAAATGAAATGATGCGCAACATCATTGG
The DNA here is from genome assembly GCA_001791305.1 of Candidatus Uhrbacteria bacterium RIFCSPLOWO2_01_FULL_47_17. Taxonomy (GTDB): domain Bacteria; phylum Patescibacteriota; class Patescibacteriia; order UBA9934; family GWF2-40-263; genus XYB2-FULL-45-11. The sequence continues at coordinate 47,418 of MGEI01000003.1, forward strand.
GCAACAACGGAACAGTTTTGATTTTCGTGAGGTGATGGATAAAAAGAAAATCTTGCTTGTGAATTTATCCAAAGGAAAGACCGGAGACGTAAACTCAGAGTTGCTTGGACTCATCATCGTATCGAAGTTGCAGATGGCCGCTCTTGGGCGTGCAGATATGGCAGAAGAAGATCGAAATGATTTTTATTTGTATATCGACGAGTTTCAAAATTTCATTACAGATTCGATCGCGACGATTTTGTCTGAGGCACGTAAATATCGATTGAACTTGATTATTGCTCACCAGTACGTCGGGCAGCTTGTCAAAAACAATGATACAAAGATTAAAGACGCGGTGTTTGGAAACGTCGGAACCATGTTTGTTGCGCGTATCGGTCCAGAAGACGTGGAGGTGTTTGAAAAAATTTATGCGCCAGATTTTTCGGGATACGATTTAATGAACTCGGACAAATTTACGTGGTACGTAAAAATGATTGTGAACAATGCGCAAGAAAAGCCGTTCACGATGAATATCTTTCAAGCGCCAAAGGGAGATAAAAAACTCGCAGAGGCGATTAAAGAATTATCCCGTCTGAAATACGGACGCAACAGACAAATCGTTCAAGAAGAAATTTTGGAAAGAACATCTTTGTTGCAGGGCGCGCCTCTTACAACAACAGATGCATAAAGGATGAATCAAAAACAAACACAAAACATATGAACGAAGACGAATTCGAATTTGAACCAGACCCTTTCAAAATAGGCGGGGTTCCGAGACCCCGCGGAGAAGATCCAGATGTCCGATCAAAGCTTGCGCTTCAAATGTTGAAACAGGTTCAGCAATCCCTTGCGCATGTCATCCAGCTTTTGGAGGATGGAGACACCGCGCGCGCCACGCTCGGAATGGTGAATTTCGTTATGGGCAAAAAAGCGTTTGAGCAAACGCTGGAACGAGAAACGGGCGCGCGAACACATGAAGGTGTGTTTGACGGGATGTTTGTTGTCACGTCCGAGGGCGCGCGTCATCCTGTTCCAGAGAATTATGCGTCGAAATCAAAACTTGTCGAAGGGGACATGATGAAACTCATTGTGACGCCGGATGGACGACATGTGTATAAACAAATCGCCCCGGTTGAACGAAAGCGCATTGTGGGCGTTTTAGGTCAAGATATACTTACCAACACCCCCGTTGTCATGGTTCAAGATGTTGTGTATAAAGTTCTTCAAGCAAGCGTTTCGTATTTCAAAGCCGTTCCCGGTGATGAAGTCGTAATTCTCGTCCCGGGAAGCGGAAGATCCGTTTGGGCCGCTCTCGAACGTATTGTTTCCAAATAATGACATGAGTGTATGTTGGCGTTGTATCGAACGTATCGTCCCGCTGTTTTTGCTGATGTCACGGGCCAAGAACACGTGACACAGACCATTCAGAACCAGATTTTATCTGGTTCTGTTTCGCATGCGTATGTTTTTACGGGGCCGAGAGGGATCGGAAAAACAACCGTTGCGCGCCTTCTCGCAAAAGTGGTGAATTGTGTTTCTCGAAACGGCACAGAACCGTGTAACACGTGTGAGGCATGTCTCTCCATCATAAGCGGAAAAGCTATGGATGTGTTTGAGATTGATGCTGCTTCGAACACCGATGTCGACAATGTGCGTGAGAATATCATTCGCAACGTGCGGTTCGCGCCGTCTGTGCTTACAAAAAAAGTGTACGTGATTGATGAGGTGCACATGCTCTCAACGAGCGCATTCAATGCACTCCTAAAGACGCTCGAAGAACCGCCGGCACACGCTCTGTTCATTCTCGCCACAACAGAGATTCATAAAGTGCCGGCGACTATTTTGAGTCGCTGTCAGCGTTTTGATTTTAAAAAGATCTCGAGGGAAGCCATGGTGACACGTCTTGCCTCGATCGTGAAACAAGAAAAACGAAAAGTGGATGAGGATGTTCTTGTTGGAATCGCAAAACATTCCGGTGGATCTGAGCGTGATGCGGAAAGCATGCTCGGTCAAATTTTGTCGCTCGACGAAGGAAAAATTACCATGGACATTGCCTCGCTCGTGCTTCCAATAACCACGGACGTGATTGTGAACGAATTCATCGACGCGCTCTCAGCGCGTGATGCCGCATCCGCCATCAGACAACTCAATGCACACATTGAACAGGGGGTCGATCTTACGCATTTTCTTGATGATGTCATTTCAACCATGCGCGATCAACTACTCGCATCCGTCGCAGATCGAAGCGCATCAGACCGCATGTCATTCTTGAATCACGCCATTGAACTTTTTCTCGCCGCACGCCGTCACATGAGAACAGATGAGATTCCACAGTTACCGGCGGAGCTCGCGATTGTAGAGTTGTGTATGGATGTGGATCGTAGGGGCGCGGTCTTGTGCCCGCCCTCGAATGTAAATTTTAAACAACAAGGGGTTGATTCGGGTCGAGTCATCGAGACCTCTGTTATGGGTGGGGTCACCAGACCTCACCACAATGCAATCGTTATCGAGAAGCCCATCGCCGAAAAACCCATCGAAGAACCCCACGTCACCCTCGAACCCATCACCGAAACAGCCACCACCGTTCCTGTCATGGAAATGGTCGATCAGTTCGTCCTTGAGCCGGTTACGATCGAACCATTCACAACAAGTGAACAAGTGTTTGACAGCGTCCCCGTCATCAGTGTTGATGAAGTCCGTCGCAAATGGCCGGAGGTGTTTGCGCAAGTCCAAGAGTGCAACGCATCGCTCCCACTCTTTTTGCAAGCGTGTGAAGTGAACAGTGTTGGAAATGATCTTGTTGAACTCGCGTTTGAATATGATTTGTATGTGCAAACCGTGAACAAAGAAAAAAATCGCAAACTCGTCGAGAGCATTCTCGAACGTGTCCTCGGCAAAGCGGTAAAGATCCGCGCCGTGCTAGGTAAAGCAAAAGAGAAAGATGAAGTCGTCGCATCACTCGTGGATGCGTTTGGTGGGAGCACGGCATAAAGAAAAACACTCACCAAAAGGTGAGTGTTTTTCTTTGGTTCCCGAGCAGGGATTCGAACCCCGATAAACAGATCCAGAATCTGTTGTCCTGCCGTTAGACGACTCGGGAAGGAATGAACGCGGAAAATATATCAATGATTGTCGAAGGAGTCAATCGTGAATCGTTTCTTGACCTTTCGATTTTTTTCCCTTATGATCTCCTCTCGTTCCTTTCATGAGCGAGGAGGTTTCATGAATCCATTGTTGATTCCGTATCCAGAGACGGTCGTTTTCATTCGTCATGCAGAATCCGAAGGGAACGTTCGTACACGAGAGGAACAACGTTGTTTTCCCGTTGGAACGAACGCGTACAAACTTTCGCCTCGTGGGCGAGAGCAGGCACGGATCACGGGAGAACGTGTTCGGGAGTTGTTTCCGAAACCGGATCGTGTGATCCGTTCGTATTATGCACGGACGAATGAGACGGCTCGCATCATCTATCCAGATCTTGAGATACGTGAGGATCCGCTTCTTGCAGAGCGTGATCGTGGTATTTGGACGAATGCGACAGAGAAAGAGGTGTCGGTCTGTATGCCATGGGAAATTCGACGGCGTGATGAACAAGGCGTTTATCATTATCGCGCTTCCGGTGGCGAAAACATTCCAGATGTTGAACGCCGGGTTCGTGAATTTCGTCGCAGTATTCGTTTTAACTATTCTGGCAAAACGATCGTCGTTGTCGGCCATTCGCAATGGATTCTGCTTTGGCAGAAGATTGTGCACGATTGGCCTATGGAAGAAACGATGCGCCGATTCATAGCCGGTGAATGGGTGGAAAATGCCTCAATCCTTATCTATCACAACACCTGGAGCGAAGAATTCGGCAAGCACATTTTGACTCACGACCCCGAAACGGACTACGAAGTGCCATGGAAAGACAAACTCTGAGCCATTCTCGGCTCTTTTTTATTTGGGTTGATCGATCCGCCCGTCTCCGATATACTTTTACCAAGCCTTTCTACTTCCCCCTATGCCAAAACCAACCGGACTATTCATCGGCCGCTTTCAGCCACTTCACAATGGACACATGCTTGTGATTGAAGGGATGACCAAAGTTTGTGGCAAGATTTGGATTGGGATTGGGAGTTCGGAGAAGCATCATGAGAAGGAAAATCCATTTACCGCTGCGGAGCGCCGAGAGATGTTGCAACGTGCGCTTCAGGATAAAAACTTGATCCCGATGTTTGATATCAACTTTGTGGAGCTTCCAGATGAAACGGATGATGTTGTGTGGCGCGACAAGGTTCTCGAGAAGACAGGAGTTGTTGATGTTGTGTGGACGGGAAATGATCAAACGGCTAAATGTTTCGAGGGTAAAGTTCCCGTAAAGCCCATTAAAGAAGTTCCTGGAATCTCGGCACATGAAATTCGTAAGATGATGGTAGAGGAAGATATGAACTGGAAAAAGAAAGTTCCGAACGACGTTATGATGTTTATCGGAGAAATTGACGGTGTTGCACGAGTGAAAGCGTTGGAGTAATCCACGCTTTTTTGTTTGACGTATTTTCCCCTTGTGATACCTTGCCACGTGGCGCGTTCGAGAGATTCGCGCATGAGGTTTACATGCCAGCAACGGTCGTTCTTGGTGCTCAGTGGGGCGATGAGGGGAAAGGGAAGATCATCGATGCACTTGCGGAAGACGCAGACGTCGTGGTTCGATTCCAAGGCGGAGCGAACGCGGGGCACACGATCGTGATTGGCGACAAGACCTACCCGATTCACTTGCTCCCGAGCGGAATTTTTCGCAAGGGCAAACTGAACTTGGTCGGGCCCGGCGTCGTGTTTGATCTTGCGGTTGGATTGCAAGAACTCGAACTCGCAAACGAGTTCGGTTCGCGCGTCATGCTCGACGAGCAGACCCCTATTGTTCTTCCGATGCATCGACTGATTGATGCGGCACGTGAAGTAGCGGCGGGGTCGTCGGCGATTGGGACAACCAAGCGCGGCATCGGTCCGGCGTACAGCGACTTCTGGCTGCGGCGATCTGTCACGTTCGACGACCTGCGTTCACGCGAGAAGCTTGAAGCGGCGCTTAGTCAACAATACTGGAACGAGATGTTCGCCGTCGTTTCCATGCTCGGCGGCGCCAGCATTGATTTTCGTTCGCTCGGTATGCCATTCAATCCGCTTCATCGAGAAGACACGATTGACTGGTGTCTGAGCGCGGGCGAAGTCCTTGCGCTGCACATTAGTGACACGCGCGCGTGCGTTCACAATGCGCTCACACGAAACCAAAATGTGTTGTTCGAAGGCGCACAAGGCGTCATGCTCGATGCCTATCACGGCTCACGTCCGTACGTGACATCATCGCTTTGTACCGCCGCGGGCGTTTCGGCGTCGTTCGGTGTCTACACGTTCGACCGTGTGATCGGTGTCGCGAAAGCGTACACCACGCGCGTGGGCGCCGGGCCGTTTCCAACGGAACGTCTCGATACACAAGGGGAAGAACTGCGTCGTCGTGGTCATGAATTCGGAACGACAACAGGACGTCCACGTCGATGCGGATGGCTGGATCTTCCGGCGCTTCGCTACGCGTGTCGTGTGGGCGGAATCACGGAACTTGTGATCACGAAGCTTGATATTCTGACTGATCACCCCCGTATTTTTGTCTGTGATGATTACGCAAACTTTGATGAGCACGCAACGCTCACACATTCCGTTTTGCAATCGGCTAAGACACGCTACCGACGCATGTGTGGTTGGAAAGAAGACTTGTCGATGCATGAGCATTTCAACGATTTGCCTCTCTCGGCACATATGTACATTGACTACATCGAAGTGGCCACCTACACAGCCGTTTCCGGCGTCGGTGTCGGCGCAGAACGCAATCAGATTCTCTGGCGTTAACCTAATCGATCAGAAATGGTCGATTTTTTTATTGTTCAAATCGTGTGCTATCATAACCGCCTATGGAAAAGAAATTCGTCTCCAATAAAGCGTTTCTCGTAAATCCGCAAGGGAAAATCTTGTTTGTTCGGCATACGGGCAAAAATCCGGATGCGTGCTATGAACCACCGGGCGGGCGCATGGATGCAAATGAATCTTTGCTCGAGGGGCTTCAACGAGAATTGCGTGAGGAGCTTGGAATTGAAATCGAACCATCAAAAGCGCGACCGTTCCACACGGACCATTGGCGATTTGAGGATGGTGATCAGGACGCAGTCGTTGGAATTTTTTACATTGTTCCGATCGGAGACGTTTCTGTTCAACTTTCGCATGAGCACACAGAACATGTCTGGATTGATCCGCGACAAGAAACAACGGTTCCTATGTTCGAGTCTCTCCGCCGCGCTCTCGACGTGTATCGCGCGCATGAGGGAATTGTGATCGCAAACGATCGTGATCTCATCGGCCATCAAGGTTTCGGCCTCATTCAAGTGATCACCGGAAACGGAAAAGGGAAGACCACGTCCGCGACCGGACTTATGGTTCGCGCGGTTGGTGCCTCGAAAAAAGTTGGTGTTGTGTATTTCGACAAAGGCGGTGAGTCGCATTATTTTGAACGTGATGTTCTGCGCAACCTCGGTGTCGATCTTGTAGCAACCGGTCGAGACAGAATCGATCCCATCACAGGTCGATTTGATTTTTCGATTCAACACGTCGATCGAGAGGAAGCCGCTCGCGGACTTCTCGAAGTTGAGCGCATGTTCGAAGCAGGCTACGACCTCATCATCATGGACGAGATCAACTCGACAACGGATCTTGGAATGCTCGCCGCTGAGGATGTTCTCGCATTACTCGAGAAGAAGCCCGAGAAGACAGAGCTCGTGTTTACAGGACGAAACGCCCCGCAGGCATTCCGCGATCGCGCGCATCTCGTGAGCGAGGTTGGACTGAAGAAACATTATTTCTATTCTGGCGTGAAAGCGCGCGAGGGATTGGATTTTTAAAAACACCCACACGGGTGTTTTTTTATTATTGTTTATACCTCTTCACAAACCGTTTCAAAATTTCCATCGGTACGGTGATGTTCTCGCGTCTCACTTCATCCTTCACTTGTTCCGCTTGATCAAGAGGGAAGTAGCCAAGATGTTTGTAGATTTCAATACGCACGCACATTCCTTCGACATCGAGTTCTGGGTGAAATTGTGAGGCATACACATTTTGTCCCATACGGAACAGATGTGGTGGACAGTCTTTCGACGATGCGAGTAATGTTCCGCCTTCCGGAACTCGCGCCGCCGCCTCTTTGTGTCCAACAAATCCGCGGAATTTTCGAGGAAGCCCTGCGAGCAGTGGATCGTATGTACCTTCTTCCGTCACGAACAGATCGACGGCGCCTGGTTTTTCATGAAAGTCATGTGTGATTTCGACATCAAGTGCCTTTGTGAGAATCTCAAGTCCGTAGCAAATCGCAAAACACGGAAAATCTTTTTCAACCACTTCACGCATGAGCGGCATGAACTTTTCTTCGGCCTGCTTTTGCACTTCCGTTTTTTTCTCATCCGGATCCCCTGGATTCCAAGGTCCTCCACCGATCATCACTGCCGAGTAGTCCTCGAAGTTCACCTCCGGCACACCGACTTGCTCAACACGCACGCGATGCACATCATCCGCCGAGAGTTCTCCGAATTTCAAAATCGCTTCATACTCACCATCTGATGCCGCGTCTTCTGGTCGAATCTGGAGAAGGAGAATGGGTTTCATAGTCGGGTACGTAGGGGTGCCCTTTATGGGTACCCATGCCTATTCATTTATTCAAACTGTAAATACATCGCGGCATGGTCGGAAACCTCGTCGGGGAGTACTTGAAACTTGTTCACGAGAATTTCAGGCGATACAAGCGTGTAGTCCGCAAATTTTTCCGGCTTTGTGTAGAACGAGGTACGTGTTGAGGTGATGTTGTTCTCGCGGATCAGATTACGCAAGCCGAGCATCTCGAATTTTTTTAAACTTTCCGTTTCAGGAGTGAGATTAAAATCGCCGCATAACACAACGGGATTGTCGATTGACTTAATCAACTCAATAATGCGATCCGATTGTGCGAGTCGATCTGGAGTATCCGTTTTGCCCTGTCCGTTCCAAAGTCCATGAAAATTCATGATCGTCCGATTTCCCTGTGGAGTCTCAATCGTAACATATTGCACGTTGCGTGCATGCGTCCCAATATCTCCTTCCGGAAGATATCCTTTAAAGTGATGCACAAAGACTTCGCCTTCCTCGATAACAGACAAATCTTTTTTGATGAGCATCATGAGGCCATAATCATTCAAGACATGGGGACGGAAATACACAGCATGATTCGGAAGGAGAGCGGAAATTTCTTGCATGCCGCTTGTCATGACATGTGTTTGATCGATCTTGTCCTTTAAGGATTCATACGGTGCTGACCAAATCTCTTGTAAACAAAACACATCCACATCTTTGTATGTTTCAAAAAACGCAAGCAGATTTTCTTTCCCGGCGCGTCCGCCCCAGGTGTTGAGAGAGATAAGTTTCATATTACTTTCCAAGCGCATTTAATCTTGCCGCAAGATCGATGTTTTTTGGTGTTGTCACAAGAAGGATTAAACTGATGACGCATGTGACAACACCAATGATGCCGATCGTTTGCAAATGTCCGAATGCGCCAGAGAGGGATCCCGCAAGGACCGGACCAACAATAAAGCCAAGATTGGTAAATGAATCCTGAAGTAATTCAATATCCTGTTCTTTGTTTGGAACATCAGAGACGTAATCTGCATACGCGCCGCGAATGGCGGGCCAGGTAATGCCTGTACAGACCGCACAGAGAAAACTAAGAAAGATAAGCGCGAACGGATTGCGGACGACCAAAAAAAGCATCATGAGTGTGGAGCCAACGAGAAGGGTGACAAATGCAACGCGTTTTTTTGAACGCTTTCCAATAATTTCTCCAATGATCCAACCAACAATTAAAAGAGGAAGTTCATGGGCAAAAAGAAAGAGTCCATTAAATTCAAATGGCCACGATGTTGGAAGTTCAATAAGCGGAGCGATCATCCAATACGTGGATTCGATCATCATGAGCATGGTTGAGACCAAAAAAACGGGAAACAAGATACTGACCATGTCTTTGTGAAGATGCATTTCGGAAAAAAACGTGACAAGATGTTTTTTTGTTTTGGGTGTGTGTTTTTCTGGAGAGATGCGTCTGAGAACAAGATAAAAAATAAACGCGATTCCAAGAAATCCCCAGGCAAAGTAAAAAAGACTTGCGTCTAAGGAATCCTTCATGAAGGTGCTTGCAAGGATTGGCGCGATCAAATATCCAAACGCAATAAATACATCCACAACTCCGGCGCTCGACGCATGTTCTTCTTTTGGTTGTGTGCGTCCAATAAAATCGAGCGTTCCGCAATTATACAAATCGTAATAAATGCCCCAGACAATCATTCCAAGAAACAAAAGCGGCATCGATTGCCCTTTCCAAAGAATGAGTGGAAACGTGGCAGCCATGAGAAGCATGACCAAAAACATGCGCCGATAGGTTGCTTTCTTTAAAATGTGTGTAAGCAGAAAATCAAAGATAATTCCCGCAATCGATGAGCTTCCAATAATAAGTCCCATCTGCGCTTCTGATAACCCGGCGCCCGTAATAATAAGCGGCACATGAAACATCATCATTCCATCAAAAATGAGGAAAAAGAATAACATGATGCATAAGACATAGAGCGAACGGTGTGTTTTTCCATACATTTTGACATGAGAAAAGACGTGATAGATATTTGGCACATGCGTGAATTTAAGAATTGCTCTCAGTATATCATGGTTTTTAAGGGGTTTTGGATTGTTTCGAAAAAGAAAAAACCCATCGCTGTTCGCGAGGGGTTGAGGTTACCGACCCAGACTTCCGGGATCTTTCCAGCTGTCGTAATCCACATACGCGGCGAAGATGGGCGCCGTGACGCCGTTGCGGGTGATGGCGAGCAGGAACGGCTTGTCGATGATGAGCTTGTTGTCGTGTGGCGACATGCTGCGCGACACCATCATTTCGTCCGCCGCACGAGCGCGCGCGCCGGTTTCGTTCATCTTGAGCGTGGCCTGCTGCATCGCTTGCGCGATGACGGCATACATTCCATTGTCACCGGTTGTGTGGAGTCCCGGCAACCAGTCGAGCGACTGCTTGCATGCAAGGTCCACTTTTGGAATCACGACCGTGCACGAGCGCGCGCTTTGCTGGGCGCCTTTGATCATGACGTCGACGAGATTGAGCAGATTGAGAACATCCACGGGCGGACGTTCCGCTTCCATGATGTGCACGATGTCACCGGACTTGGTACTGAGCATGATGTGATGACCGACCATCTGAAGATGTTCGTTGATGGCGGTCGGTTCAAACGGATCATTCTTCAGTTCGAATCCAGCAAAGTGCTGGCCGCCTGGAATGATGATCGGAGTATTTGTGCCCGCCTTCAGCCACTCGACAAGAACGTCGAGAACGGCCGCGGTGGCGATCGCCCCGTCCGTGAGCGGATCGGTGATCTGAGCCTGCCAGCCATGCTTGCGCAGGAAGGCGATGTGATTCTCAATGCTGTCGGTCGCGTTCGCTTCGATTTCGGGCACACGCGAGAGATCACGCATACCCGGTCCGTACGTGTATTGGAGCCAAAGATTCTGAACCTCGTTTGTGGGCTTCCACACGCGATTTTCGCCGAGCATGAGATCCACGGCCTTGAGAGCCGCGACGGTGGTCAGAGGGGAAGTGGCAAGACTGCTCACGATGTTTTCCTTTGAAAGAGGCCTTTCTGCGTCAAACCCACCTTGGGTAGGACGCGTGAGAATACCGCATTTTGGGGATTTTGTCAATGGTTTGACGTTCTTTTTCTTTGTGTTACGATGAATTCAGTATGAAATCCCTCGTAACGCAATCCGTTCGTCGCGGAGCCCCCATTTGATGGCTCATCTTTGCGTTTCATTCCTGAAAATCAAAAACGAGTCATCAAGTTGATGGCTCGTTTTGTTTCTCGAAAGGGGAACGCGGAGAGTGTGTCATGTCAAACAACAAGCGTCCGAGCATCAAAGACATTCCAGATCGCTGCTGGGATGAATTGTCTCAGAACCTTCTTCCCGAAAAGGCGATTCTGCATACGCGCACGACGCCGGATCAGCTGAAGCGTGTCTATGAGGATGGATACGCGGTCATTGAATTGCGCGATGAACAGATCGTCGGATTTTTCGCCGCATGGCCGGTCGCTGAAGGCTTTCATGAAGTCGGAACGGCTTGGGTTCGCCCAGATTTGCGCGGTCACGGCATCGGACACGATTTGTATCTTGCCATGAAAGCATTGCTTGAGGTGCAAGATCGTTTGATCTTTGGTGTGACCACAAACCCGATTTCGGTTCATCTTGGTCACTTGATGAACCTTACGTCGCACACGAATTGGCGCGATCCCATTCCCTGGGAACTCACCTGCGGCCGCTGCGATAAATATCCTGACCATGAAAAACATGCATGTCCGATTCGTGACACGGAGTGTCGTCTGCGGGTGATGAAGCCCGTGTCCTGACTGTGATTTTTGATCACAGTCTTTTTTTGACGTGTTTACTTCAAACGACTAAAATACGTGGCATATGCCAGATGGATCACATCCAGGATACTCCGGATATAATGAAAAAAAGGGTTACGGTATTCACACAGAGAAACCAAAACCTGTTGAAAACATTCGACCTCCGGAAAAAGATCCGAAGAATTTTTTTGATCGAAAACGAGACGAATGGATGAATGCAATGAATGATCGAAATCTCGCGTCAGATATTGCCCAATCGATTCGTTCTGTTCTCTTTGCGATTCCAGAGGGAAAAACTCCGCGTACGCAAGAAGAGACGCACACGTTATATGAAGGAATTGAAACACTAGTCCGAAATAAAATGATCTCGATGCGTCTTTCAGGGCTCTATGGAGATGACTTACGTTTTGTCACGCTACCACCCTGGTATCGAAAAGATTTTTTTGAATTTATTGATCACAAAATCCCATCCCTGCTTTTGGATAATCCAAAACAAGATCTTGATTCGTTTGCCATACTTGAGTCTGTTGATTATGTGAACGACAAGACGCGTTGGCAACAAGAACATCGAGACGTCATTCACTCAAGTGAGCGTCTGGCAAAATTTGCCGATGCTGTTTCTCAGATTTTTATTAAGGGAGATTATACATTGAGATATTTTGTGAATGCGTTTGAAACGTCCTATGCGGCTCCGCGCAGGGCGTATGGCTTTCATCGAGATTGGGGTTGGAGAGACGGTGCACAACAAGAACGAGAAGATGCCTATGAAAAAGAGATGGTTCAATTTAATGAGCAGGTAAAAGATGATGCGCTTTTTGATGCAACCATAGAAACACTCAAACAAATCACGTTACAGAATGACTCTTATCAATCTGAGATGGATTACGAAGGTTTCATCAGGCTGACTCCTGAAGATCGTGTTGAATTTTTGAGTAAGGTGCCACAGTTTTCTGCTAAGGGGATCGGTGCATCTTTTCTTTTGAATCATCGCGCTTACTTTAAAAACGCAGACCCATCGAAAGAGGGATTTGCGATGTTTCAAACCCCAAAAGAAAAATATGAGTGGCTTGATCGATGTTTGAATGCGATGTTTAATGGATATAGTCAAAAAAATAATGAACTCGTTGGAATGTTTGTAAAAGAGGCGCTCGCGAATCCTGTACGTGATAAGAAGAAACAAAGTGGCATTGGATCCGCACAGTTAAAAGGAATCGATCCACGCATGGCGAGCGAAATCGACGAAGACTTGGATGAGGATCAAGATGACTCTTCGCGTGAAGCGCGTGAAGCAAACAATTTGCAAAGGCGTGCAAAAGAATTCGTTCAAAAGGCAATGGTGTCCGCAATTGACAATGGGTACATGTCTTTTGATACGTTTTCTAAGATGGAGAAACTGCTCGGAGAAACAGGATTAAAAATGGCTCGTGAATTCGATCGAACAGCCATACAGGTGATAAAGGATGAAGATTTGGGAAGTGCGGTGGGTTATGTGAATGATAAAAAGTTTGGAAGATATCTTCCAAACACCCATAAGCAATTTGTTGCACGTATCATTGAAAAAGTCGGGGTTGATGCTTGGATAAGTGAAAGTGTTGCAGCGAGCTTTTCTTCTTTTATTAACCGACCGGACGCAGAAGAACTGGCGCGTAAGTTGTCGGGAAAACTTTCAAACGCACAAGCACTTTATAAATATTTTCTTGATTCTTCCGAATCAAAGCCTTGGCAAAAGAATCTCATGTCAGAGATGGAAGCCATGTATACATCTGCCGTGTTAAACCCACCACCGCCAAAATCGCGCGATTTTGGAACAAAAGAAACGTTTCTTGATGCGGATCCATATGAAAAGCACCCACATAAATATGGGGGCAGCAGCATGCGTTTGGGTGATGTGATGTCCGGAAAGAAAACACCGGAAGAAATCGGGCTTGATTTGAATCCTGAAAACGTGGAATTTTTGCGTGAAGCGAATCGTATTTTGGATGAAGAGCATCAAGCATTTTTGGGTGCGGTTGATAAAAGCGCCCTCATTCCGCCGGAAGACAAGATTGCCTACATGAATCCGAAGGAAAGTTTGGTGAAGATGAATGATGTGAAAGAGACCGTTCGCGCATTTCTTGCGCGTTACTTGGCTCAATCGGTCGTAAAGCGCACAGATCAATTGACATCAAAGACGTTTTCATCTGAAGCACTTCGCGTCTTGATTCATGATGGGTATGCAAATTTCTTGGATGTCTACGCAACCGACATTCCGCTTTACGATAAGCTGTACGAAGAATTTGATGCGCTTCGTGAAGCCGGACGTTCTCCGCTTGAGGTGTATCTTGGTCGTGACGGCATTTATGCCTACATTGGACGCAAAGCGCAAGACGCAATGCGTAAAGCGGTTCTTGGAAAAGAAAAAGTAGAGGGATTGCGCGCGGAGGGTGAGGTCGTTACGATCGAACCAAAATATTTGGTCTATCCAAGTTATGTGCGCGATGAGGTTGCGACAGACACAAAAATAGAATATTTGAATTACAGTGGCGTCACAAAAGAATCCGATCCCCTTTTTTATGACACAGGGTTTTCAGGAAGTATCCCTCAACAAATCATGCAAATCATGGGATTTGATAAAGCTCAAATTGAAGAGCGCATTCGCCTCCTTTCGGCTCCAACGAATGCACGTCGTATGCGCGGAATTCCGGCCAATGCAACATCAGATGTGGTTGGAAAAATTGAAGGGAATGCAAAATCGGAAGACACAGCAAGTGGACTTGTCAAAAACAAAGAGACGGGAAGGATCACGCATTCTGCGAGGCCCGCACGCCCCGAGGATCAATTTAAGTTTTCCTTGATTCGCCAAGCGATTGCGCGTCATTACCTCATTCAGGAAAAATTGCATTACAAAGTTCCAGAAAATACGATTCTTGATTCGGAAAAGTTTACCCTGCGTATTCGTTCAGAATATGCGGAGCAGTTACCAGATGCATTCAAAAACAACCCGATCCAATTTTTAGAAACACAAGGCACGCCGGAAGACGGAGCGGTCCTCATGAAACTCAAAGATGGAACGGAAGTGATGGCGCGTCGTGTTGCGTGGACAAAAACCGAGCAGGCTCAAACGGAATACGCGATTTTGATTTCCGCCAAAAAAGCCGGCGTGCCCGCTGCCGAACCAGTTGGGTTTGTCACAGGAAAATCGAAAGAAGATGAGAGTGTGATTCTCTCAAAGAAAATTGAGGGAGTTCCGGGAAAGCGTTTTGAGAAAACATTACGTGAGTCTGGATACACAGAAGAAAAAATCGCGGAGCTCATGCGCGAGCTTCAGGGACAGATCGAAGCGGTGACGTCTTTGCTCAAACAAACATTAAACATTACGGGAAACTGGAAGGTGAATGACGTCGCCGTTCAGTTCAATGAAGAAACAGGTGTAATTGAGCGCGTGATTCCGCTCAAGTGGGAACAAGTAAAACGACGCGATGAGGAAAAAGAAAAACGCGTGAGGGAATTGATTAAAAAGCCTGAAAGAGCTGATTATTATGACAGATAAAAAAGATGAACCGGAAACGGTTCATCTTTTTATTTTCGAATGTTATACTTCGTTCATATGTGGATCCTCTTTCTCTTCGGCTTCATCCTCCTCGCCTCCTTCGCCTACGCCGCAAACGCCGGCGCGCCTTGGGTTCCCACATGGAAAAAAGATTTTGAACGCATTGTAAAACTCGCGGATCTTAAACCTGGTGAAACATTCATCGAACTTGGATGTGGAAACGGACGAGTGTGTCGTGCGGTTGCGGCGAGATCGAAGGGTGCGCATGTTATTGGCCTTGAGCTTTCACTGCTTCAAGTTTGGATCGCTTGGCTACAGTCGAGAATTAGCGGTCTCACGAACATCAAAATCAAACTCGGCAATGCATTTCACACAAACCTCTCGAGCGTCGATGTTGTTTATATGTTTCTTATGCCGGAGACGTACGAGAAGATTCGTCCCAAACTCGAAAAAGAACTAAAGCCTGGCGCACGGGTGATCACCTATGTGTGGCCAATTCCAGGATGGACGCCGGATGTTGTGGATGAAGCGGAAGGGAGTCAGAAGATTTATTTATTCATCAAAAAACCCAACGGATAATCCGTTGGGTTTTCGTTTTACTTTCCAAGCTCGATATTCTTTTTTCTCTTCAGCGCGCCAATAATTCCAAACGGAATCATGCGCTTCACAATCTCGAGCACTTCTTCGCCACTCATGCGCGTGGCCGGGGTGGTTCCTGGATTCACACCGCCGTTTTGAATGGTGTTTGCTGCGTCGTCGTAATACCACTCGTCGAGACCTTCGATGCGACCGGGGGACTGGAACAATACGCGGTCAAATTTGATTCCTGTGTCTTTGCGTTTCGCCTCTTCTTTGCGCAGTGCCTCGACGACAGGTCGAAGATCAATGCTGCGAAGTTGTCGAGTAATAATATTTGTGTGTCCACTCGACGCGCGTCGTTGTACAACAAGATCCATTCGTTTGGCCGCGCGGAGGAATCCGGCAAGCGCAATGTTGTCTGTCTCGAGGTACGCGCATTTCAAATCCGCATTGCCTTGTTTTAGATCGAACTGGTTTGCTTTGCCTGTGTCGAGTAGTATCTGCCATTCGAGCGGGAGTTCTTCCGATCGTTTTGTTTCTTCGAGGACATGAAAATGGATGAGCGGGAGAATATAATCGAGCGTGCGTTTTGGATCATCTGGCAACGCGCGGTTTAAATTCATCATGAGTCCGGAAAGTCCAAACGCGCGATCAAGCGGATCGTCGCTTATGGTTCCTTTACCCTCGAGGTCATCGCGTTTCGCCCAGGCGAGACATTTTTTGAGCGCGTTGTTTTGATCGATGCCGAGATACTTTGCGATGAGTGTCGATGCGCAATCTTCACGCTTACCTGATTCTGTGTTTGCAATATGGTGATCGAAGAGTCCGCCACCGAGGTCTATTGTGAGCACGCCTTCGGCCAGAAGTTGATCCGGATTTTTTCCTTCTGGAAGCGAAGACCAAAACAAAACAGGCGCGACATCAATTCCAGGAAACGCTTCTTTGCCGAAACGTGCGAGGATGTAGAGGGCGACACAAGTGTCCGCTTGGATTTTTGGAAAGATGACGACAGCCTCTACAGGAATAGGTGCGTGTGTTTGTTTTGCGTTCGGATCGATAAAGGTTTGTTTCGCATCATCCCAAAACAGTTTCACAAATTTTTCACCCTCTTTTCCAACAAGCACAAGACGCCCATTTACTGTGAGGGTAGGTACAAGGTCTGCTTCTTTTGGTTTACTACTCGTAAATGGATCGGCACCTCCGATCGACAAATGAAAATCTTTGTCGTTTTCTGGTAAAAGAAGCTGATCATCAAGAATAGTTTTTCGAACGGCATTCGATGGGTTCTCCTCAGTCAGGTTTGGAGTAAGATAGGTATATCCGTCGATCACGCCAAATCCATCAAACACAACAGAAGTTTGTGAAAGGGGAATGCCAAGTTTTTTTAACGCATCGGTGAGTTTATTTGAATCAACAGAATCAAAATACCCGAGCGTCATATGATGCTCCGGCATTTTCACACGTTTCTCTAACCCATTTTTTCGCCATTTCACAATCTGTGGATGCGCTTCAACGGTGTCGAACGGAAAATTGTAACCAATCCATGCGGACTTTAATTGCATATACGGCTAGTATACTCGATTAGAAATGGAGTGCCTAGATTATAAATGCAAAATTTTTCAAAAAGAAAACCCCGAGCTGTGAAGAAGGAAACGTCGAGCTACGCTCGGGATTCTTCTTCTTGCTCAGGGCAAGGGGGTCGCTTACGCCGCGGGCTGGGTGAGCTTCGCGCGGCGGGGCTTGCGGGCACCGCGGACGGGAGCGCGCAGGTAGGCGGCTTCGTCCATGATGATGATGTGCTGGTCGCGTTTCTTGTCGTTCGACACGTGGGCGAAGTTGCCGTCCAGGTCGATCATGTGCGCGTACTCGCGGCCCTGGTAGTCGGACGCTTCCGTGTCGTGGATGATCACGTTGCACTCCGAAGGCTTCGTGCTCGGCCAGACGTTCATGTGGAAGCCGTAGTTGCAGGTTCCGTTGCCGTCGGCCTTGTGCCAGACACGCAATTTGATCTCGATGCGACCCGAGACCACACCGTCAGCGTTCGGCTGGAGGCCGTCGCGGAGATGGATGTCGACCTCGTTGATCTTCGTGTGGAGGAACTTGTTGCCGTCACGCTCGCCGGGGGCGAAATCGAGACCGACCACGTGCAGCGTGCCTTCGACCGTCTTGAGTGTGTAGACCCGCTTGCGCAGGACGCCTTCGACATTGTCGCGGTCGGCCGTCAGGGTGGCGATGAAACGTTCGAAAACACCGTTCGTCTGCAAGGACATGGGGAACTCCTGAAAAGAGCACGCGGAGTGCTCGTTGGTGCATTGCATTTGCTTTGCACACGCTTGGGCTTCATCCAACCTAGGATTCGACCACTTCGCTCACGGCTTTACAAAGCCAGGAACGAAGAGGCCGCATCTCATGGTCGAGAACACAATATACCATAAAAATGCACTTTTGTCAAGAGTTGAGCGAAGAAACTGCCCGTAAAATGGGCTTATTTCGTGAGTAGACAGAATTTCGTTATCGAGTATAATCGCCAAAGAAGTAAAAAAATAAGGAGGAACTGCTCCAACGTAAAATACATATGAAAATCAGCGATCTTTTGGCCATGGAATTAGGTGAGAGTGTGAGTGTCGCAAATGAACCGTTTACAAAAATTGGACAAGCGGAAATTACGCTTGATGATGGGACCGCGATGTTTTGGTTGTATGACGATGAAGACAACATGTTGTCTGTCGCGCCAAAAGAAGACGAGATCGTTCTCTTTCATCAGATTACAGAAGAGATCGAACCGTCTGAAGTCATTCTTTTTCAAAACAAAGAATACGAATTTAGTTACGAAGACGCTGGAGTTGTGAAGCAGGTGGATGGCGATGCTCTGCTTGAGGAGGAAGATCGCAATGGATTCTCGGATTATCAATCCAAAGACGGAGAGACCCTTCGTGTGATCACAAATGAAAATTCGGGTGAGGCTGTTGCGTATTTCGGAAGAGTTGTCGCGGAAGATGACCTTTCAGAGATTTAAAAAGACAGGTAAAATACAGACGACGAACACGCGTCTGTATTTTTGTTTCGTGTCTTTTTTCATGAAACCTCGCAAACAGTGGCAACAACAAACGGGGATAAAACGTGAGTGGCGCATGGATGCGTTGCGCTCGGTCTTTTTGTTGTTTGCCGTTCTCATCATCCTCAAATTATTTTTCATTCAAGTTGTGCAGCATGAAAATTATGCCGCGCTCGCAAACGGCCAGCATGAGATTTTTCAAAAGTTGTACCCAGAGCGCGGACAGGTGTTTGTGCATGATGGGGATTCCTTAACGCCCGTCATCACAAATCAACAGCTCGCATTTGTGTATGCAGATCCAAGATATGTGAAAGATCCAAACGCAACTGTGGAAGCTCTTTCGCCTCTTCTTTCATTTGATGATGAACGTAAAGCACTTCTGAAAACAAAATTTGCAAACACGAAAGATCCTTATGAACCCATTCAGCGAGGAGTGACAAAAGAGACGCTCGATAAAATAAGCGCGTTAAAACTCCCGGGGATTTTCTTTCTCATGGAATCAACGCGTTTGTATCCGGAGGCAAACATGAGTGGTCAGATTTTGGGATTTTTGGGTTCGGATAAAGAAGGAAAACAAAAAGGACGTTACGGGATTGAAGGATATTTTGAAAAAGAACTTGCGGGGTCGCAAGGATTTTTGAAATCGGATCGCGACATTGCGGGAAATATTATTGCGGTTGCGGATCGATCATTCACCCCCGCGCAACATGGATCAGACATTGTTCTGGCTCTCGACCGCACGATTCAATTTAAGGCATGTACGTTGCTTGCCGCGTCCGTAAAAAAACACGGAGCAGATGGAGGAAGTATCATTGTGGTGGAACCAAAAACGGGACGCATTCTTGCGATGTGCGGCGCACCAGACTTTGATCCAAACAAATTTGGAGAAACAAAAGATGCAAACGTTTTTAACAACCCAGCCATTTTCGGATCGTATGAACCGGGTTCCATTTTTAAACCCATCACGATGGCGGCGGCAATAGACGTTGGTGCGGTTTCACCATCCACGTTATTTAATGATACGGGAGAGGCGATGGTAGAAGGTTGGCCAAAGCCCATCAGAAATGCGGAGAACAAAAAATACGGAATGGTTGATATGACGACCGTGCTTGAAGAATCCATTAACACCGGAATGATTTTTTCCATGCGACAAATGGGAGGAGATATTTTTGCGGACGCCGTCAAAAAATTTGGATTCGGAAAAAAGACCGGCGTGGAACTTGCAACGGAATCTGTGGGGGATATAAGTTCCATGGAAAAGAAATCCGAAATTTATCGCGCGACCGCGTCTTTTGGTCAAGGAATTTCCGTGACGCCGCTTCAAGTGGTGATGGCATATGCGGCGATTGCAAACGGAGGTGTGTTGAAAAAACCGTTGATCGTGGATGAAATTCGTGTCGCAGATGGAACGGTTGAAAAACGTTCTTCTCAAGATATTACGCAAGTGATGAGTCCAAAAACATCGCGTATGTTAGGCGCCATGCTTGTTGCGGTGGTTGAAAACGGACACGGAAAGCGCGCGGGCGTGCCTGGATATTATATTGCGGGAAAAACGGGAACCGCACAGGTGGCAAGTGAAAGCGGAGGATATGAGTTAAACAACACCATCGGGTCATTTGCCGGATTCGGTCCTGTCGAAGATCCAAAATTCGCGATGATTGTACGTATCGATAATCCACGAGATGTCATTTGGGCAGAATCCACCGCCGCCCCACTCTTTGGTGAAATGGCCAGATTTCTGTTACAGTATTTCAAAGTAGCACCGACGAGGAAATAAAATTGTGTCATCCCGAGCGGAGCCGAGGGATCTCACATTTATAAAACGCGAGATTTCTCCGTTCGTCGATGACTCCTCAGTCGGAATGACACAGATGCCAAAAATATTATGAAAAAAACTCTTGAAAAACTCCTCGCCAACAAAGCTCGCGCTTTCCTCGACAAGCACCACCCAATCATTATTGGCGTTACTGGCTCCGTTGGGAAAACCTCGACGCGTCATGCGATCGCGACAATTCTTTCGGCGAAGTATTCGGTTGTGACCTCGATTGAGAATTACAATAATGAGCTTGGGTTACCTCTCTCGATTCTTGGCGAGAAGTCACCGGGAAAGAATGTGTTTGGATGGTTGAAGATTCTGTGTTCCTCGAAACGCAAAGCGGCGGAGGTGTATGTGCTTGAATATGGCATTGATCATTCAGGTGACATGGATGCGCTTGTGGCGATTGCAAAACCATCGATTGCGGTGATGACCGCGCTCTCGCCAGTTCATGTGGAATTTTTTTCATCGGTTGAACAACTCGGTGAAGAAAAGGCGAAACTGCTCGCAGCGGTTCCCTCGGACGGACTTGTTGTGTTGAATGCGGATGACCCGAATGTTGTTGGACTCGGAAGCCATGCAGTTGCGCCAATTGTCACGTATGGGTTTCGAGAAACAGCGGATGTACACGCAACAGATTACGCGATCGAAACGCGATCGGATTTTTCCTTCCAACCCGGCGAACAATTTTCGGAATTGCATGTGAATGTTCATGTATCGAATGCACGGGATGGTCATGACCATCCCCTACAATCGATGGAATCGATTTTGATTACGCTTACGAATCAGCTTGGCAAAAGTGCAGTCAGTTCTGTGCTTGCGGCCATCGCTGTTGCGAAGCATCTCGAACTGTCCGATGATCAAATCCTCTCTAAACTTCCTGAACTCAAAAATGAACCCGGCCGCATGAATCCGATTCCGGGAATCAAAGGTTCACTCATTCTCGATTCAACCTACAACGCCGCGCCTGCGTCCATGATGGCCGCTCTCTCGGTTTTGTCCGAGTTTCAGCCGGTCGAAAATGCAAAACGCATCGCGGTCCTCGGACACATGGCAGAGCTTGGTGCGCAAACGGAACAAGAACACAGAATGGTCGGCATGCGTGCGGCGGAAGTGTGTGACCGATTGATTACGGTTGGAGAAGCGGCGCATCATATTCGTCATGCCGCCATTGAAGCGGGAATGCCGGAAGAACATACGGCGGAATTTGCGCATCCCGTCGAGGCGGGACGATGGCTGGATCACGAAATCAAAAAAGGAGACATTGTGCTTGTAAAAGGTTCACAAAGCGCACGCATGGAAAAGGTTGTGAAAGATGTCATGGCCGAACCACTTCGAGCGCGGGAGTTGCTTGTGAGGCAGTCAAAGAAGTGGATCAAGTCATAAAGATGAATGGACGTCCCTCTCGACGTTCATTTTTTTTGCACAAAAAAATCACCCGTTCGCTATTGTGCTTTGGGTGAGTAAGGTTAGGCGGGAAATTCCGCGAGATCGGCTTTCGCAATCATGACGAGAATATGATAACGCACTGAGATTGTCTTGCGATCATATTCGTTTGTCGCTGGGTCGTAGTATGTCTCTGTCAGAGTTTTGAGTTCGTTTTGAATGTGTCTCACAACCGAGCGACGCTGTTTGTGTGTGAGACCTAAATCCTCATCCGAGAAACCTCCACGCGTTTTTGCTAGGCGAATTTCGTGAAGCTCCCAGACAAGAACGTCAATGGTTTTGGACAGATCTTTTATTTCGCGTAAATGTTTGACGAACAAACGTCCATGTTCAAACCAGTACGCGCGTTCAAGAAGCTCGATAGTTCGTTCAGTGAGATTGAATTCAGCAAGGGTGAACTTGTAGCGTGTTGTCATGTTCTGAACAAATTTGAGGAGCGTTGGAGTCGACTCGATAAGAAACGTATTGCTTGTTGCACGCGCAACAGCGTCTTTGATTGCAAGGATCGCTCCTTCTCGTTCAAGCTCCATAAGCTCATCTGTGGACGCGCCAAGTTGGCTTGGGGAAATGCGTCGCTTGAGCATTTGTTCTGTAAAAGACAATCCGACACGACACACAATGTGTGGGTGCGGTTTTGCTGTACGAGCTATTTCGAGTTCCTCGCGAAGACATCGAATGATGGCTTCAATAGGAATCTGCTCATTAAGCAAAATAGGATCAAAGATCATGTTGCCTCCGTTTTCAAAGAACGAGAGAGATGTTTAACACAAATAGAATGGGTACGTCAATGATCCCATATACGTTGACGACAAGCATGTCTTTCGGTATTATTTCGCCAGTTCTTTCACTCTGATCACTAGCGCATCCTGGAGGATCTCATGTCCATCACTGTTTCTCAGCACCCGATCGTGCGCACTGCGCTTACGCATCTACGCGACAAAAAGACAACGCCGGAAGTGTTTCGCCGTGAATTGCATCGTCTGAGTCAGGTGCTCGCGGTGGATGCAACACAACATCTCGTGATCGATGGGTATTCCGTTCAAACCCCCCTTGCGAAAGCACCAGGGTTCGAGCTGAGTGGACAGCAAGCGTTGATCCCGATCATGCGTGCGGGTAGCGGCATGCTCGCTGCGTTTCTCGGTTTCCTGCCGAACGCATATGTCTGGCACATGACCATGTCGCGTAACGAGGAAACACTCGAGCCTGAGTTTCATGGAAGTAAAGTTCCCGCAAAGATCGCGCCGAACATCGACACGTGTTTCATTCTCGACCCCATGCTCGCAACGGGCGGCAGCGCGTGTCTCGCGATTGATTATGTGAAGAAGGCAGGTGCAGAACGCATCGTCTTTGTCGGTGTGCTCGGTGCACCAGAAGGCGCGGCGCGTTTGCAAAACGCACATCCGGATGTCCCGATCATCATCGGTGCGATGGACGAACGTCTGAACGAACACGGGTACATCATGCCCGGTCTCGGTGACGCAGGCGATCGCTTGTTCCCGACAACATAAACCTATCGCGTCTGAACGACTCGATTTTTTTTTGAAAGAAAAAACACACTCGAGTGAGTGTGTTAGAGATGCGAGTCGGCGAAAAGATCGATGGCGGATGTGACGTAGCCCATGGCTTTTCCGTCGTGCATCGCATCTTCAGGCTGCGGAGTTCGAAGTCGACCTTCCGCATCGATGTTGATGTTCGGAAATTCTTTCACGATTGGTGCGAGCAGATGGATGGTCTCTTGCGAGAGTCCACCCGCGACACCGGTTCCAAGATTTGGATGACGTGTGCGAACCGCGCGCAGGACCTCAATCGCTCGCGCGGAATCCATCTCGAGACCATGTCCGCCCGAGAGGTCGAACAAAATGTCCGTGACGTGATCTTTGTACTCGTCCAGCCGTTCCGCAAGACGCTGCGGATTTTCGTCTACCTGTCTGAATGCCGTTGCTCCGATTTGGAGAACAACGCGCCGCATGCGCTTGGTCAGCATCGCTGTGGCGAGCTGATCTATGTTCGGCCACACCATGTTCAGTTGCACGCCGTCGCAAAACGGTCCCGCACGATCCATGAGTTGCATGAGCTGAACGTCGATCGTGTCGCGGTCATCGGTCGCGAAATGCGCGAGGTTGATCGCGAGCGGATCGTTCACAAAGCACGAAGCCAAGTCTTCAATGAGCGGCGTTCGCCCGGGCCACTTGTTTTGTTCACCACGGAGCGTTTTCGCACTCGCGAGCGCACCGACCATGAGATGATGATGAACTTGGAAGTGACCACGGATCGTCGCGAGCAGAAACTGTGCAAGATCATGATTTGCCTGGATAAATCCCGTCACACCAATGTAGGGTTGCGGACGCACGTGTTTCTCCTTTGTATGAGATCGACATTCCCGGTCGATCGGGGTCAAATGACAGCGATTTATAATATAAAAGAGCAGATTTGTCAATTTATGCTGTTTGATGAGATTGACAATTGGCGGTTTTTTTGGTATTCTCACGCGTCGATTTTGGAACGGTTCCAAGTTCGATAAAGTGTTCAATACAGGAGAAAAAAAGACAGATGGTCGAAAACATCATTGCGTTTCTAACCCTCGTCCTACTTGAGGTGGTGCTCGGTTTCGACAACATCGTCATGGTCGCAATCAACGTGTCACGTTTGCCGGCCGCGCTTCAGAAGCGCGCTCGGACGATCGGCATGGCGGGTGCGCTCCTCATGCGCGTTGGGCTTCTGTGCACCATCAGTTGGGTGATGGGACTTGTACAACCAGTGTTCACGTTGTCGGATCACGCATTTTCCTGGCGTGACCTCATCTTGATCATGGGTGGTTTGTTCCTCGTGTACAAAGCCTCGACAGAAGTCTTTCGTGAAGTCGAAGGAATGCACGAACATCATGTGCACGGCGAGGGTGCACCAGCGGTCAGCTTCAACCGTGTTCTCGTTGAGATCATGCTTCTCGATGCGATCTTTTCACTCGACTCGGTCATCACCGCGGTCGGCATGGCAAAGGAAATCAGCATCATGATCGCGGCGGTTGTCGTGTCCATGATTGTCATGATCATATTCGCAAAGGTGATCGGTGATTTCATCCAGAAGCACACGAGTGTGAAAGTGCTCGCGCTTTCATTCCTCGTGCTCATCGGCGCCATGCTCATTGCAGAAGGTTGCGGCAAGCATGTGGAAAAGGGATACATCTATGGCCCCATGGCGTTTGCCTCATTCGTCATCGGCCTCGAACTTCGCCGTCGCAGCAAAGCCGCAAAGCGCGGCGTCGTGACGCGAAATGAACGCACGCAACTTGCGTAACAACCGGCGCGACGCGCCATGGAGAAAAAAAAGCTTTACCGGTCTGTAGAAACACAGCCGGTTTTTTTGTTTTGGACTTTCTGTTATGATTTCGTTGCAAAGCAGGGCGGGTCGTGACCCGCCCCTACACATACATATATTTATGCAAAAACAAATCCAATGGGTCGACTTGATTGCTTGGGATCCTGTTCAAAAAAAGGGGACGATGTGTGCCCGTGTTTTGTTTCGTGATGAAAAGATTCAATTTCAAGGTGAACTCGCGCTTGTGAGTGAATTGAAAGATGGACTTACCACATATCCGGACGCGCAGTTGGTGTATCCGGAAGATGGAATGAAATTTTTGGAAGCGGTCGCCGCGTCGTTTCGCTCTCCCTCACTGCTTGCAACAGACATTCAGAGCGCAGATGAACCGTCGCCTTTTGGTGATCGTGCAATGACATTTAAACAGGAATAATATGCAACGATCTGAATTCTCTGAAGGTCAACCACCGGAAATACCAAAACCAAAAGAGTCGAAAGAGCCTTCGATGGCTTCGTTTGTGCATGAGGCACTTGCGCATGAATGGAAGCAATTGAAATTTAATGCATTGATGTATGAAGATGTGGTTCAGATGTTTGAAAACATTCGCGGTGTTTGTGAGGACAAATTCGTAAAGCTAGTTTTAGATAAAGAAGAACGCGCGGCAAAGCTGCGCGAGATTGCGGAGATTCTTTTAACAGACTTTACACGCATGTTGCCCGCTCGCGTGAATGCGGATTTATTTGATGTTGTCGCGGATATTTTTCCGGAAGTCAAAGAGGATGTGGCAGTTTTTGCGCTTTCAAATCTTCCAGAAACATCAGAATTTGCCAAGTGTCGATTTCGATTTATCCAAGGATTGTACCGTGGTGATCGAATAAAGTTTGTAAAGATTTTTTCAGAACTTTCTTCATTGGAACGTCTCGAGGCAGTGCGTTTAGCATCCTCTATGGATCGCGAGCCTGTTTTTGTTTGGTATGAAAAAATGGGTATGGAGCCGGATGATGCGACCGTTGCACAAATCATCGAAGATGATCCAAAAACCATTGTTGGATATGCAACCGTGCATAAACTCACGTCGAATCAAGTGAGATCCATGCTTGAACAATTTGATTCCTTCACACAAGATTCCGCACGTCGTGCGCTGCAGATTCCATTGCGCTTTAGAGCGCATGAAAAAGAATTTGCCGAAGACGAAGAGGACGAACCTCCACGACGCATGAAGGATGAGAACGAAGTGAGTCGTGAGTTTGCCATTGATGTTGAGCGCATGAAAGACCTCTCGAACAAGCTTGCAGACGCGATGATCCGTGCGTATCCAGAACGCGCGGAATATTTACGCGCAAAAAAAGAAAAAGAGGCAGTGTTGTTTGGCTCCATCGAACGCTATGGAGAACTTTCGAGTGGAATGAACAGTCCGTTGTTTGTGTATTTGAAAGACAAAGATCACACGCCTGCGGTTTATAAACCACAAAAGCGTGAAGCAAAAGGATTGCGCGAAAACATTCCGGCGGGTTCATACGCGGCCCGCGAATGGCTCGCATATCAAATCGATCAAGCCTTACAAATTGGAACAACCCCTGTCACAATTTTGCGTGAAGGCGTGCTTGGAGTTGGTTCTGTGCAAGAATGGAAAGTAGGAAGAAATGCGTTTCGTGGGGATTATAAAAACAAACCAAACCCTGAACAGTTGGAGGATTTGGTGTTTGATGACGTGGTGAAACAAAACACGGATCGTCACGGACAAAATGTGATTATTGGGTTTGATGGTTCTGTGAACGGAATTGATCATGGATTAATTTACACAGAAGACGAACAATATTGGATCATCTGTTCACCTGGATATGAGTTTCGCGGCAAAGAGCCATCTGAGCGTGTGCAAAATCGCATTAAGCAATTTCGTGCGGCAGAGGAGGTGGGTACCATTTTACGCGAGTGTTTTGATGCCGCCCTCGGACGCGCGGCAAAACGCGCTTGGGGAAAATTTGAATACGGAACCGAATTTTTATCGCCAACCTATCCAGAGCACAGCCCAAGGTTTCCGCTTACCATTCAACGCGCATCGTTATCCCAAAGGGAGCATGAGTTAAGAAGCGCGGGTAAAAAATGATGGGGATACAAAAAGAGTTCAGTATTTACTGAACTCTTGATTCTTTTCTGATTTATTGTTACTCTTTTGCCGAAACACGTCACACCTACAAGTACATCGCGTGCATAAACTTCTAAAATTGGATGAGATTTTGTTCGGATGCGAGCACCGGAGTAAGCTGTGGAGATACTACTGCGTCGAGGAGCACAGCAGCCGAACAAAATATCGCCGATTTTAGAAGTTTATGCGGCCTCATCGTCTAACGGTTAGGACAGCAGGTTCTCATCCTGTAAATCGGAGTTCGATTCTCCGTGGGGTCACCACAAGGGACTCGCCATCATGGCGGGTCTTTTGTTTTTGTAAAATGAGCGAAATTCTTGTAGTTCCAAAACCTTTTCCCTTAAAATACGGAATTCCTTCAGGAAAAATCAATTTTTGGAACTTAATTCTTCGTTCTCCTTGTAAGTCATTCCATTGTTGATCAAGATGCTCAACAAATTTGGTTGCATAAGTAATTGCGAATTCAACATCTAGTTGGTCAGTCTTGTAATCATTCATGGATACGCGGATTGTTGCCATTTCGTTTTCAATCTCAGATTTTCGTTCTTGATATACCTCTTTCGTATAAGATCCATCCTCAAACATCTCACAAATTCTTTTGCGCTTGGTTTCCAACACACCAAGTTGTTTTACGTATTTTGTTGCATCTGATTCAAAACTACCGCGTTCTTCTGCCCATCTATCAATTACGCTTTCTCGTAAAAGATCTAAGTGCTGTTTAGTCGGTTCTAATTCTTGCAGAACTTTCATAAAGTCTCTTTCCACCGTTTCTTTTGAGAGTGATTTGTTTTGCATGGCACAATCTGGAGTGTAGCAATGATAATATCCGTACTGACCGCCAACTCCTCTCGATCGACTACCAGTGACAGTGTTGTTACATGCTCCGCATCGAAGAATCTTCTTTAATGGAAAAAGAGGATTAAAGCTTGATCGCGGTTGTTTCTTAATGCGTTTGCCTTTTCGGATTGCGATGATCTGATACATTTCATCTTCTGTGATCATCGCTGTGTGAAGACCTTTTATCTCTTCATCTTTCACCCATGGATTCTGAATAATCCCGGCATAGTATTTCAAATACTGACCAAGCATCTTGTCGACCATTTGCTTTGTCGTTTTTCTATTACGTATTTTCTCTAAGCCTTCCTGTTTCAAGTAAGCACAAATTTCAGATAACTCGATCTCACCACGAGAGAATCTTTTTAATGCTCTCTGGAGAATAGGAAAAACAACCGGATCAATCCCATCAGCTGTATTTTTCTTCTCTCCGTGCATCTTGGAACGATTACTCAAATAACCGAGCGGAGGCTTCCACGGCGTAATTCCTTGCCTTACACGCGCGATCATTCCGTCAACGCTTCTTTGAGAGCGAACTGCGTTATCAAACTCTGCTGTTCCGGCCAGAATTGTTTCAAGAAACTTTTGCGAAGGATTGTTTCCAATAAGTTCCGTGACTGAATGAAGGGTCGTACCGTAATCTTGTAAGAGCTTGCGAATGCTGAAATGATCTTCCGTATTTCTTGCAAAGCGATCAACTTTTACAACAACAAATGCATCTATCTTTCCTTTATTCTGATGACAGAATGCAAGTGCACGAAGAAACTCAGTTCGCTCAGACGATTTTGCAGACTCTCCCTCTTCTCGGAAGACCTTAAGAACTTCTAAACCTTTTTCCAGACAATACTGTCGACATTTTCTTTCTTGATCTTCAAGAGATGTACCATTAACCTGTTCATTTGAACTAACGCGTGTGTAAATAATTGCTTTCATACGTTGATTCTTACATTTTGGTTTCGAAGAGGTTGATGTATTTTGAGAATACGAACATTCGATTTCTTTTGAATCCGGTTGTTTCCTTCAAAATCCCTAATTTTTCAAATTCAGTGAGTAAAGTAATTGCAGACGGTGTTGAAATATTCAACCACTGAACAACTTGCTTACTGTTTACGATTGGTTGTGAATAAAGTTTATTTAAGAACTCACGCGCAACAGGTGCACGTTTTCCCATTTTCAGAATGCGTTTTTCAAGATCCTCACGCAGGTCGATGATTTTTTGGAATGTTTCGACTCCACTTTTAGCCGTTTCTGCAACACCAACAAGAAAGAATCTGATCCAGTGTTCAATGTCATTTGATGTTCTTACATGTGTCAGTGCATCGTAGTATTTGCCTTTATTACGCTCAAAAAAATCCGATAAATACAACGTGGGCTTTTGAAGCAGGTTGTTATTCACTAAATAGAGCGTAATCAAAAGACGACCGATACGTCCGTTTCCATCTAAGAAAGGGTGAATGGTTTCAAATTGATAATGACTGATCGCGACACGGATCAAATGTGGAACCTCAATCTTTTTGTTGTGCCAAAACTTTTCCAGATCACTCATGAGTGCAGAAACTTCGGTTGGATGTGGTGGAATAAAGATAGCGTCTTTAAGTGTTGCACCCCCGATCCAGTTTTGACTCGTTCGAATATCACCCGGCATTTTGTGCTTTCCCCTTACGCCTGAAAGAAGAATCTTGTGAGTGTCTTTTAAGAGCCTTGTTGAAAGAGGTGTCTTCGAGAGCTCCTTAATCGCTCCGTTCATCGCCTTGGTGTAATTTTGAACCTCTGACCAGTCATCACGACGTTCAGGATCAATCTCTTCTTCTGGCAACAACGCCTCATCCATGCCCGTTTTTGTTCCTTCAATGCGACTCGATGTTGTTGCTTCTTTAAGGACGTGCATTCTGATATAGAAATCAACGTCCGGAACGAAACGAGAAAATGCATTCAGTTCGGCAAGATGGCGTGTTGCTTCTTCGAGAAGAACGTCGATTCTTGGGTCGGTCCAGGAAAACGGATGATTAACCGGAGTAGGACTAAAACTTTTGTACTTATCCTGTTGCTTATAGATTCCTGCTTTGAAGACATTGCTTTGCATAAGAATTGAACTTTTAGTATGGATTCTCTTACTTAAAGTTTATCTACTAACTTTTATTATGTCAAATCATACTAAAAGTTACTTATCCGCTTATTTTCCTTCAATCATGCCTTTGTATCGCTGCTTTCGATAGTTCAAATCCAAACACACACGACAACCAATAATTTCGGAAATATAGTGCTTGAACAACACTCCAACTCGTCGTTTACATTGAGGACATTTGAACCAAAAACGAATACCGTTGAAATTTGTCTTTGAAGTAGTAAGTTCAATATCTATTCCGATCATTTTTAATTCAGAGCTAATAAGACTTTGCTTAAACTTTTCACGGCATTCGTTCAGGAATTTTTCTATCTGTATTTTCTGACAATTTTCAAGCATGATCGGATTTCCTAAATCATTTGGGGTTATTGATTTCATAGTTTTTATCTCTTTGTTTCATCTCTGGCGATTGCATTTATTTGTTGGTTTTGAGCGATAAATGCAGTAGTTGCTTTTACTTGCACCGTAATAACAGGAGACTTCATTTGTTTAAGTGTTGTGATGGCGGTTAGAAAATGTCGGTTTGCCCGATCCAGTTCTTGGCTCGCACTTTTATAAAATTCATTGAGGGTTGGGCTACACTGTTCATTTCTGGCTTGGCGAGTCATTATCTCTGTAAATTGAAGAATCCTTATATAAGCTGCTACGGCAATTTCCGCGAGTGCTTTCTCCGAAGCTGTTTTGCAATCGTATTCAACAATCAACTGGTTACTAAACTCGATAGCAAGAGGTCTCAGCTCCTTCAAGAGCGAACGCGCCAAAGAATGATGTGTATCAAGCGAAACAATTGACTGAGCTTCGGCTATTTTGACATAGACATGTTCAATGGTTTCTTCTTTATTTTTTGAATTCTTCCAATCCTCAATTGATGTATGGAGAGCCTTAAGAGGATTTAGAGGATCACCTAAGTCTGTAAGCATGTTCAAGAGTTTTCCTTTATCGAATGAACGAAGTTTCTTTTCAATTGCATTACCATTTTTTGTAATAGCCTCCATGCTTGATATTTTTTTTCTTTGTTTAGACATAGCCTGAAAAACTCATTAACTATTCAACCCTTCATTTCTAATTAAAAACAATCATGTCTGTCAGCATGAGTTCAACCTCGCCAACAGGTTTCATTTCCTCTCTAATGCGTTCACCAAGTCCAATGAGTGTGACTCGTCTTCTCCTTCTAAAAGCACTTCTCGGCTCAAAATACCGTGTCTCAAGACATTGTATTTACTAACGTCCTTACCCTCCTCGCTTTTGACTCCTCCTCGCTTTGCGTTTTCACGATTAGCCTCTATTTGTTTTTGAGATGTCATAAACCAATTTCATTTAATAATTCTTCGTCAGTTTTTAAGTTGCTCAGAGTGGGGATTTTATTTCCAGATTCATCGTCGTCATCGTTTCCGGTATTATTTGGTACGACGGTATCGACGGTATTTATGGGGCGTGTAATTTCAATCATGCGTTTATGTTGAAAGGTTCCTGAACGTATATTGATGCCAATGGTTTCAAGATTTGTTTTTACTTCGTTTAATCGTCTTGTGAGTAGTTGTGGTGTTTTTGGCCAGGTGCTCTGTTTGATATTTATTTTCTCTGAAATAGCTAGGTCTTCTAGAAGATACAGAAGTTCAGTTGATGTTCCCGCCCATTTATTCTGATCCTGCATAAAGGCAACAATTGCGCTTGCAACAGGGTGTTCTTGAATGGCTTCATCATTCTGGCGACCAATGTTTGTCCTGTAAGCCACAAGAAAAGCATCTTGTGTTGATCCGATCGCTTCAGAAATTGCACAACCCCACAATGTGAAATCTGCCATGCGAGGGAGTTCCTTGACTTTGACCGTTGGTCGAATGGTTATTGCACGGGATAGGGCTTCAAAAATCGCTCCAAGAATGAGGGGACAATTTTCTTCAAATTGTTTCCAAAATGTCTGCTCGTCCTTGCGATTCTCAGATTTAATACGTTCAAGGCCGAACAACAGGGCACGATCTAAGAGATCTGCTTTGGTTCCAGCGATATTGATTCCGTTAATACCGATACAGCATCGAAAGGAATAGATCATATCCTCATCATTTGTGTACAGTTCACGTTTTGAAAATCCCTCACCCGTTACCGCTCTACAAAGAGCATCAGAAAGCCATTCAGGCATGGTGGTCACATTATCGTAAAACGGAGTCCAATGATGTGAAAGCTGCTGAACGAGCTCTTCTTTGCGTGTAGGAAAACTAAGTAGTTCAAGGGATGACGGATCAATAAGACGACGTATGACGCGCATGAAGGTTGATTTGGCCGAACCTTGGCTACCGTACAAAATTGGAATGGGATGAGGGATATTGGGAACAAAACAGGAGATCAGATATACCAGAAACAAAAGTCGTTGCGATTCATCGGCGATATTAACAAACTGCAACAGCTGTGAAAGTGATCCTCCCGCAATTGGTGTTGTTTGTGGCTTTTGATGTTTATATCTGCGAAAAATAATTGGTGGATTCGTGGCGAATTCCCAGCCAGAAGAGGAGATTTTTATTGCACTCCAATCCTTGTTGCAAAGGTCATACCAAATAGCATTGTCTGTTCCCGCAACACGATTCTCAAGTTTTTTCTCTTCACCCTCGTGAATTGCGATACTGATTAGTAAATCTATCGCTTGTTTTACATGTTCTGTATTTAATGTTTGTTTATTCTGTTCCCAATATTTTCGAACAATCCATTGTTTGAATTGTTGCGACATCATAGGGTAAATTTCCTGGTGATCATTGATTCTAATGCTGACAAATGAAGTATTAAGGTGATCATGAAATGAAATAGGTTTTTCATTTAACACCATGTTTACAATTTTTTTAGGAACAGGAGTCTCCGTTTTGTCATTTGAATCCGATCGATCTTTGATACTGTCAAAGACAGTCCTTAGTTCCTTTTCATCAAGAGGTTTTTTGTTTGCTTGGTTCCATCCCTTGATTCCGTTCCACCCAATAGTTTCGTGTAATTTTTTGGGAAGTGATTTAAGAGTTTTTCCAACTACAGATGCGGCTGTTTTATTTCGTTTGCCCACATCCACTCCTTCCGCACCCACTTCCCATAATTTTTCTTTTCTTTCGGATTTTGGTTTAAGTTCACACAACCACTCGGGCGCTTCTATCATTTCATCAATGCTATTTACTGCCTCGTAAGGGAGAGAAGTTTTATCATGAATTGAAGGTGGGGCAACAACATAGCCGCCATCTCCTTTAATTTCGATTCCGTCCAAATAATCCAAGGCAGGGGCGGGTCTAGAAAAATTCCAAGAATAATAATAGTGCCAGCCTCCACCACCCGTGTTGACCATGTATGTTGGGGGGAGATGCAGGTTTTTCATCGACACGTCACCTCCATTGCGCGGATCAATATCAACGACAATTATTTTATTTGTTTTGCCAGTAATAATGCCCAGGTTGGATCGTGGGGTGTGTTTCCACCAGCGTTCAATAAGGTCTTCTGTTACACGCTCGGTTTTCTTGAATGAATCCCAACTACCCTTTACTTTCCCTTTTTCGTCAGTGTGTTTATGGCCGGTCGAAATCAAGGCGTCTCCATTTGGAATTTTGGATTTTATTCCTAAAGGAATTACATTCCATCCAATGCTTAAATATTGCAAAGCATGCTCTTTATGTGATAAATTGTCATTATTAGTGCTCATAGCAGAGACTGTTTAGGACAGAGGTGTGTAACGACACGTCTGTTTTTATTTTGATAAGTTTTTTGGTTCTTCCTTCCATTTTAGAAAAATAATTTCTGCGAGATCGCGAAAACTGTCCCGGATCGCTTCAATTTCAGCGTCCGTGAGATTGGCATCAGCGAGAATTTCTTTTGTTCGCTGAACGCTTAACATATTTAGTTCTCGTAGAGACGCACTTTAATTTCTCGCAAAGCTGAAAAATAAGCACGTGGAGAAACCCTGATCTCATCGCGCCAAAATTGCTCGATTAGTTCATCGAGTTCACTGTCACGAGAAAAAATGAAAGATTTTTTTCGTGGATCAGAAGTCTTGTCAATCGCCTCAAGTGGTCGGAAAAGAAAAATTGTTGTAGCTAAATTCAAGTCACCTGTCTTATAGAACGATGTTTCCTCGCTGTTTTGGGTCGTCATATTCATGTGAGTTAAAAATAAAGAATCATACTGTGGAAAGTATGATTCTTTTGCAAAATCGCGTTTTAATTTCGGACTAAATCGGACTATTCTGGACAATTTTTTGCATGTGCAACCTCTAATTCCTTTATGAAAACGGTCATCTTTACGCCATTTTTGTCGAGATCATCTTTTGACACCTTTTGTCCTTGGAAACAAAGACTATCCGCACCGACTTTATTAAAAAAAGCTTTTTTAATTTCACCCTTAAATCCCAAAGCATTAAGAATTTTAACAAAACGTCGACCGCCGATAGCTTTTGTCATTGCTTTCCGATGTTCTTGGTTTTGGATCGAATCTAATTGAATCTTGGTTTGTTTTGGTTGTCTAATAATAAACTCAAAAAAATCAAAATTATTTCCTGTGGCATGAGGTTTACTCAAAAGATAATTATTGATCCAAATCTCTCTGTCTTTTACAGTAATTTTATAAATATCCTCAAAAAAATTTTCATTAGTTTTTTGTTCTTGATTTATCTTTATATTCTCGATTAAATCTATGATTACAACATTACATATTTCTTTTACGTTCTTTAATGAATCTCGTACTTCTCTCATTACATTCCATGTAAATGTGCGATATTCATTTTGAAATTCAGTAAAAGAAGAGTCCTCCGGATGTCGCCACATTACAAAACAAATCCCTAAAAAATCTTCGAATTGTCTTACATGTAATTCATTTCCTGTTTTGCACAAATTTCGTCTAAGTTCTGTTAAGTTTTTTTGAAATTCATCTCTTAAACTTATGTATTTTTTGAATCGAGACTGGTCAGAACCCTCTAATTTGTTTTTTCTCACCGTATTATCAAAAGTATTTAGAGCAGCTGAGTACTGTTTAATTATCGGATTTGAATCATGTTTTAAGGTCGAATCAAAGTCGTAATAACAATAGAAACTGTTACGATCACCGAAACTCACAAAGCTACTGTTCGAAATTTCGTTCGTTGGAATTACTTCTATGATTTGACTACTTAAATCAATCAATTTTTTTTGTAATTTTTTAAAATCCTTATCATTTGATAATCCCTGAAGAAATCCCACGCGTTCATTAAATATCGAATTTAATACAGGCTTGCCTTTGATAAAAGAATATAAATCAATCGCAATAAGGTTTTTGAGATACTGATCGAATACATCTCGATTTTGTATTTCCTGATTGATTCTTTTCAATTTTTCTATTGTGGCGTCCATATTGTAATAGTAATTTGCTATATTTTCGCATATTTCTTGTGAAAAATCAAGATTCAGCTTATAATTTTATCGTTATCTTTTTAAGATATCCAAAATTGAATTCGCCTAACCCTCATAGGTAACTATGAGGTATGGCATTTAATCCATGCAAAGTACTGAACCCGTCGTTCAGCTATCTTTGCATGGTCATATTTCGAAAGGAATATGGGCGCCGAAAGGTGCCGGCTAGCGGCGGGCTTTGTGTTATCTCAAAGCAAAGTCAAAACCATGCAAAGGTATGACAATGAAAATAACTACTCGAGCGAATATGTGTCGCACCTCGTTAATGTTTTTGCTTTATGCAACTTACAAATAGCGAGAATCGAGAACCAACTAAATTGATTCAGCGAAGCAAATCTTACGAGAATTTTCTCGTGGTGTTTGCTTTTTTTATGTTCGGGTTAGGAATCTATTTCGGCTGGATGAAGTGGCACATTGATCCCATTAAAAGAATCGCGGAGTTGACTTCTTGTAGTGAATACGATGAGGGGTTTTTGAATCATCTTGGTTATAAGACTCATGATGAGTGTTCACAATTAAATTTGCTTCGCGTAAAAGACTTTTATTCCGAGTGTGAAAATAAAATTGGACGTGTGACAAACCTAAAAGAGCGTCAATACAAAATACTGTCTGATAATTGTGTTTATCATTTGTTCGAGGTTAATGACACCAATCTTTTCAGTGAACATATTCGATATTTTGAAGGTAAATCTAAATAGAATTATGAAAAATAACAGTACGAATGATAAGCAAAAAGAAAGAATTTCTTTTTTGCAAAAGATTCAAAAATATCAGGTTTTGACCTTCACTCTGTTATTCCTTTTTTTATACAGATTTGTTAGTGCATTGATTTTTTATTTTATAGGAAAAGAAACCGTCGCAGACCGATATGGTCTGAGTATTGGTATCA
>MGEI01000003.1:84047-98551 GCA_001791305.1 Candidatus Uhrbacteria bacterium RIFCSPLOWO2_01_FULL_47_17
GGGCAGTTTCAAAATACACGCAAGAAAGATTAAAAGAGGACATGAATCGGCATCCAATAGCAGTTATCATTCTTTTTATTTCGTATTTTGTAGATTTGCCCTATAGGTTGTCTGGGTTGGAGTTAGCTTCTGGGTTTTTCAAAATAATAAACATATTTGAAGTCTGTGTTTATTATGCATTTACAAGTTTTCTTTGGTGGATGTTGATTTGTTGGATTAGTAAGAAAATTTGGAAAAAAACTAAACGTGAATGGTCATGGTATAAAAAAATAATTGATAAGATATTTATATTTTTACCATCAATCTATAAGTTCGTATTAGGGTTAGTGGTTGCTATTTTTATTTTCCTATCAATTATCACCTTACTTGTTGGGGTATTTCATTATTCTGGCGCTGACTTACAAAAATTCTAATTTATATATATGAAATCAATCGCAAGAATAATAGGTTATATACTCTGGATTGGATCTGGTCTTTTAATGCTTGGATTCTGGTTTTCTGCGATGGTTGATTGGCTCGGTATTTTCGGTTACATTTTGGCTATTTTTCTTTCACCCGGTATTGTTATTTTTCCGATTGTTTTTTGGATTGTTGAAGGTGTATTTCCAACTTTTTATTTCCTTGTGTGGGGCATCGGAATTGTCGGTATGATAATTGGTGGGCTTGCATCAGACGATCGTTAACGATCCTAAACAAAAAAATATGAACAAAAAAGATTACTTAGCAAAAACTGCACAGAAAATCAGAATCGTATTTTATGTTTTGTTGCTGATAACAGTCTATGAAATTTTTTACTGGTTGAATCATGGAGGTAGTTTATCTTTTATTTTGGTTGCTTTAGCGGGAGCCGTCACGTTTTTCTCTTACACGTTGATGAAATTTTTTGAGGATATGAGGGATGATATTGAATAGATCATGAATATGAAACCTATTAACCAATCACTGCGACATTTAAGATCACTAAGGCGACTGTTTCGACAGAATACATTCTCATTCAATGACTTGAAACGGCATGGGATGATAGAGAGCGAGATTGAGCATATTCAATCGACAACCAAGTTTAATGAGAAAAGATATGAGAAATATCGTGTTTGGGAATTTCTGACTTATCAAAAGAAATAAAGAAAGAGTTTTATTTACGATGGGAAGTAGATCA
The DNA here is from genome assembly GCA_001791305.1 of Candidatus Uhrbacteria bacterium RIFCSPLOWO2_01_FULL_47_17. GTDB lineage: Bacteria > Patescibacteriota > Patescibacteriia > UBA9934 > GWF2-40-263 > XYB2-FULL-45-11. The sequence continues at coordinate 85,204 of MGEI01000003.1, forward strand.
CAAGAAGCCTCGACCAGCACAACACCAAAATTAACATGCCTCTATGCCACTTGAAGACTCAATCATAAAAAATCAGATTTCCGAGGAACAACTCGCAGAATCACTGTATTATTTTGCTAAAAAATTCGGAATAGATTTTGTGAGTTACGAAATGGCTAAGGAGAGCTCACCCTTCAAGAAAGCCGACAAAGAAATTTTTGCCCATGAACGGCTCATAATGATTTTTTGGATTATTGATGCGTTTTTTGCAGATAGAGATAGAAAATTAACCATCTCTGTTCATAAAAAATATTTTGCCGATTTGGGCATATTAAACAATCGAGAAGAAGTAAAAAAAGAATTGGATTTCATTATGAGTCGCTACAAGGAATATTATGATGCATACAATGAAAAAGCCGGGGCAGAACAGTATCTTCTTGGTAGCATTGTTGCAAAAAATATATTACGAGAAGATAAACTTGTATTGAATATATTGATCAGTTCACTAGTCGCTATGGACGTTATATTTTTAGTTAAACAGTTGAGGGAATCAATTTTTGATAAATATGAGATTATTAAGTAAAAAAATGAATAAGATCGCGGTACATACATCTCCGCAATCTCGTGAATTATGTCTTAAAATGCGACAGATGGATTTACATCCAAGCGGTTATTATTATGGCCGATTCCGTTCACAATTTGGTGAATGGGTGAAAAAAACAAAAGCACACAAACATGCGGACGGAATTTACATATTTTTTCGTTGCCTGAATGAAGAAAAACTCTCACATGTTCCACGGCAAGATTTGGCATTGTTTCATTGCGCACTTGCTTGCACAATATTGATTGATCAGACGATGTACTCCCATTTTAAGATGGATTACCCCAAGTTTCAAAAAATGACACAATACCCCAAAATGGAGATCGGGGGCACCGGTTATCACCTACATCCATGGTATATTATTGGCGATGTTGATAGAAAAGAATTTAGAGAATTCGTTGATTTTTTTATCAAAGATCTAAAAGAATTTTTCACGCAGACAAAATTTGAATTCGCGACTTGGGATTCTGTCAGGTCGGCGATGCTCGCGGATGAGGATATTGTTGGTAAATATCCGGGTCATGTTATCCAAGAAATTTTGGAGAATAATTAAACGGAAAATATGAACATTGTTAATTTGACTAAACAAATCAGTCGAGCTCGTAGTGTTCATAAAGAACTAACTGAGCAAATTGAACTTAGTGTTGGATCAAAAAAACATGTGATCAATGCTGAGGGTTTGTATAAACAAAATGAACAGCAATACTATGTTTTATTGCGTTGTACACATGAGCTCGATCAATTCCTTAAGAAGGAAAATTTAATCCTTACATTCGAGGAAAAAACATATTTCGAAACTCTTTTGGTGTACATAAAATCTTTGCTCAAAGCAATCCAATATTTTCCAAAGCTTACGTATTTCTTTTGGCAGAAGAGTTTGGGTAGGAATCAAGACAGATTTTATCAAACGGCATTTGTGAGAGATTGGAGTAAGTATCAAATGTTGGGGGCTCAAGCTGGAATGATGCTTGGAAGAGTGAAACAATTCAACAATTGATCTCAATACCAATCTGTTAAGAGATTGACGCAACTATATACAACGACTCATCGGGATATCACTCAAAGTGAGGAAATACTTGTTCGATCAGCACCTGAAAAATCCGATAAGTTATGCATCTACCGTCACAATGACGGTTTATTTGGTATCATGTACTTGTTGAACAACTATGAAATTTTAGGATATGTCTGAAATCAAAATTCAAACCTCGTCTGAACTAGAGTTTTCAAAAATCTATAAAATTGAAGATTTTGATAATGTAATAAAGAATTTTGATTTAGTTCATTCTTTGATGTCACTACAGCGACTGAGTGTGCTCATGGGGAATCAAATTGCAGTGAATGTAAATATCGAGTTTGAATTTTATGCAACACCTAAAATAAAACGAAGGGCGGGAATGCTTACGCGTGATTTTGTTTCATTTGCTACAAAACGAGTATTACTAAATTGTTCAAAACAGGAACGCCAATACAATGATTTAGATTTAGCTAATCTTATCAACATATATGGAAATCTTGAGGATGGACTTCAGACACTAGAAACAGAGTCTGAAATGGTGGAGCAGGGATGGTCATGGCTTTTGAGATCTACAAATTATCAATGGCATTATCTTAGGTTTTATTCCAGTCTTATTGCAAGATATTTTTGGATTTTTGATCGTGTCGTTAAAGAAAATAAAGAGCTTGGGGGAAAAATCGACACAGCACTTGGCATGAATTTGTTTGAAGTGATGAAAATTGGAACATGTATTTATGCGAACTTTTGCCCGCGAGAAGACGGGGTCTTTGCAGATTCGTTTTTGATTGAAAGTTACACAGAGACCACTTATGAAGAATTGAAGCCTTTATTAAGTACGCAAAATATACAAAATTTCTTAAATATTTTTAGTATATCGACAACCCAATTTATTACAGAGTCTAAAAAATTTGAACTTTCAGATGTTTTTTTGAAAAAGTACGAATTCAATTCGCTCAAAAGATTCCCCGTGATCAAGACTGATTCAACAAAGCAGAATGAACAATATATTATTCCATCTCAGCCTGATTTTGTTTATGGAATTTTTGAAGGATTATATTATATTATTTTGGAAAAACTAGAAAAAGTTGATGGATCAGCTTTACTTCAGGAGATGGGAAAGGTATTTGAATTATATGTTGAGGAGATGATAAAGCAATACAATTTAGACTTATTAAATCGCGCAGTTCTTGCACAAGAGACAACATATAAGATCGGAAAAAAGGAGTGGCGCAGTGCCGATCATCTTTTAATTTCAGATGAATATATTTTTCAAATAGAGTGTAAGAAACGGAAAATTGATGCTTATTCCAAAGTTGGGATACAAAAAGAGAGTGGAGTTGGGATTGAAAGTTTATTTACGGATATTGCAAATGAATTGGATAAATTATCGCAAAAAGAAAAACATATTATCGAAAATAAAGTTCCCGGTATTGAGTATAAAAATCAAAAAATCATCAATATTATTGTCTATTTAGATGAAATGTTTACGATCAACAGGTTTGCACGTAATAAAATTAAGGAAAAAATGAAAACCCAAACGAATAATTTTTATATTATGGGTTGTTGGGAATTCGAATCTGTTTGTCAACAGTCCAAAAATAAACAGCAGGGGTTACTTTTTTCAATTCAAGATTTAATAGCAAATAAAATTAAGATCTACCAGATAGATCATCTCGATCGAATTTATCAAGATTTTTTCTCGAGTATTATGAAAGATACCTCATCGATATAAGTGAGGTTTGCAACCTCTCCCGATTTGTCACACTCCCACAGCACAAACCTCCCGCAACCTCATCCATCCATTCAGTTCTTCGATCATCAAGTTCCAATCAAGTCTCTCAAGGGTCACCAAAAACACTCAGCTTCGGTTGGGTGTTTTTGTTTGTCCGAAAATCACTTCTGGTATAATAAAACGGTGCTAAGTTAGATATCAACTTGAAGTATGAAAAAATCATTCATCTCCGCGATCCTGAAAGTGGCAATACTTTGCATGATTATTTTTTTTGGAAGTGCGTTTTTTATTTATGAGGCGAAATTGATAGGGTGGGTGATGCTTGGTTTGAGTGCGCTCTGTCTTGCTTCATTGCGTGCATTTCAAATTCCTCTTAAACATGTATCTCCAGATATTATTTTTGGAGTGATCGATAATAGTTTTTTGGTCGTGCTCGCATTATTTGGGGCGCACATTTCCGGAGTGGCCGGTGCGATTATTGGAGGGGCTGTAGGAAATGCCATCACAGACGGGATTGCCGGCGTGTTCGAGGGACATATGGCGGAAAGCTTGAGACAAAAAAATATTTCCGAAGAACGAACGGTGCTCGGTTCCGCGATTGGAAAAATGGCTGGATGTCTTTTGGGAGCCGGAGTCGTTCTTGTGTGTGTCAATCTTTTGAATATTTCGTTTTAGAGATCTCTTTTTTAAACCCAATTCGTTGACAGAATGGTAGATTTCTTGTACTCTCACCTCCCGTTCTTTCGAGGAGGTGCGTTTATGGATTTGTATGCAATCGTTGCTATTATCCTTGCGGTTACGTTTATCGTCGGATATCTCAATGACCGGTATCTGCATCTGCCACAGACGATCGGTATCATGTTGGTTTCGATCGTGTTTTCGATCGGCATTATGTTCGTCGGTCATTTTGTAAGCGCAGATGTGTTGAGCGCCGTGACGACATTCATGGCATCCGTCAATTTCAGCGAAGCGTTGATGGTTGGCATGCTCGGATTCCTGTTATTTTCAGGTTCGTTGCATATCAACCTTCAAGATTTGCATAAAAAGAAACTGGAGATCGGAGTTTTCTCTGTCCTCTCAACGGTGTTTTCGGTTTTTATGGTAGGCACATGCACCTACTTTATTTCGAAGGCACTCCATCTTGGCATCAGTTTCCCGTACGCCCTTTTGTTCGGTGCACTGATTTCTCCTACGGATCCCGTTGCCGTGATTGGTGTGTTGAAAGCGGCGAAGGCTCCAAAAAGTCTTGAAGTAAAAATTGCTGGCGAGTCGTTGTTCAACGACGGTGTCGGCGTTGCTCTCTTTATTGGTTTTTCAGAGATGATCGCCAAAGGGCAATCACTCTCGCTCTCACGTTTGCTCCTTCTTTTTTGCACAGAAGCGATTGGTGGAGCGCTCATTGGACTCCTCTTCGGTTATGTGACGTATCGTATTCTGAAGAAGATCGACAACTTCCAGTTGGAGATCATTGGAACGATTGCGCTTGTCATGTGTTTATACACACTTTCCTATAAATGGCATTTCTCGGGTCCGATCGCGATTGTGGTAGCGGGAATATTCATTGGAAATCACGGAAGAGCATTCGCGATGTCAGACAAGACCCGCGTGCGATTGGATGATTTTTGGGAACTCATTGATGACATTCTCAATGCGGTCCTGTTTGTTCTGGTGGGGCTCATGTTACTTACGTTGCAATCGTCTTGGAGCGTGTTCTGGATCGGACTTCTGTTCATCCCAGTTGTTCTTCTTGTGCGTTTTGTGAGTGTCGCGATTCCGGTTGCCACTTTTCGTTTCATGAAGCGTGCGGTGAGTCCGGGATTGATTAAAATCATGACATGGGGAGGACTGCGCGGCGGCATTTCACTTGCGCTTGCTCTTTCGCTTCCAAGAGGAAAGGAACAGGAATTGTTTCTGACCATTACATACGTCATTGTGGCGTTTTCCATCATTGTGCAAGGACTCACGATCAGGCCGCTCATCAAACGTGAACTTTCCCTCTAATCACCATCCTGGTGATTTTTTTTATGAACTTACAAAAACACTCAGGCATAAACCTGGGTGTTTTTTGTCCTCGAATGTTATTTCTTCGCCTTTACTTCAACCTTCCCGTCGTCAAAATTCCTGACTTATACAATTCCATCAGGCCAAGCAGCGCGGCAAGAATGGATGGACCTGCGATGGCGCCTACGGATCCAAATGCGGCAAGGCCACCGAGGACGCTGATGAGGACCATGAATGAATGGAGATGTGCGCGGCCGCCAATCAGGAATGGACCGATCAGGTTATCGATCGTGCTAACAAATACAACGGACCAAATGAGGAGTCCGACAGCACCTGTTGTTGAGCCTGTGAAAAAGAGAAAGAGCACGGCTGGTATGAGAATAATGGCTGTTCCAAGAAGGGGAATGAGTCCTGCCACACCTGCAAGTGCGCCCCAGATGAGACTTCCGGGTACGCCAAAAATGGTCATTCCAATTCCGGCGACACATCCTTGGATAAACGCGACAAGAAGAACGCCAAACACGACGCCGCGAATGGTGTTCACGATGCGTCTCAAGAGTTTTTCATCTTGCGCGTCATCAAGCGGGGAAAGAAGAAGCATTTCTTTATACAAATGATCACGATTGACGAGGAGATAATACAAACAGAGAAAAAAGATGAACGTGTTTAAGATAAGTTTTGTGGAGCTTGAAAAAACATTTCCGATATTTTCAAACGCCCACACCGCTACGGATTTTCCAAGCTTACTCACATCAAGCAAAGCCAATTCTTTTTGGATTGGACTTGGGAGTGCTTGAATGATGGGGGATGCGGTTTGCTTCAACTCATTGAGCCAAGAGGTGTCGTTGATGGAAATTTTTACAAGGTCTGATGCTTGAGTTGCCATGAGAAACAGGATGGAGAGAATTGGGATGAAGACCAGAAAAAAAGTGGCGATCGATAAAAGTGCCGCACGCAGTCTCGGTCGCTTCATAACATGTTTCAGACGTCTATCAAGCGGAGAGAGAATGACGGTCGCGACGCCCGCCAAAATCAGGACCAGAATAAATGGCTGAAGAACTTTCCAGAAAAGATATAAAACGATCGCGGAGACAAAGAGAAAAAAATATTTCTCAAGCGTCATGTGTTGTGGAATATTTGGCATAGTATGGATATTGTAGCAGAAAACATTTCTGTAGCCCAAGACTTCAGCCTTGGTTTTCGATATTCGAATTTCTGATTTCGAATTTCATGTTATACTATCTGCATGTTGGAGGAACTCTTTTTTGAAATTGGGATTGTCTTTATCATCGTCGCGATTGCATCGATGTTGATTCATCGTCTCAAACTTCCGCTCATTCTCGGCTACATCATTGCGGGTGTGATGATTGGTCCGAGTTTGCTCGCGCTTACAAACAGTTCAGATGTGTTTCATGTCATGTCGCAAATCGGCGTGGCGTTTTTGTTGTTTACGGTTGGACTTGGACTGAACTGGCGAAATGTAAAAGATGTCGGGGGAGTTTCATTTGCCACAGGAGTTGGGCAAGTCATCTTCACGACCATTATCGGATTCGGATTTAGTTTGCTTCTTGGATTCTCGGCCGTCACAAGTATTTATCTCGCGATTGCATTTACCTTTGCGAGTACCATTATTGTTGTAAAATCTCTGACAGATAAAGAAGATACCGATTCGCTCTATGGTCGCATCAGTATCGGATTTCTGCTCGTACAAGATTTTATCGCCATGATTATCTTGCTTGGATTGAACGGCATGAAAACCGGTGCGCCGCTCGAACAGGTTTTTGTGGGCTCGCTTTTGAAAGCAATTCTTCTAGTTCCATGTCTCTGGTTTGTTTCTTCGAAGGTGCTTCCACCGATTCTTCATTACGTTGCGAAGTCGCAAGAATTGCTTTTTGTGTTCGCGATCGGTTGGTGTTTTACGATTGCGCTCTTGCTCTCGAGACTTGGATTCGGGATTGAACTCGGCGCGCTCATTGCGGGTATCACACTTTCCGGATCGTTTTATCACCGAGAAATCACAACGCGCATTCGCCCCCTTCGCGATTTTTTTCTCATTCTCTTTTTCATTGTTCTCGGAACACAATTTCATCTCGCCGGCCTCTCGAGCATGGCGTTGCCAATCATCTGTTTCACGCTGTTCATTTTGATCGGTAATCCACTCATCGTGATGATTGTCATGCGGCTCCTCGGTTATCATCCACGTACAGGATTTCTTGCTGGAACAACCGTTGCACAAATATCTGAATTTTCGTTTATCATTATTGGAGCGGGAATTGTAAGCGGGCAGTTGCCTCCAGATATTTTGGGTCTTGTCACAGCCGTTGGAATTCTCACCATTGCAGGCAGTTCTTCACTCATCCAATACAATGAACGGATTTTTGACGTCATTCATCCGTTATTCCGATGGCTTGAGCCAAAACATGTTTTGGATGTTGAGATGAAAAAAGTGCACAAGCCGGTTCACACGTTGCTTTTTGGATTTCATCGAACAGGTTCCGCACTCCTCGAGACTATTCAGAACATGAAAAAAACATTCTCTGTGATTGATTTTGATCCGCAAGTGATTTACGAACTTGCGGAATCCGGAATCTCGAGTGTGTACGGCGACGCCGGAGATGAAAATTTTCTTGAGGATGTTCAAACGGACAAAGCAAAACTAATTATTTCAACCATTCCAGATGTTGCAATCAGTTCTACCATCCTCACGTTTCTTCGATTAAAAAAATTCACGGGTACTGTCATTGTTTCAGCTCGTACGCATGAAGAAGCTGAACGGTGTTATGAACTCGGTGCTGCGTATGTGATTGTTCCAAGTATTTTAAGTGGAAAGAAAATGTCCGAGCTTCTTGAAAAAACAAAACTAAACAAAGCTCTCTGGAAGAAGCACCACGAACAAACAACCTTGAATACATTATGAACAACGCCATTCTTGACCAACAATTTGCAAATCTTTTTGGGCGGGCGGGCGTGGATCCATATTTTGATTTGGAACATGCGCTTTGCGTTCTCATGGAATCACATATGCAACAATCTCTTGCGATTCCGATGAGCCGACAACTACGTTCAATCGCAAAAATATTTTCTTGGCCAAGCGAAGAGTTGTGCGCATGTCTTCATCGATCCGAAGCGGATCGCATGTATGTTTTCGATGCGAATAAAAATGAACTCACTAAAATTGAATCCGTTGACCCAACTCTTTTCGCGATCAATCGTGGAAATCGCGTCATTATTTTGAATGAATGGACCGCGCGACATCTTGACCAGAACATCCTCGAACAGCTTGTTTCTCGACACGCAGAGGATCCAGACGAGCTTCTCGAGCAAGAACTCCGCATGCGCGCCTACGTGAATGCGAGAGGGGATTCATCGGTTTTGCCTGATTATTTTATCGTCTCTGCAATCAGTGCTTGATTTTTCTCTGAAATGTGCTAGGATGATCAGTAATTGATCGAATTTATAAAAAATATATGCCTCCAGAAAGAGCCTATGATCCGACGGCAGGACGCGATGCGCGTGTTGCGGCGGGAAATCGCGAACGGACAAAAACGTTTGAAGCAAGAGATCAAGAACAGGCGGATGCATCTGAACTCGCTCGTCAAGCACAAGAACAAGCACGTCAACAACAAGAAGCGCGTACACGTCACGAACGATTTCAACAACAAATTGCAACACGTGAAGCGGCAGATCGACAAGTAAGTCAACCGGTCGCAGAACGAGCGCGTACCGAAGCACTCGCTATATCGAAACCTATTTTGGCACCGGAGGCAACTTCCGGATCTGTTCAAATGGTCAAAACCGTTGAAACGGATTGGGAAAAGCAAATCGCCCCATTACCGGCTGCGGAAACTCAAAAACAACAACCAAAAAAGAAAGGTTTTTTTGGGGGATTATTCGGATAAAAAATACTTGACGCAAAATAATTAGCACTCTATAATCCAGAGTGCTAATATTGTTTTTATGAGAATCGTTTGAGGTACAGATTACAGATAAAAGATAGAGATATACAAATGGGAAAAAACAAGAGGACAAAAATCTGTATATCTGTATGCCGCTATTTGTAATCTGTACCTCAAGTATTCCTATGGATTCCCGCGCTCAGCAACTTTTGCGCCTCATCATCGATGATTACATCAAAACCGCAAAGCCGGTTGGTTCGCAGTATCTTGTGGAGACATACGGACTTTCCTCATCATCTGCCACCATTCGTCATGAATTAAGTTTGCTTGAAGAAGAAGGGTACTTGCGTCAGCCGCACACGTCCTCGGGGCGCGTGCCGACCGAGAAGGCGTACCTTTATTATCTTCAGCATGTGATGGGGGAAGAGTCTTCGATAAAAAAACAACCATCGTTTGAAATCAAGGAACAAGATCAGGAATCAACACTGAAGGCGATCGCAAAACGGCTTGTGGAGATTTCCGGCGAGACCGCGATTGTCGGGTTTGATCGCAACTGGAGCTATTACACGGGTGTGTCGAATCTTTTTTTGAAACCGGAATTTCAAGACGCAAACATCGCTGTTTCTCTCGGAGAATTGATCGATCAATTTGATCAAGTGATGACAAACGTATTCGATCAGGTTCCGTTTGAAACGCAAGTGCTGATCGGATCCCATAATCCGTTCGGCGATCAAATGACCACTATGATGATTCGCTATCGATTGCCAAACGGCGCGCACGGCATTCTCGGATTGGTCGGCCCCATGCGTATGAACTACGCGCGTAACCTTGCGCTGTTACAGCAAGCACAACAATTAATTGAACGGATATGAATCAAGAAGAAGAAAAAGAAGAAGGTGAGAAGGTAAGAAGTGAAGAAATGAAGTGTTTGAAATGCGAGGAATATCTTTTTGGATGGAAACGGGCGCTTGCGGATTATGACAATTTGAAAAAAGATTTGATCAAAGAAAAAGACGACATGCGTCGCGGGGTGAAAGAGGATATGGCCGAATCGATCATACCGATTTTGGATCACTTCGATCAAGCATTAAAGTTCAAACCACAGAATCTCGACGCAACGCTCGAAAATTGGCTTACCGGCATGATGCATGTTCGCAATCAACTCGAAAGCGTGCTTCTCGATATGGGTGTCACTCCATTCGGCGCGATCGGGGACACGTTCGATCCACATCTCCACGAGTCTGTCGGTGAGCGAGAAGATGAGAACGCCGCCGAACATTCTGTCGTGGAAGTTTCTCTTCGTGGATGGAAACTCGGTGAGAAAGTGATCCGCCCCGCAACGGTTGTTGTTCGAACATAATGCATACGCCTTTCAGATCCAGGTCGATCACCTGGATCTGAAAGGCGGAGACAGGATTCGTATAATACAAGGTGGTTCACATGCGTCGTCCTGCGTCGATTATGTTGGGTGCGATGATTCTTGTCGTGGTCGGTGTGGTAACAGTCATTATGCTTGGACCTGCTCATAACGATCAAACACAAGTGATCGCGAGTGGCTCGAGTGAGTACAATCACGGACATGTTGAACAAGTTTTCATTGATGAAGTGGCAAAATTGACACGTATCACATGGTCGAAGGGTGATTCAACCGCTGAACTCTGTTGGCTTTCGCTCACTCAACCGAGTCAAGGAACGATTGCCGTGACAATGGTCGCATGTGAGTCGGTAAAGCAAATCATCGCGATCGAGAAACAATTTTCTCTGGAGGAGAAGAAGCCATGAGGCTGACGCGCGATCAGGTCATTGGTATTTGTGCATGGGTTGCAATGGTTTCCATCATCGCGTTTGTTCTCCCATCCTTCGTTTCACTGTACGCGCAGTCGGAAAAGCAGAAACCACTTCCGCTCGAACGTCTCTCGGTCGACAATGAACTCACCCTTTTTCACGAGCCAGCGCCACATCCATCTTGTTGGTACGAACTTCATGATCTGCAAGGGAAAAGCGGTACACGTCGGTTTCCGATCGAATGCCAAATGTTTCATCGAATGAAGAAACGACTCGATGTCAAACCTTGTCCTGAAGTTCCGCCCAGAGCGACTCCATCAAAGAAGCAGCCGGAGAAAACGCTTTCGCAAAAATTCGAACTTGCGAACACCTTTTTCTAAACTCGGACGAGATCTCTCGTCCATTTTTCAGAGAACCTGATCGTGTGATCGAGGATTCTGAGAAAATTAAAATGACACAAACATAAAAAACGTATGCCAAAAATTATTGGAATCGACCTCGGAACAACGAACTCATGTGTTGCCATCATGGAAGGTGGTCAGCCTAAGGTTCTTGAGAATAAAGAAGGTGCGCGCACTACGCCATCCATTGTCGCGACTGCAAAAAGCGGTGAGCGCGTTGTTGGGTTGCCTGCGAAGCGCCAAGCAGTGACGAATCCGGCGAACACGTTGTATTCGATTAAGCGTTTGATCGGACGCCGCTTTGACGACGCAGAAGTTTCTCGCGACAAACAAATGATGCCGTACGCAATCGTCAAACATGGCGATGGTGTTGCGATTAAGATGGGAGAGAAGGAATACACGCCCGAGGAAATCTCCGCGATGGTGCTTCAAAAGATCAAGGCTGATGTCGAAGAGAAGCTCGGCGAAAAAGTAACGGAAGCTGTGATTACGGTTCCGGCATACTTCGACGACGCACAACGAAATGCTACGAAGGTCGCGGGTGAAATTGCTGGACTCAAAGTACTTCGAATTATCAACGAGCCAACTGCCGCGGCTCTTGCGTATGGATTCGACAAAAAAGCCGGACAACAGATTGCGGTATATGATCTTGGTGGAGGAACCTTCGATGTTTCTGTTCTCGACATTTCGGCTGATACGGTCGAGGTGAAGTCGACGAACGGAGATACACACCTCGGTGGAGACGACTTTGATCGCGTGATTATTGAATGGATTCTCGCGGAGTTCAAAAAGCAAGAAGGAGTCGACCTCGCAAAAGATCCGCTCGCTTTGCAACGTATTAAGGATGCGGCTGAACGCGCAAAGATCGAACTTTCAACTTCTCAACAAACAGAAATCAACCAACCGTTTATTACGTCGGATGCGAATGGGCCAAAGCACTTGGTGATCACGCTTACACGCGCGAAGCTCGAAGAACTTTGTTACGATCTTGTACAAAAAACAATTGGACCGGTTCAAGCTGCGTTGAAAGATGCAGGTCTCTCGAAATCTGACATTCAAGAGATTGTCATGGTCGGAGGAATGACACGCATGCCGCTCGTGCAAAAAGTTGTCGAAGAATTTTTCGGCAAGAAACCAAATATCACTGTGAACCCTGATGAAGTTGTTGCGCTCGGCGCAGCGGTTCAAGCGGGAGTTCTTCAAGGTGAAGTGAAAGATGTGTTGCTCCTCGACGTCACTCCATTGTCTGTTGGTATTGAGACCATGGGAAGTGTGATGACAAAGTTGATCGAACGAAATACGACTGTTCCAACATCGAAGTCGCAAACATTCTCGACCGCGGCGGATAATCAAACAACGGTTGAAATTCACGTGCTTCAAGGTGAGCGCGCGATGGTGGACGGAAACAAAACACTCGGCCGCTTCGTGCTCTCTGGTTTGCCAATGGCGCCACGTGGCGTTCCACAAATCGAAGTGAAGTTTGATATCGATGCAAACGGAATTTTGCATGTGACGGGAACCGATAAGGCAAGCGGTAAGAGCCAACAGATTACTATTCAAGGTTCGACAGGTTTGTCGAAAGAAGAAATCGAACGTATGAAGAAGGATGCAGATGAACATGCGGAAGAGGATGCAAAACGCAAAGAACGCGTTGAACACCAGAACATCGCGGAAACCATGATTTATACAACCGAGAAAATGTTGAAGGACGGCGGAGATAAGATCTCGGAGATTGAACGTAAAGAAGTGGAGGAAAAGATTGAAGCGTTGAAGAAGGTAAAGGACGGCGACGATCATGAGGCGATTAAAAAAGCAGCGGATGAACTCTCGACGGTTGCGCAAGCGGTTGGCGCGAAGATGTATGAGGCGGCAGGAAAGGCTGGAGAAACAGGAGGTTCGGGAGAGGCCGGAACCGAAAAGAAAGCGGATGAACCGATT
>MGEI01000003.1:98600-107006 GCA_001791305.1 Candidatus Uhrbacteria bacterium RIFCSPLOWO2_01_FULL_47_17
GATGTTTATCAAAAAATTATTTCCCGTCTTGATGCCGCCAGCATCGAGTACCACACTGCCCACCACGAACCAACCCTCACTTCCGCTGACGCGTCTCGTGTCCGCGGTATCGATATGCACTCCGGCGCGAAGGCGATCGTGACGAAAGGTCACAAAACAGGTACACACTATCTGTTCGTTATGCCGGCCGACCTCAAACTCGACAACGCGAAAGCAAAGGCTGCGACCGGGGAAGGGGTTGGGTTTGCGTCGGATCCTTTCGAGGTGACGGGTTGCGTTCCAGGTTCTGTTCCGCCGTTCGGTTCGCTTTTCAACATCAAAACATTTTGTGATCCTCGTCTGGCCGAGAATGAGCGGATCTTTTTTAATGCCGGTTCGCTTACAGATTCCCTTGATATGCGTTTTGAGGATTACATAACAATCGAGCAACCGATCTTGATAGAGATCGGGAAAGTTCCGACACAACAACCTCTCGATAAACTCGAGGAATAAAGTAAAACGTTATAAATGCGAGATCCCTCGGCTTCGCTCGGGATGACACAAATAAAATATGGCCAAAGACTACTACAAACTTCTCGGGATCGAAAAATCCGCTTCGCAAGACGAAATTAAAAAAGCATTTCGTGGTTTGGCGCACAAATATCACCCAGACAAACAAGGTGGCGATGAAGCGAAGTTCAAAGAAATCAATGAAGCGTATCAAATACTTTCCGATGAGAAAAAGCGTGCGCAGTATGACCAGTTTGGTTCTGCTGCGTTCGACGGCTCTGCGGGCGGTGGATACGGTGGCGGTGGATTTAATGGTGCGGGTTTTGATTTTTCCGGATTTCAAGGCGCGGGATTCGAAGACCTCGGAGATATTTTCGGCGGAATGTTCGGCGGTTCGCGCGGTGGATCTCGAGAACGACGCGGCGGTGACATCCAAGTTGATGTGCATCTCTCGTTTCATGAATCCATCTTCGGTGTTGATAAAGAACTTTCACTTACGAAGAATATTGCGTGTGAGCGCTGTGCTGGAAACGGCGCAGAGCCGGGGAAGGGTGTGAAGAAATGTGGAACGTGTGATGGAAACGGTGTTGTGATCGGCGTTCAGCGTACGATTCTCGGTGCGATGCAGACGAAGCGCACATGTGAAACGTGTCATGGAACGGGCGAGATTCCGAATACGCCGTGCTCGACATGTCACGGAGCTGGACTCGAGAAGAAACGCAAAACATTGAATGTGCATATTCCATCGGGTGTTGAAGATGGGAATGTGTTGCGCGTTCGATCGGAAGGTGAAGCGATTAAGGGTGGTGAGTCTGGTGATTTGTTCGTGCGTATTGGCGTAAAACCGGATCATCGATTCGAGCGTGACGGCGAAACGATCTATTCCGAAAAGCAAATCGGATTTACACAAGCTGCACTCGGTGCGGTCGTGTCGATCGAAACGGTCGACGGAAAAGCAGACCTGACCATTCCGGCCGGCACGCAATCGCAAACGCAATTACGCCTGCGAGGAAAGGGTGTACCTTCTCGCGGCGGTCGTGGAGATCACATCGTGATCGTGAAAGTGGTGACGCCGTACAAGCTGTCGAAGGAACAGAGAAAAATGTTAGAGACACTTGGGTTGAATGAGTAATTATCCACAAAGATGTATTGACAAACACAAAAAATTCTGAAAGAATAAGAGTATAAGAACTCCCATATGAATGAAATCATCTGGGAGTTTTCTTTTTTATTTAAGTCACTTATAATGAAACTAATATGCGAAAACAAGCTGTGACATTAGAGACGATTTCGAACACTCTTGTGTGTATACAAGAGAATGCTGTTAAAGTTCAGAAAACACTTGCAGATATGCAAGTGAGTATTGATTCCAGATTTGATAAGATGGACAGACGTTTTGATTTACTTGAGAGCAACGTTGAAGATAATACAACATCGATTCAATATTTGATTCGAGATGGCATCATGCGCGTCGAGTGCGAAGAAATGATCGATCGAAAGCTTCGAGAACAGCTTGAACCCATGGAATCCAGAATTTTATCCGCGTTTGATCACTTCTTAGGTCAACATACGATGTTAAAAGAAGAAGTGATTTCAAATCGATACCGATTAGGCGTGATTGAAAAAACAATGGGACTATCGAATGCATTATAAGTAAAAAACCGAGCGAGAGCTCGGTTTTTCATAAGAAAAAATCGACCTATGTGGTCGATTGAGCAGGGAGATGGACTTCGTGAATTTCGACGTCGAGTGTTCGGAAACGCAAGAGGTCATGGTTGTAGGCAGCGATTCGGATCGTCGCCTTTTTTTGCGGTTCGAGCGGCTTGATGCGCGTCCAGGAAGGACGATCACTCCGCAATTCGACTTTCGCAATGTGCCCATTGTCCAAACGGAATTCAAGATCAAATCCCGTGCGGCCATGTTCAGAAAAAGGTTGAATCGATTGAATCGGGTAGTCTGTTTGTCGCATGAATCCTCCGAGACGAACGTCGTTTCACGTTCAAAGAGTCTAACAGCTTTTGTCATCTCGTCAAGAGTTTGGTAGGCTGATCGCGTTATGTTTGAACTCCTCAACCAAAAAGGTAAAGCGCGTCGCGGTCGTCTCACAACGGCGCATGGGATAATTGAAACGCCCGTCTTCATGCCAATTGCCACAAAAGGCGCGGTGAAGACGTTGTCGTCGAGCGACATGGAAAAATTGGGTGCGCAGATTATTTTGAATAATACGTATCATCTTTTGTTGCGTCCTGGATTTGAGGGATTGAAGAAACTCGGAGGAATGCACAAACTCATGAATTGGCAGAAACCTATTTTGACGGATAGTGGTGGATATCAAGTTTTTAGTTTGTCGAAAATGAACAAGACAACAGAAGAGGGTGTGAAGTTTCAGTCGCACATTGATGGATCGTATCTTTTTCTTACACCTGAAAGCTCCATGGAAATGCAAAAGGTAATTGGATCGGATATTGCGATGCAGTTTGATGACGTTGCTGCAGGAACATCTATGCGTGAACGATACGAAGATGCCATGGAAAGAAGTTTGCGATGGGCACTTCGATCCAAAACGCATCATGACATGATCGCGCCGGAGCAAATGCTCTTCGGCATCGTTCAAGGTGGAACGCATGAGGATCTTCGTACACGATCCGCCGAGAGTCTCATCGAAATCGAATTTGATGGCTACGCGATCGGTGGCCTCTCGGTTGGGGAACCTCGCGAAGATATGTATCGCATCACGCGTCATGTTTGCGATTTGTTGCCCGAAGATCGACCACGCTATTTTATGGGTGGCGGAATGCCGGAAGAGATTGTGGAAAATGTGCGTGCGGGAGTTGATATGTTTGATTGTGTACTGCCTTCGAGAAACGCGAGACACGGAACGCTTTTCATCTGGAATCAAGATCCAAGCACAATTGACTACATGAACGTCGACGCAACCAACCCAATTTGGTACAAACAATTACGCATTACGAACGAGGTGAACTTGTACGACGAATCGCCAATCGATCCACATTGCGATTGTGAGACGTGTAAGACAACTTCAAGGGCGTATCTTCGTCACTTATTCTCCGTACAAGAAATTCTCGCGCTCAGACTCGCGTCGATCCACAACCTGCGTTTCTATCTTCGTTTAATGGAAGAATTACGAAAATCGATCGAGTAACCCTTGATCGATTTTTGGTTTTCCTGTAAGAAACTCCAGACACTTCTCGAGGAGGCACTTTAATGACGATCGTTCTGACATGGGCAATGTTCAAGTGGGCGATCATTCCGCTCGTCATTTTCTTCTTCATCGGTCTCACGGGTGTTCTGCCCGACAATCCCTTCGGTCCGATTCGCGCAGCGACTGCGCTTTTCAGCGGTATCTGCATTCTCATCTGGATCATCGTCATGATCGGTCGTTCGTTCTTTTTGTAACCTTGAACCCATCACGGGTTCTTTTTTATCTATAACGCAATATAACGCAAGGTTGACTTAATCTTCTTTTTTGATAGTCTATTCTCTCGATTCAGTTTCGAGAATGCCCTTTACACATTGACGGGTTCAGTGCTGTTGGCAAGGAGAATATCATGGCAAACGAACTGACCATGTTTGAGCAACTGGAGCACGAAGCGCGCGAAGGGTATCTGACGCGTGAAGTTCCGTATGTGGCTGCTCGTATTCATACATTGATCAAACACAACTTTATTAGTGGTTGTACAAATTGGGAAGCGGAACGTGCGATCAAAAAATTAATTGAGCAACTCGAATTTCGCATGGAGAACGCAGAAGGAATTCAGAAACATCAAGCAGAGGAAAATCGTAAACGTTCACTGTTTAATCTTCCTCCTTTGCATGTGTATGATCAAGCGGATTATAAGTTTGATATGGAGAGATTAGGTTTTCTGAAGGAACTAGAATTGTTTGTAAAGCAGAACGCTTCTGCCCACAAACGGAAGGCGGTATCGTTTTCAGAATGGTTCAACGCAACAATGCATCGAGTGGGATATCTGATCGATTGGGATCATCTGTCTGATGCATTTGCTGTGAAAAAGGCTCGTGAGATTGTGCTTGCGCAATGTGCTACTTGGTCTCCGCGCCAGTTCATCCTCGAATTTCAGCGCAAGCGGATTGAGGAAATGCAAGCTGCGACTGTCGGGCCGGATTGCGAGTTCGTCAAAAAGAAAACGTCGACGTCTGCATTCTTGGATCAGTTGAGATCCGTTGAAGCACGTGTACAAGCGTTGATTGACGCAGATCCAGCGAATGATATTTTTTTGCGTGTTCTTCATGAGGTTCGTTCAAAGATTGCTGCAGTGACGCCGGTGCACCAAACCATGATCGCTTTTGAACAAAAGGCGGCTGGATTCTTGAATGACCAGCTTGCGAAGATCGCGATGCTTGAAGACTCGCTGCACAAACTCGAGACGATTCACGAAGCGCGTATGCTCTGTGACAGTACGGATCAGGTCATTTCAGACGCCGAGCAAGCGATCACGGATGGTGTGATCACTCTCGCAACCGGATTCCAAGAAATGCATGAGCAGATCGCGCGTGCATACGAAGAATCCGGGATCGCTCTTGCGGTCGATGTTTCCGGTCAAGGAAAGTTGTTTGATACAGCGGTCATGGATCGTCTGATCGCGCAATACGTCCCCGCCAAACTCGAAGTTGAGAAAAAAGTCTCTTGAACCCAATCGGGTTCTTTTTTGTTTGTGCTATAATTCCTGCATATGAAGTCCTCTTCGAGCTCTCTTGTTCTCAAGCATCTCCTCCTCGATCTTGTTCGAGAAATCTTGTTTCTGCCGGTCTGGTGGTTCACGATCGGCCTTGCGCAGATGGTTTTGTGGTGTGGTCATTCGGTTAAGCACGCAGCAGAAACAACAGGCCTCACAATCTGGGCAAAGAATTTATTTGTTCCCATGTACGGCGAGACGAGCGTATCCGGAAAACTGATCAGTTTTTTTGTTCGTCTCATCATGGTGATCGCGCGTGGCGTTGCGACGTTCGTTTGGATGTTTGTTGTCGTCGGCGTTTTCATTGCGTATCTTTTGCTCTTACCACTCGCAATTCTCGGCATTTTTTATCATGGCCTAGGAATGGTGTTCGTCTAATATGCCAAATGGATTTCTTCTCAACAAAAAAACATACGTCGCTCTGAATCTCGACCATCACGCTATGGAAGAGCGTGCGGCAAAGGCAAAGTCAACGCGCACCATTGGGGGCGTGAGTTTTTTGGCTTCGGCAATTTTGATTCTCGCAGGCGCAGCTTTGTTCGTATATCAGAATGGATTCACAACCGTTCCCGAGATTGCCGCGTTTTTTCGTCCATCCTTCGCTCTGATGCTTTTTTCCGTCGGCGCTCTCGTTGCTTGTTTCTCATTCATGCATCAATCCGAGATCACACGCCACCTCGTGTTTATTCCAAAACGAGATCGTAACTCAATTCCGCCTGAGCTTGTGGCTCTCGAGACACCGCCGAAGGATGCTATCGACATCATTCAATTTTTTCATCCAAACGCCATGAAGGCGCTTGATTCCGCATTCGTTCTCGCAGAGCGATTTGGTCACGCGCATGTTGAGCCAATCCACCTATTTGTCGGCGCGATGGAAGATGATGCGGCGTCGATTTTGTTTGGACGTCTCGGGTTGTCCTTCGAGAAAATCAAAGATCCCATGTCGCGCCGTCTCTCGACGCGACAACTCGGAACACTTTCCGGTCTCGACGATGCTGCCGAGCACGTTTTGCTTTTCGCCTTTCGAAACGCCTATCTCGAAGATCGCGACAACGTGACTGCACTCGAGATGTTTTTCGAAGCCTTCAAAGCCGATCCATTCCTCGCCGACTTGTTTCAAGAACAAGGTGTTGATGCAGTGCAGTTTGAAAACATGGTTGATTGGATTCGCATTCATGAAAAAATTCAGGATCAGTATAAGCGATTTCAAAAAGCCGCCGCCTCAAAGCCAACAGGCGCCATGAATCGATCCATGACATCGGTCGCGACCCCAATCCTCGACGCATTTTCCGAGGATCTCACCACCGATGCAGTTTTTGGCCGACTCCCAATGATGATTGGGCGCGAAGAAGAAATCGAACAAGTGTTTCGTGTGATTGAAGGTGGTCGAGAAAGCGCGCTTCTTGTTGGTCCGCATGGTGTTGGAAAGGGAAGTGTGCTCGCAGGAATCGCTGCGTTGATGGTCGAGGAGAGAGTTCCGGATGTGCTCAAGGATAAGCGTCTCGTGAAGATCTCCATTCCGCAACTTGTGAGCGGTGTGCCTGTCGAGACCGCACAGGAACGTTTGATGCTCATGCTTGATGAGGTTTCACGTTCGAGAAATATTATCTTGGCATTGATGGATCTCGAACAACTGACGGCCGACCTCGCACCGCTTTTGTCCGACTATCTCTCGCGAGGCGCTACATTTGCGATTGCAACAACATCACCACAAGATTATACCGAGACAATCGAGCGCTCGATGCTTGGACGCATCTTTCAGAAAGTTTCCGTCGAGGAACCAGATGAGAAGTCGGCGATTCGCATTCTTGAATCCAAGATCGGTGGAATTGAATATCAGAAAAAAGTGATTTTTCAATACGATGCCGTTGAGAAATGCGTGAAGCTGTCCGATCGTTACATGCACGAGCAATATTTGCCGAAGAAGGCGATCGAGATTGCACGCGAGGTCGCCGAACAGGTCGTGAAGTCTCGAGGGGAGAATGGAAAAGTGACCGGAGAAGATGTAGCGAAGATTATTGCAACGAAGACGGGAATTCCGGTGACGAATGTCGCAGAGGATGAGAAAATGAAATTGTTGCACCTTGAAGATGAAATGCACGGCCGCATTATCGGCCAGGACGAAGCGGTGAAGGCGGTTGCATCGGCTCTTCGAAGAGCGCGTGCGGATCTTCGACCCGGTTCAAGACCGATCGCCTCGTTTCTGTTCCTCGGCTCAACGGGAGTTGGAAAGACGGAACTCGCAAAGACCCTTGCTGCGACGTACTTCGGATCAGAACAAATGATGATTCGTGTCGACATGTCGGAGTATCAGGATATTCGCAGCATGGATAAACTGATCGGCGCGCCAGGGTCGAATCAGGGCGGGCTTTTCTCGGAAGCCGTTCGCACGCGACCATTCGCCGTTGTCCTTCTCGATGAGCTTGAAAAAGCAGATCTAAATATTTTGAACGTCTTCCTTCAAATTCTCGACGACGGTCGCGTCACAGACGCGGCGGGGCGTGTGATTGATTTTACGAATACCATCATCATCGCGACTTCGAACGCGGGAACACAGTATATCCAGGATGCCGTTTCGAGGGGAGAATCGACGGATGCGATCAAAACGCATTTGCTCGAGGAGGAGCTGCGAACGATCTACCGCCCCGAGTTTCTCAACCGTTTCGATGGCGTGATTGTGTTCAAGCCGCTTGAGGAATCACAGATTGTGGAAATTACAAAACTCATGATTGCTCAAGTGACAAAGCGTCTCGAAGGAAAGGGAATTGGATTTCAGGTTACGGATGCAGAAGTCCTTGAACTCGCGCATAAAGGCTTTGACCCAAAATTCGGCGCGCGCCCACTTCGTCGCGTCGTCCAGGAAGAAGTCGACAACGCGATTGCAAATGCGCTCCTCGAAGGCAAGGTTCAGAGACGTGATACAATCGTTCTTGACGTTGGAGGAGTGATGTCTATTCAAAAAGGACAAGAATTATGATGAGCCTACTTATCAGTTTCGGAGTCACTGCTTTTATCATCGCGTTCTTCTCGACCGTGTTTGTTCGATTTGTCGCAACGAAGTGGCACATTGTGGATCATCCGCATCATCCAAAAAATGTTCACACACATCCAATCCCGCGCCTCGGTGGCATTTCGATTTTCCTCGCCGTCGCCGTCGCTGTCATTGGGTCGCTTCTCTCTTCGAAGTGGCTCGTGTCTGGCG
>MGEI01000003.1:107027-182900 GCA_001791305.1 Candidatus Uhrbacteria bacterium RIFCSPLOWO2_01_FULL_47_17
CCGCGCTATGCCATCATCGCTCCGCTCCTCGCGAGCGTCACCGTGATCCTTTGTGGAGTGAATATCGAGAAGCTGACGAACCCATTCGGCGGCGTCTTTTTTTTGCACGCGTGGCAATCGAACATCATTGTGTTCATTTGGCTCATGGTGGTGATGTACACAACAAAGTTCCTCGACGGCCTCGACGGCCTCGCAACTTCCGTTACTTCGATCGGCTCGATGATGGTTCTTCTGCTCGCCCTCACCGTTGCTTATTTCCAACCTGATGTCGCTCTGCTCGCTGCAATCGTTCTCGGCGCCCAGCTCGGATTCCTCTTCTGGAACTTCCACCCGGCGTCAATCTTCCTCGGCGAAGGCGGCAGCACGCTCGTCGGGTTCCTCGTCGGAATGCTTGCTGTCATCTCGGGTGGAAAGCTCGCAACAGCCCTTCTCGTTCTCGGTGTCCCGCTTCTCGACGTGATGTGGATCGTTCTTCGTCGGTTCCGAGCGGGTGGCCTCAAACAAATCTTTGTCGGAGATCGCAAGCATTTGCACCATCGATTGCTCGATCGAGGATGGGGACAAACGCAAATCGTGCTGTTTTATGTTTTTATAGCGGGATTATTCGGCATTTCAACGCTATTTTTTCAAAGTAAAGAAAAAGTCATTATCTTGATGCTCCTTGCCGGACTCATGCTCGTTGCTGCAGCGTTTTTTGTCCGTAATGAGCGAAAATAGTCTATTTAGTGATTTATACACCTCGTTCTTGACACAGATCCTATCGACCAGTACTATTCCCGCATAATTTATTCATCTCGCTGGCAGGACCTCGCCTTTGGCTTGGGGAGCCGCGTACGTATTGCTATGGCATCAATCGCCGTTATCGTAACAGGAGGAAAACAATACATTGTCCGTGAAGGGCAAGAGCTTAAGATTGAAAAATTGGATCTTGAGCCAGGAGCAGCCGTATCTTTTGATGCGTTGCTTGTCTCTGATGAAGAAGGAAAAAACACTCAAGTTGGAACCCCAACTGTGAGCGGTGCTAAAATTTCAGCGAGTGTCATTGAAAACGGACGAGCAGACAAAGTCTCCGTTATCAAATACAAGCCAAAGTCTCGATACCGACGCAACGTCGGGCATCGTCAGCCTTTTACGCAAATTCGTATTGAAAAGATTAGCGCCTAACGCGCTAATTTTATTTTGTGTCATTCCGACCGACGAGTCATCGAGGAGCGGAGGAATCTCGTGGTTCACATGAGATCCCTCGGTTCGTCGAAGACTCCTCACTCGGGATGACACAATAAAGGAGAAAACCTATGCAAAAAAACTATTCAGTCAAAAAAATCATGCAGACGCTCTGGAAGAGCATGCGTCCGCATCGAATGGCGATTGCTTCGCTTTTTATTCTTGCCATGATGGCGAACGTGATTGCGGTGATCGTTCCGCTCTTTTACAAATCGTTTTTTGATGTTCTCACCGCTTCTTCTTCGCCGTCCGATCGCGTCCCGATGCTGATTCAGATCGTGTTCGTCATTTTGGCTTTGAACGGATTTGGATGGTTGTGCTGGCGTGTGGTTGTCTACATCAGCAACATTGTTCAACCAAAAATCAAAAAGCAGATCGAGGTCAGTTCGTTTGCGTACATGATGGATCATTCGTATGCGTTCTTTTCGAATGCGTTCGTTGGATCCCTTGTGCGTAAAGTTCACAGACTCGCAAATGCGTTTGAAAAACTCGTCGATGAAGTGCAATGGAACATTCTCGGCCTTGTGGTGGTCGTGGTCGGAGATTTACTCGTGCTGTACTTGCGTGATGTGCGTCTCGGACTCATTCTCAGTGTTGGCGTGTTTCTCATCGCGGCATTCAATATTGGATTTGCTACATGGAAACTCAAATACGATTACGCAAAATCAAAACTGGATTCCGAGTCCACAGCCGTCATGTCGGACGCGCTCACAAACAGCATCACAATCAAGCTCTTTACTTCACAGAAGTTTGAAAATGGATTGTTTGCGGATGTGATGGAACGCTGGCGCAAAGCGCAAACGCACTTGTGGCAAATCGAAGGCTTTTCCGAAGCTATCCAAGCCGCACTCATGATTCTTGCCGAATTCGGCATGTTTTATGTGGCGATTCATTTATGGGAGCGTGGGGAACTGACGATTGGAGATTTTGCCCTGATTCAAGCATTCATGGTTGGAATTTTTCATCGTGTGTGGAACCTTGGCAAATCCATTCGTCATATCTATGAGGCGCTTGCGGACGCGGCCGAAATGGTTGAGATCCTCGAGATGCCGCATGAGGTGAAAGATTATCCGAAAGCAAAATCCCTCGCCGTGTCAAATTCAGTGATTAAATTCGAAGACGTCACCTTCAAGTTCAATCAAACTCGAGCGGTTCTCAATGGACTTTCCATGCAAATCGCACCGCATGAAAAGATTGCGCTCGTTGGTCCGTCTGGTGCCGGTAAGTCGACGATTACAAAATTGCTCATGCGATTTTACGATGTGGAATCCGGAAAGATCACGATCGACGGACAGAGTATCGCCAAAGTCACGCAAAACAGTTTGCGTCACGCAGTCGCGATGGTTCCACAAGAACCAATCCTGTTTCATCGATCGCTCATGGACAACATTCGCTATGGTCGACCAGATGCGACGGACGAGGAAGTGTTCGAGGCTGCACGTCGCGCGCGATGCCATGACTTCATTGTCGAACTTCCAGAAAAGTACAATACGTTCGTTGGTGAACGCGGAATCAAACTCTCGGGCGGCGAACGTCAACGCATTGCGATTGCACGCGCCATCCTGAAAGACGCGCCAATTCTTGTCCTCGACGAAGCAACCTCGAGTCTCGATTCCGAATCCGAATCTCTCATTCAAGCGGCTCTCGATGAACTCATGAAAGGGAAGACAACCATCGTGATCGCTCATCGTCTTTCGACGATTATGCGTATGGATCGTATTGTTGTGATCGATGGCGGGAAGGTGGTTGATACAGGAACACATGATCAACTTCTCGAGAAACAGGGGATTTACAAGAAACTCTGGGACATCCAGGCTGGTGGATTCATTGAATAACGCAAACTCGCGAGGATCGCTCGCGGGTTTTTTGTTTCTAATCGTTATGGACATACCTTGACTTTTCGCTATTTTTCGATACACTTCATTCTCCCAATGTGGGAGCGTTCATTCACCCTTCGACAGGCTCAGGGCCTATGGAGAGAACCCATGATCGTTGATGTTCATGTGCATACATCCAATCATCCGATGGTCGGATTACATACCGCCGATGCATCGATTGATGCGATCGAGAGGCAGGCGGAAGAACTCGGGATTGAAAGACTGCTCGTGATCGCGACATACTTTCCCTACAAAGGAACGGGTGTTCCGAATTTGGAAATGTTGCGGCGCATTGAAGGGCGTGATCGATTTCGATTGATCGGGAGCCTGGACGTCATGCATCATTTTGAGGAAGGACTCACGGAACTGAAAGAACTTGCGCGCGCGAGGAAACTTGCCGGAATCAAATTGTTTCCGGGGTATCAAAATTTTCGCGTGGCGGATCCGAAGATCTTTGATCTGTATCGACTGGCGCGGGAGTACGGACTTCCGATCACGATCCACGGAGGTGAATTGCACCACTGTTGTTCGCGTGAACGTCGGGATCACAGTGATCTGAAATGCGGAAACGCGTTTTGTTGGATCGATCGGAGTCAGGATCTTGCGCGTCCCGGTGCGTTTGTTGAAGTGGCAAAACAATTCTCGGACGTCACGTTCGTGATTGCCCATGCCGCGAATCCGTTTTTCTCAGAGCTCGGACTTCTCATGGAGATGTGTCCGAATGTGATGACGGATGTGTCCGGACAATTTCAGTCCGGGACGACGGAAGACACACTCCCGTATCGTGTTCAAGTTCGCGATGCCCTCCGATTGCTTCTCCAAAGCAACAACGGTAACGATCGCCTCATGTTCGCCTCGGATTTTCCCATCCAATCATTCGCGGACACGATCGCGCTCGTCGAATTGCTCGGGCTTGATCCGGACGTCAAGGAAAAGATCCTTTGGCGAAACGCAAATCGCGTGTATTGCCTTGGACTTGAGGCGTAGGAGGAAATCATGAAAGTACTCATTACAGCAGGAGCCACACAAACGCCCATCGATCAGGTGCGTGCGATCACGAACATTTTTCGTGGAAGAACAGGTGCACAGATAGCGGAATGGATCTCTGATGCGGGGCATGATGTGACATTGCTCACATCCGCACCAAAATCGGAACATCCATCGTCCGCCCTTTGTCCGATTCAAATTCACACATTTCGAACTTACGATGAACTTGCGCAACTCATGGAGCAAGAAATTCGCACGGGCGGATATGATCTCGTGATTCATTCGGCCGCGGTGAGTGATTACAAGGTGGTCGCGACACACATTTTGTGTGAACCGGGTGAAGCTTCGTACATGGGGCCAGCTCGTCTTGTCATCAAGTTGCTACAGCTTGTGACGGGAAAGATTTCGTCTTCGCACAAACGGCTGTTTCTCGAGCTTGTCCCAACGGAAAAGCTGATCGACAAGATTCGTCGCGATTGGGGATTCAAAGGGTTTCTCGTGAAGTTCAAGCTTCAAGTCGATAAGACCGACGAAGAACTGATCGACATTGCTCGCAAGAGTCGTGAAGATTCGAATGCAGATCTCATTGTGGCAAATTGCAAAGAATGGGCGCATCAACGTGCGTACGTGATCGGTCGCGATAGCTACGCGTTCAATGTTCCACGCAATATAATCGCAGGTGCGATTTTGCTGAGGATGCGATGAAAGTCCTGCTTGGTGTGACAGGTTCGGTTGCGACCGTGCTCGTCGGAAAGCTCGTTGACGCACTGCATTCGTCAGGGCATGAGGTCGAGGTTGTGGCAACGAAGTCGTCGCGGTATTTCTTTCGTGCAAAGCAAGTTGATGCGCGCATCTGGAATGATGAAGATGAATGGCCCAAAAACTGGTTCGAGCGTATACGCTTGCGTGTCCTCGAGCGGTTTTACAAAAAAGGTCAACCGATTCCTCACATCGACCTGCGTAAGTGGGCGGATGTGCTCGTGGTTGCGCCGCTTGATGCAAACACACTCGCGAAATTCTCGGTCGGCATGTGTGACAACTTGCTCACGTGCGTCTTTCGCGCATGGGACTTCGACAAACCGGTCGTGCTTGCGCCGGCCATGAACACGTTCATGTGGCATAATCCAATCACACAGAAGTATCTCGGAGAATTGAATCTGCTGCGTATCATGACCGTTGGAACGATTCGTATCGTGCAGCCGCAGGATAAAGTCCTCGCCTGCGGTGATGAGGGGGTTGGCGCGATGGCGAACATCTCGGACATCGTTGACGCGGTCAACAAGCTCAACAAAACAAAAACGGCCGATGTGGCCGCTCTCACCTCGAAGTAACGCTTCGAGGTTTTTTTATCCACAGAACACGATTGACAATACCGAAATTTTTTGGTGTTATGGAGGTACAAGAAATAAGAACTCCTAAATGCTTAAATGCCTGGGAGTTCTTTTTTGTTTTGTCATATTTTTTTAACTCATTTATAATGAAACCAATATGAAGAAAGCAACCGTAACATTAGAAAGTTTGGACAAAAAGATTGATTCGGTTGAATTTACGGTTGAAAGTTTAGATAAGAAGATCGAAACATCGATTGCGTCTTTGAATAAGAAGATCGATTCGGTCGAATTTACGGTTGAAAGCTTGGACAAGAGGATTGATCGACTTGATCTGAATTTCCATGATTTTGCTGATTTTATCAGAGAAAACATGATGCTTCGCAACGAAACTCAAGAATATATCGATGATCGAATTGAAACCAAATTTTCAAAATATACTTCAGACCAGCTTGAATTTCAGGACAATATTGGAAAGCGATGTGAAAATGTGGAACATGAGACCTTGGCGCTTCATCACCGTGTAGTACTAGTCGAGAAACATATTGGAATCTAAACAAAACACCCTCTGCCTAAAACGGCGAGGGTGTTTATAATTTTCGTCTGCCTCGGAGCGCATCGCCGAGCGTCACTTCATCTGCAAACTCGAGGGTTGCGCCCATTGGGAGTCCACGTGCGAGGCGTGTCACCTGAACGTGTGGTGACAAAAGTTTTGTGAGATAAAGAATGGTCGTTTCGCCCTGTGTGGTTGGTGAGAGAGCAAGAATGACTTCCGAGACGCCACCCGCTTGAATGCGTCCGACTAATTCGCGAATACGCAGTGCGTCCGGTGTGATTCCTTCGATTGGACTCAACGTTCCGCCGAGCACATGATAAAACCCACGGTAGAATCCTGTTGCTTCGATTGTCGAAATGTCTCGCGGTTCCTCGACGACACACAGCACAGCTTTATCTCGTCGAGAATCTGCACATTGCTCGCATAACGGTTTTTCTGTATAGGTGAAACATGTTGGACAGGTTTGAATTTTTTCGCCAAGTTCCAAAAGTGCGCGCGCCATCACATGCAAATCTGCTTTTGGCTGCTTCAGCATATAATAAACATAGCGCAGGGCCGTTTTGGGCCCCACGCCAGGTAAACGCGAGAACGCGGCAACAAGATTCGTGATGGGTTCCGGAAATTTTCGCACATTAGCCGCCGAGATTTTTTAACATGTCGAGTCCTCCCATTTCTTGTACTTTCTTTGCGAGCTTGAATTGCATTTTTTTAATCGCGTCTTTGTGTGCTTCACAAAGCGCGTCTTGAAGTTTTGAAAGATCCGACGTCATGGATGGATCAATGGCACATCCAATCATGTCGCGATTTCCATTTACCGTGACTTTGACTTTACCCCAAGCTGCTTCGCCTTCTGAAACAACCGTCGCAAGTTCGGCTTCCATGTGTTTCGCCTGGTCCTTCATGTCTTTGAATTGTTTGAGTTTGGAGAACATAATTTTATTATGGGTGGGGTCCCCAGACCCCGCGATATTAGAGAGGGAACCAAGGCTAAAGCCTCAGGTTACGGGAATTCTACCGCGCTCCTGGATTTGCATCAATTGGTGGGGGAGCCATTACGGCTGTTCCGCCGCCAGGTTGTCCGAGTGGGGCGTGAGCGGGTTTGTTTTGTGCGGTTGCGTACGGAGCGAATCCGTTGTTGTTTGAAGAGCCTGATCCGCCTCCGCCTGTATAGCTTCCTGCATGTCCATCTAAATTGCGAAAAGACGCGCGCTCTTTTTCGAAGAACAATCGAATCATGCCTGTTGGGCCATTACGATGTTTTGCAATGTGGATTTCTGCGATGTTTTTGTCTTCCGGCGCCAAGTCTTCTTCGCGGAAGTTTTTATCCGCGGCTTTTCGGTAAATAAACAAAACGACGTCGGCGTCCTGCTCGATAGAACCTGAATCACGAAGGTGAGATAGTTTTGGAATCGCAGGCTTCGTCAACTCGACAGCACGCGACAACTGAGCGAGGGCAAGAACAGGAACATCCAACTCTTTGGCGATCTGTTTTAAACCGCGAGAAATTTCCGCAACTTCTTGTACGCGGTTTTCTTGGGATTTTTTTGATCTTCCTTCCATGAGCTGTAAGTAGTCGACAACAATCATGCCAAGGCCATGTTCTGTTTTAAGTCGACGTGCTTTTGTACGAAGCTGCATGATGTTCAGGTTTGCGCTGTCGTCAATGAAGATTGGTGCTTCTGAGAGTTTACCAAGCGCGTCTGCGATTTTTGGAAAATCGTCGGCTTTGTCCGAGAGTCGTCCGGTTCGAAGTTTCCACAAATCAACATTCGCCTGCGCACAAATCATACGGTCAACGAGTTGCTCTTTACTCATTTCGAGGGAAAAGAATGCGGTCGGTACTTTCATGTTCACGCCAATGTGACGCGCCATGTCGAGTGCAAGCGCGGTTTTTCCGCACGATGGACGTGCAGCAAGAATGATGAGATCGGACTTTTGAAATCCGGCAAGGATTTGATCGAGCGCTGTATATCCGGTTGCAACGCCGCGTAACTTGCCGCGATCGCGATGCAATTCATCGATACGCTCAAAGGCACCGTCGAGAACGCTGCGAATAGAGACGAATGTATTTTTGTTATATTTTTCCGAAACGTGAAAAAGTGCGCGTTCTGCTTCGTCTAATGTCGAATCAATTTCTTCTTCCTCTTCAAATCCCATTTGTGAAATGTTTGTGGCGGCCGTAATCAGTCGTCGAAGCGTTGCTTTTTTTTGCACAATCTCCGCGTAGTGCGTGACGTTTGCGGCGGTCGGAACCATGTTTGAGAGTTCGACGAGGTAGGCGCGTCCGCCCACTTGTGTGAGCTGACCTTTTTCTTCGAGGCGGTTTCCAAGCGAAAGAATATCGATCGGATCGTGTCTCTCGAATAGGTCCGTAATGGTTTCATACACCCATTGGTGTGCGGGACGATAAAAGTCATCGCCTTGCAAACGATCTGCAACTTTGACAATTGCATCTTTGTCAATCAAAAGAGACCCGAGCAAGGATTGCTCTGCCTCCAGGTTTTGTGGGGGAATGCGCTCATGGGTTGCCATAGATTTGGGTATCTTAGCACGCTTCTCATACGAGACAAGAGGACAACCTGTGTTATAATTGTGGAGAAAAATACTCTATGATTCACCCAGATTTTAAATTTTTGCGTGCTGTTTTCATGATGGTTGGCGGAATTGTTGGAGTTGGTGTGTTTGGGCTTCCATTTGCCTTTGCACAAAGCGGTTTTGTGATTGGACTTGTCGAATTATTGGTGATCGGACTTATTCTGCTCATGGTGCAATTCATGTATGCTGAGCTCGCGCTTCAAACGGAAGGCTCACACCGACTTGTTGGATATGTTGAAATTTATCTTGGAAAAAAATGGTCTTGGCTCTGTATGGCTGCTCTGTCTGCAAGTATTTGGGGAGCCATGCTTGCCTACATGATTATTGGAGGAAAGTTTTTGTTTCTCATTTTGTCGCCTGTTTTTGGGGGGACAACAACGGGGTATGCATATGTTGTTGGTCTCATTGCCGCCTGTTTGATTTATCGTGGATTGCAGTTTGCCTCTAAACTCGAGGTGTTTGTGATGCTTGCACTCCTCTTTTTGTTTATTTTCATCATTGCTCTATCCATTCCATACATTCAACCAAGCAACCTCACCGCTTTTGATTCGACAAAGTGGTTTTTACCCTACGGTATTATTCTCTTTGCTCTCTCATCCACAGGAATCGTTCCCGAAATGCGGGATGTTCTTGGTTTGCGCGCAAAGAAACAACTAGGCAAAGCCGTTCTTCTTGGAATGACCACCGTTATCTTGCTGTACTCACTCTTTGCTTTTGCGATTGTGGGTGTGACAGGAACCGCAACAACCGGCGCAGCGTTTGATGGTCTTGTCCCAATTTTTGGGTCATCCTTTCGAGTGATTGCATCTCTGCTTGGTCTCACAACGATCCTGTCCATCTTCATGCTTCTTGGCATTGTGCTTCAAAATACCTTGAAGTTTGATTTGCGCTTAGCTCGCCCTGTCGCGTTTTTGCTTACGGTCACGGTGCCGTTTCTCTTTTTTGCGATCGGTGTCCGTGAGTTCGTGGAGCTTATTGGATTTATTGGATCTGTGTTCGGAGGCATGCTAGGGATTTTTATTGTGCTTTGTTATCTCAAACTGAAACGTGAACCTTTGTGCAAGGAGCATCATTGTCTCAATCTGCCCGATCTTTTTTCTTGGCTCGCCGTCCTCTTTTTTCTGGGTGGATTGATTTTCACTTTGTATCAATTTTTGGTATAATCTTTTTATATGGATTTATTGAAACGTTATTTTACAAAAAGATACTTTCTGTTTTTTCTTTTGTTATTTCTTGTTTGGTATCCTGGCTCGTTTCTTTTCTATGTTGCATACGGAGTCACTCAAAGTGGAGTTCTCTATGTTGCCTTAAACGCCTATTTTCCTCTCCTCATTTTTTTGTGCTCCTTTTTGTATTTCCGCAAAAGCATCAACGACTGGAATGATCGATTTGCCGTTGCGTTCGGTTGGATTATTCTCACATTTCTCATCTCGGCTTTGCTTGTAAAACCCATGTACGGATTTGATTGGACATCCATCATCAACATCTCGCAAATTCAAGCGAACTGGAGTCCGTTTCTGGCAGTGCTTCTTTCGGGAATGTTGGTAAGTGCTTTGAATGCACGAAGAAAAAAATAGATTTAAAAAAGAACTCCTCAAGGAGTTCTTTTTTGTTTTCCGTATGCGTTTAGGACATTCAGGAGGAGCACAGCAACCGTCATCGGGCCAACACCACCAGGAACAGGGGAGAGGGCGCCCGCGAGATCCTCGACAGACGCGCGATTAATATCCCCAACGAGTTTACCGTCAACTTTGGTTGTGCCGACATCAATGAGGATCGCGCCCGGCTTGATCATGGAGCCTTCGATCAGGTTTGGTTTTCCGAGTGCCACAATCAGAATATCCGCCTCAGATATTTTTTCTTTGAACGAAGCATCATAAGGACGAACAACCTCTGACGAAATTTGTTGTTCATGCAAAAGAATCGTGAGTGGATCGGCGAAGAAGTTGCTTGCAACGATCACCGCACGCAATCCCCCCTCCTTTTTGAAGGAGGGTATTAGGGGGTGGTCGTTTCGATCGAGGGCTTTATTGATAAGCTTCAGAATTCCGAGTGCAACGGCAGGCGCAAGTGCTGGTTTGCCTTTGCGAAGCGCTTCGAGGCTTTTTGGGTGAAACCCATCAACGTCTTTGATTGGATCAATGGCTGCGATTACGCGATCTGCATCTTGATTCGGGAGTGGAATCTGAACAAGGATGCCATTGATGTCATCTCGTTGGTTGAGCTCTTCGATCTTCGAGATGAGTTCGCTCTCCGAAACATCATTTGAATACAAAAATTTTTCAAAGTAAATTCCAACTTCTTCACACGCTTTTTGTTTCAGGTTCACGTAAATGTGTGATGCGGGATCTTCCCCAACTAAAAGAATCGCGAGACCAGGTTTGTTCTCGAGAGCACTTACACGATTTTTGATTTTGGTTCGAATGGCTGCAGCGTATGCTTTGCCGTCAAGGATCATTGCCATAATGCGCATAGGATAGCGGAAAAGAAAAAAACCGTCGAGATGACGGTTTAGGATTCGATGCGGAGGCCCTCGCTTGCACACCAGGCGGCGAGTTCGGGAAGGTGGTTCTCGTGAATGACGAGCATGTCCGTACCAGTGCGATACGTGTGTTGCACCGTCTTCATGGTTTGAAAAATGAGCGCGGGAGTCGAGTCCGACAGAGAAACGGGGGTAATCGCGAGGAAGCGAAAGCCCAAACGGTTTGCGAGCCCAATCACAGGGCAAGTGTCCCACGGCGTCTGTTTGCCCGGGCGAAGAATCGCCGCACCAACTTCTCCCTTCCAGAGGCGCGCCATTGAAAGACCAATCGATCCTTCCGCGGTGTGGTGCTTCTTGAAAAGGGGGTGTGGCCTGAGCTGAAGCAATCGTCTCGTCACCTCATCGTGTTCCTCGACCGGATCTCGAATCAGCACGTACTGATCGATCAGTGGCAGATTCCGGGGAATCTTGTTCAACAAGCGAGGCTTGTTGTTCGGCGACAGATGATGCGTTTTCTTCGACCCAGGACGGAAGTAATACACTTCCTTCGTCATGACGTCTTCAATGCACACGGCAATCACATGGTCACCGTCCATGAGGGCAAGCATCACGCTGATGCCGCCTGAATGGTAGTGAACAAATGCGCGCGTTCCATCGATCGGATCACCTGTAAAGCGGAGTGTCTCCGTCGGCTTCTTTGCCGGAATGGACAATCCTCCTTCTTCGGCGATGATGCCGAAAGTGGGGAAGCGTTCGAGCAGGAGACGTTTCATTACGCCTTGAACTTGGACATCGATGTCCGTCACCCAATCAATTTTGCCATCATCCTTGATGCCTTTGTGCTTGGCTTTGAACGAGAATCGTTTGCGCTGCACATGGTCAGCAAGGCGTGATACAACATCACGCATGAGGACACCGATCGCTGCTTCTGTTAGGCTGCCATAGGTTCTTTGCATGGAGAGAACTCCTTGTCGCGGTTTGATATGCGACACAGAAGAATACTCTCTATAACCAAAATTGTCAATAAAAAACCACATGAGTCGTTCATGTGGCTAGGGTCGTTTCGTGGGGCGCAATCGGTAGCGCTCCGTTCCGCTTGTCATCTTTGCGTTCACAACAAGCATCACGGTCGGTTCGGTTGGTTTCTCATCAAACACGATGGCACCACCTGTACAGAGGCGAACAATGTGTTCGAGGGCGTGTGCCTCTTTTTTGAATTCCTTCCCGCCAATTTCGCAAAGAAGCCAAAAACGAATGCTCTCCCAAAGCTGATTCCACAAGTTGATGGGAAGATCATTGCGAAAACGGTTTCCAAAACTGAGCCGAAGATCAAACGTGAGGTTGATGTTTTTCATCGGGTCTACAGAGTTTCGCAATCTCTGGTAGAGTCGCACGCGTGTTCGCGAAATGAAATTGGAATTGTGTTGGGATGTCACAAGATGTTTTGGAATGCCTGATTCGGCAACACCCTCAACACCAACACACGGACGATTTGTCAGAAATGCAATATGGGTCTGAATTCCTTGCGGAAGTTCTGGATTGAACCCGTACAAAAATTGATCTCGCTCACACATGCAAAACAACGGCTCGAGAATTTTCATGATTTCTTGCGTGCGCTGTTCGGTTGTGTAGCGGCTCATCGCCTCGCGCAGCGTTGATCTCCGTACTTCCATGGAAGGTCCTCCTCTCGTCTGAGGTGGATTGGTTGTACGGGAAAAAGCTGATATTGTCAATTCTAAAACCACCCTTCGCGTAAAGCTATGGGTGGTTCTTTTCTATTCGTATGCAAGTTCCGGATAAAGAGGGAATCGCTTTGTCATCTCTTTGACCTCTGTTCGGAGTTTCTCGAGATGTGCTTCGTTCGCACGATGCTCAATCGCCTCGTCGATCCATGTTGCGATCTGCTTCATCTCGACTTCTTTCATCCCACGTGAGGTGATCGCAGGAGTTCCAAGTCGGATTCCTGATGGATCGAATGGGGAACGCGGATCATCCGGAATCATATTTTTGTTGACGGTGATGAGGACGGCGTCGAGGGCCTTCTCTGCTTCTCCTCCTGTGACGCCTTTCGAGGAAACATCGATGAGGAGCAAATGGTTGTCTGTTCCGCCGAACATCAAGCGATATCCTCTTGAGCTCAATTCTTGTTCAAGGACTTTTGCGTTCAAGCGAATTTGTTTTGAGTAGGTTTTAAATTCAGGTTGAAGGGCTTCGAGAAATGCAACCGCCTTTGCGGCAATCACATTCTCATGCGGACCACCTTGCAAACCGGGGAACACAGCTTTGTCGATCGCCTTCGCGTGCATCGCTTTGCACATGATCATTCCGCCACGAGGTCCTCGCAACGTTTTATGTGTTGTGGTTGTGACAATGTCGAACAAGGGAACGGGATTGTTCATCTCGCCACCCGCGATGAGACCTGCGATGTGGGCGATGTCTGCCATTGTGAGCGCGCCGACTTCGTCTGCGATCGCTTTGATGCGCGCGTAATCGATTTCGCGAGAGTACGCCGAGTAGCCGACGAGGATGAGCTTTGGCTTGTGCTCGCGCGCCATGCGTTCGATCTCTTCGTAATCGATTAGTCCCTCAGCTGTTGTTTTGTAGCGAATGAAGTTGTAGATCTTAGCCGAGAATGTGACGGGGTGTCCGTGTGTAAGATGTCCGCCGTGTGACAGATCCATGCCGAGGACTGTGTCACCAGGCGAGAGTACGGCCGAGTATGCAGCGAGGTTTGCAGGCGCTCCGGAGAGTGGTTGAACGTTTACATGTTCCGCACCAAAAAGTTGCTTTGCGCGATCGATCGCGAGCTGTTCGATGACATCAATTTCCTGACAGCCGCCATAGTAGCGTTTGCCGGGCTGTCCCTCTGCATATTTGTTTGTGGCGACGGATCCGAGAGCCTCAAGAACCGCCCGAGAAACGAAGTTTTCGGACGGAATCATCTCTAAACCTTCTTCCTCACGAAGAAGTTCTCTTTGTAGGGCATGCGCGACCTCTGGGTCTTGTTTTGCTATAAACATAGGAAAGATAATTGTACGCGCATTGTACGCGAGCCGAAACTGGTTGACAATCTGACAAAAAATCGCTAGGTTGAGGTAACCTCTTTTATGGAGGTGACAGAGGTTCCATGAGCGCACAACGAACGTTGCAGCCCCCAAGTTCGATCGAACGTCCGTTCCTTCGTGGGGCCATTCACCAAGTGCATGCACTTGTGGGGTCACGCGATTCCACCAAACTTTCTGAACTGATTGCAACAGATCGTCTGGCAGTAAGTCAGGATGGATTTTACGTTGCGTCTGTTGAGCAAGTAGACGAGTTGCTTGAACGCGTTGCGCACAACTTTGAGCGCATGTCGTCTCCGCGATTTTATTCCCATGAAAATGGGGAACGCGTAGAGACACGCATCTTACATGTTGCTGCAGATTATGTACTTGTATGGGGTTTGCCCGTTGGGTCACGTGTCCGTGGTGTCTATGAGTTGAGGGTTTCGCGCCCGCGCTTGAAACTCGTGCGCCCGTTTGCGCTTTTGCATCGCGTGCATCGCTCTTCGCATGGCATGTTCTTGTTTGGAATCGGAACAGAAGATTCCGGAACAAATCATGTTTGGACCGAGCATGGCGTCCTGCCAATTGAGGACATTAGAACGGCAACAGCTGTGTCTGATGGAAGTTTCTTGTTTCTGGAACAGATCGATGGAACATCGTATCGCTACCGTTTTGGAGCGCGAGGGTTCGTTGATTGGTTCCCGGTTCTCCAGGCACAAGGAGAACGTCCTGTGGCACTTGCATACGTACAAAATCAGTACGTCCTTGCTACACGCACACAAATCGGGTCGCGGTTATGTGTCATTGGCGGAGCGAA
Organism: Candidatus Uhrbacteria bacterium RIFCSPLOWO2_01_FULL_47_17; assembly: GCA_001791305.1. Lineage (GTDB taxonomy): Bacteria > Patescibacteriota > Patescibacteriia > UBA9934 > GWF2-40-263 > XYB2-FULL-45-11. Next base: position 121,938 of record MGEI01000003.1, read on the forward strand.
TACGCTCTCGTTTCCCCTTGAGGAAACATGGTCAGGAGACATTGAACATCTTTGGGTTTCGCCGGGCGAGCGCTCGCTTGCATGGCTTGTGAGACCCGATCGTTCAAACTCCTCTCACCGCGCGCTTTACGTAAACGGCGCGCTCGTTCATGAGGGTGAATTTCACATGGACGACAAGGATCTTGTCTGGGCGCAAACAGGTTCGATGCTTGGCGCTCGAATCCGTACCGAGGATGCAAACGGACAAGAAAAACATACGATCGTGACTCCTGAGGTGGAACAAGATTTTCCCTCCGGGACATTTGTCCGTGAGTTCTTGGTTGATTCAGAAGGGAAGGTTGCGGCAACAGTGACGGATGATGGCGAAAGTTGCTATCCCAAAATTTACAATCGTGATTTTCAAGCGGTTCCCCTTGCCTGGAATTTGACCTGGACCCCAGAAAACGGCATCGGATTCAATTCCGTTCTTCCCGAATCCGTGGTTTGCCGCACAACCGACACAACCGAACTTCTCCGACATTAGCCTCTGCACTAGAAAATCTAGTGCTTTTTTGTTACTCTATGCTCACTACGAGTGAATGTATCTCCCTGTGTCATTCCGACCGAGGAGTCATCGACGAGTGGAGGAATCTCGCATTTACAAGAGATCCCTCGGCTACGCTTCGCTTCGCTCGGGATGACACAAAAATATGCTTCTTGAAAAAAACCATTTTCATTTTGTTGGAATCGGAGGAATCGGCATGTCCGCGCTTGCCAAGTTTTTGTTGTCCAAAGAAAAGCATGTGACCGGATCAGACGTCCATGATTCTGAGATGGTTCAAGATTTGAATAAAAAAGGTATTCAAGTAAATATCGGCCATGACAAGTCGCACGTCCTCGACGGTGTGGAGGTCGTCATCTATTCCTCCGCTGTCCCCTCGACCAACCCAGAACGAACTACTGCTCGAGAGCGGGGAATCCCAGAAGTCTCTTACGCCCAGTTCCTCGGTGAAGTCTCGAAAACCTTCTCGACGATTGTGGTCACAGGAACACACGGTAAGAGCACAACAACCGCGCTCATCGGCCTCATGCTCGAAGCAGCCGGCTACGATCCAACGGTTCTCGTAGGATCGTTTGTGCCAACATTCCCAGATAAAAATCTCCGCCTCGGCAAAGGCAGATTCTTTGTGGTCGAAGGCTGCGAGTATCAGGCGAACATGTTGAATCTTCATCCGGAGATGATCGTGCTCACAAACATCGAAGAAGACCACCTCGATTACTACCGCGACATCAACCATATCCGCGACACATTCCAGATCTTCGCCGATAAGTTGATTGGAAAAGGAATGATGATCCTGAACGCGGACGATGCCGAATCCATGAAATTGAAAGTAGAACGGCCGATAACGTACTGGATGCAAAGGACGGAAAAGGCGGAGAGGGCGGAAAGGAATTCATATGTCGCGTTGAATCGTGCAACCACGAAGGGTGTGCAGACTTTTGGTGTGAATCGAGACGAACTCCTCGGTCGACTCAAGCTCATCATCCCGGGCGAACACAACGTCATGAACGCACTCGCCGCAACCGCGGCCGCCATGGAACTCGGCGTCCCATTCGAGACATGCGCGCGCGTCCTCGAAACGTTCCCAGGAATCTGGCGCCGCTTCGAGCGCGTCGGAACTTGGCGCGAGGCGGATGTCATCTCGGACTATGGTCACCATCCAACTGCGGTTGAGAAAACTGTGAGTGCCGCTCGCGAGTTTTTTCCAGGCCGAAGAATCGTCCTGTGTTTTCAACCGCATCAACACTCCCGAACAAAGTCTCTCTTCGATGGATTTGTCCACGCGCTCCAACTCGCGGACGAGACGGTGGTCGCCGAGATTTACGACGTCGCTGGCAGAAACGAAGAACACAATATGTCGTCAAGGTTGATTGTGGAGAAGATCAAGAAGGAAACCCCAAACGCCCACGTCATGTATTCGGAAAACTTCGATGCGGTGAAGTCCGCCCTCGAACAGATCGTCCGATCGAACGATGTCCTGATTATAATGGGAGCGGGGGATATCGATTCAATCGCAAGAGACCTTACTTGTTGACGAGCAAGGTTCTTTTTGTTATTATTGTTTCTTCTTCGATGTTGTTTCGAGGATGAGAGGAAAAGCAAATGGCAGATCATTCGTTTTTTCTGAAGTTGTACCGCCACTTCATGCGTCACGATGGGACTGTGCTTGGAATCTTTTACATGACTCCAGACGGTCAAACACCGATTGAAGGCTTGTTCGTTCTTTCAAATCCGACTACGAGGCGTCGAGAAATTCTTTTTGATCCTTCGAAGTGGGAAGTCAAGACGGGTTTGGAACCGATGAAATTTTCTCCTTTCGAGGATGTTTTTTCCATCTGGCTTGGCCCTTCGTCCTCTGGAAACGGAGAAGATCTCCCACTTGCTTGTCGAGATAACCTAAAGCCAAAGGATGGATCCGGACTTGCGTGGCCTGAGACGATTCTTCCTAAATTTGATCTTTGGATACGCGCAGATTGCCCTGACTAATCGACCGAAAACGGTCGATTTTTTCTTTTTGGAAACATGTGTAGATACGGATTACAGATTAATACAGATAGGGATGACGTTTCCGAAAGACGTCTTTCAGAGCCGAAGATCTTCATCTGTATTAATCTGTAATCCGTATCTACACACGCCCTGTTGACGTATCTAGGTTTTCCTGCTAAAAAGATGGGCACACATTTTTGTGCGTTTGGCTTTGAAACATGGGGTTTTGAAGCGAAGTGAGGAGGTTAAATGAACGTTCGTTTCACATCGATTTTGTTCAGACTCGCATGCGTTTTTCTTTGCGCGTGTTCGGACGACACCATTTCAGAAGTTCCGAGCCTTGATTTGTCCGGAGACGGAAGGGCGATCGACACCTCACCTGCTCCCGAGACCCAATCGGACACAGATACGATCGAGGACGTGCAGCCAGATGTTGTCGACGCAAGCGTGGATGCGACGCCGGACGTGTTTGTTTGCAAAGACAATGCGTCTTGCGACACGAAAAATCCTTGCACACAAGATTGGTGCAACGTGGGAACGGGCGAATGTCAGCATACGCCGCAGCCGGACAATATCTGTACAGACGGTGACGCCTGCACGGTGAATGACATCTGCACCGCGTCCGGTCAGTGCTTTGGCGCAAAGCAGGTTGTGTGCAATGACAACAGTCCTTGTACGAAAGATTCCTGCGACAAGCTCTCTGGCTGCACGTTCGAACCGATCGATGCGTCTTGTACGGACAATGATGTTTGCACGAAGAACGATGCGTGCGTAGTCGGCGTCTGTGTCGGAACGAAGATCGCATGCAACGACGGCCTCGACTGCACCGAAGACTCTTGCGACAAGAATACAGGTTGCTCGACCGTGAAGCTGAACAATCTTCCGTGCGACGATGGCTCAGCGTGTACAGTGAATGACTTGTGCGACAAGGGCGCGTGCAAAGGATCGAACATCAATTGTTCAGATACAAATCCTTGCACCCAAGATGCGTGCGACAAAGTGTCCGGATGTTTTTCGACTCCCGCATCCGCTGGATCGAAGTGCACAGACGGAAACGCCTGTACGATCAACGATAACTGCCAGGATGCAAAATGCGTCTCCGGTTCACAAAAAAACTGTGACGACAACAGTGTCTGCACGTCTGATTCTTGTGACGCTGCAAACGGTGCGTGTCTGAATCTACCGGTTGTTGGAGTGTTCTACTGCAACGACAACAACGCCTGTACGACAAACGATTCGTGTACGCTCGGCGTGTGCACTGGAAAGATTTTGCAGTGCAACGATGGACTCGCTTGTACGCAAGATACGTGCGGGGCGAATATCGGTTGCATGTACCTTGTTCAAGACAAATCGCCGTGCAATGACGGAGACGCGTGCACGATTGGCGACACCTGTTTCACAAACAAGTGTGAAGGTAAGGTGAAGACGTGCGAGGACAACAACGACTGCACAATCGATACGTGTGATTCCGCGGTTGGAAGCTGCAACTTCACGGCGAACGACGGCTACTACTGCTCAGACGCAAATGCCTGCACAACGGGCGATGTCTGCAAAGGCACCAAGTGTAGCGGCGTTACCATCATCTGCAACGATGGCAACCTGTGTACTTCCGACAGTTGCAACCAAAAACTCGGTTGCGTCTTTACCGGAACGCCAAACGCGCCTTGCGAAGACGGTGACCTCTGCACCACGGACGACATTTGCCAGCAAACCGTTTGCAAAGCAAAGCCGATTGTGTGCAATGACCAGAATACGTGCACAAAGGACAGTTGCAGCAAAGCAACCGGAAAATGTGTTTTTCAAACCTTGAACGACACAAACAAGTGCGACGACGATGACCTCTGCACGATCGCGGACATCTGTCTTGCGGGTCAGTGCAAAGGCTCTGTGAACGCTTGTGACGACAGTGATCCCTGCACCGTGGACGCATGCAATCCAAAAGATGGAAAATGCGATCACACAAAGAAACCCAACTGCCCATAGTTCTTGATCCTCATCTTGAGGATCTTTTTTGTTTTTTGGTAGATATTTGGTTGACAGGCTCGGAAATTCTTGATACAAACAGGGGCACGATTTCTTGTGCATTTTACCTATGGAGGATCGTCATGAGGCTCGTTTTTGCTCTTTTTTTCATCACAGCTTGTTCGGGTGAGTCGGACGTTTCCGTGCAAGGAGGAGCAGATGGACATTCGATCGATGTTTCGACGGATGCTCATGATGCGCTGATTGCAACCCAAGCGGACACAACGAACGAAACCGATCTGTTCGACGGTTCGGCGCGCGCACCGGATCCTGGTGAGTTTGGATATCCGTGCATCAAAAATGCGGAATGCAATGCTGGCTACTGCATCGAAACGCCAAATGGAAGTGTTTGTTCGAAGACATGTTCGAGTGATTGTCCGAACGGATTCAAATGTTCCGGCGTCAGCAATTCAAGCACCGACATTGTGTTCATTTGTCTTTCCATGTTCAATCGTCTGTGTGATCCATGCAAAGAGCATAAGGACTGTAACGAGATGAACAAGATCGGCAATCTTTGTCTGCGTGTCGGAAATAGCGGGAGCTTTTGTGGAGCTCAGTGTTTCATCTCAAACGGTGACGCGGATTGTCCGAACGGCTATACGTGTCAGTTTCTCACAGATGCAAAGACGAAGGTTTCGGGAGAACAGTGTGTGCCGAAAAGTGGAGCAACGTGTTCCTGTTCGAAACGAGCGACACAACTCGCCCTTTCGACGGACTGCACGAACAAGAATGTGTTTGGGGTATGCTCGGGATCGCGCGTTTGCAAACCGGAAGGCCTCACAAACTGCATCGGACAAATCCCGGAATCTGAGAGCTGTAACAAGCTTGATGATAATTGCGACGGTGAAACAGACAACATCGACGCAAGCGCGATTGGCGCAGGGTGCAAGCAAAGTAACGAGTTCGGAACGTGTCTTGGTATGTTTACCGGATGCGAAAAAGGCCAACCGCTTTGCAGTGCCGTGAAACCCGAGCCAGAAGTGTGCAACGGCAAAGACGACAACTGTAATGGGAAAACCGATGACGGCCTTTGCGACGACGGGAACGTCTGCACAACAGATCAGTGCAACACGGACGGTTCGTGTAAGCACACAAAATTGACCGGACCGCTTTGCGATGACGGCAATGTCTGTACAGCCGTTTCGGAATGTGCCGCCGGAGTTTGCAAAGGCGGAACCACGCTCGATTGCGATGACAAGGACGCATGCTCAACCGATTGGTGTGATCCATTCACGGGTTGCAATCACAAGCCCGCTTCCGATGGCGCCTGTCTCGATGATGGGAACGCTTGTACGCAAGATGTGTGCGCAAACGGCAAGTGTACGCATCCGAAGGTAAAGGACGGCAACGCCTGTCTCGACGAAGGAAACGTGTGTACAAAAGATGTGTGCGATAATGGCGACTGTTCGCATATCGCGAATGCATCGCCATGCAATGACGACAATCAATGCACGCTCAATGACACCTGCAAAGACAAAACCTGCTCCGTCTCACTTCCAAAAGTCTGCAACGACGGCAACGCGTGTACGATTGATGGATGTGAGCCGGCAAAAGGATGCGTCTTCAAACCAAATCCATTTTCCAATGATGGAACCGGTGTTCCGTGTCCTGAAGATGGCAATGCCTGCACAAATGACATCTGCAAAGGCGCCGTGTGCGCGCATGTGCCGATTCCAGGCTGCAACTAGTTCTTCTGCCACCTCTCATATTCCGGGGTGGTTTTTTTGTGGTCGAATGATAGAATGTTTTTGTTATGAATACCGCGTCCGAACAATTAAGACTTGCTGTAAACGATCGTCTGAAAGAGCAAGAACCCATGAGTCGTCATACAAATTTTCGGATTGGAGGACCGGCCAAGTATTTTGTGGAGGTGAGATCGATCGAAGAGCTGAAGAAGGTTTTGGATATCGCAAAGACAAGCTCAATGCCGACCGTGGTGATCGGCGGCGGATCGAATATGCTTGTCGCGGACCACGGCTTCAACGGAATCATGATCAAACTCCTCATGCGCGAAATCTTCATGGATAAAAATCGTGTTCAAGCGGGGGCGGGTGTTCCCATGATTCTCCTTTCTCGAAAAATTGCCGAGGCGAGTCTCGCTGGACTCGAATGGGCGATTACATTGCCAGGTACGGTCGGTGGAGCGATTCGAGGAAATGCGGGATGCTTCGGAGGGGAAACGCGCGACCACCTCGTCGAAGCGTTTGTGCTTTCGAATGGGGAAGTTGTGTCTCGAACAAACGCTGAACTCGCGTTTGGGTATCGCGAATCCGCTATCAAACATTCTTTGGACATTGTCCTTTCAGCAACCTTCGAACTTAAGTCTGGCGATCAGAGCATCATTAAACAAATCATGGAATCAAATTTGGCAAAGCGTAAAGCATCGCAACCTCTCGACGCAGGATCTGCGGGATGCATGTTCAAAAATTACGAAATAACTTCGGACGAGGAACTGCAACGAATTCAGTCTAAACTCGATTTAACTTCAGAGGCGATCACATCCCGTCGTATCTCGGCGGGATGGATCGTCGACCAGGTTGATTTGAAGGGGTTCGAGATAGGCGGGGCAAAGGTGAGTCCTGTGCATGGAAATTTTTTGGTGAATACGGGGAGTGCGACCGCAGATGAAGTGATACAGCTTATTGCGTTTATCAAAACGCGTGTGAGAGACGCCTATGGTATAATTTTACAAGAAGAAGTCCAGTACGTTGGATTCTAATACAGCCAAGGCGAAAGCCTTGGGTTACATGAATGATTCTATGACCATCTCCTCAATTCTTGGAACGAACATGGAACTTACGGATGCCATCAAGCGTTATGTTGAAGAGCGTGCAGAAGTGCTTGAGAAATTGACATCCGGTTTTGAATCCACAGCAGAGTTGCGCGTAGAGCTCGGAAAGACCTCGCAACATCACACAAGCGGCCCATTCTTTTTTGCCGAGTTTCACATGGATGTTCCCGGAACCATTCTGACCGCAAAAGCAGAGGGCGCAGATTTATATGCCGCCATAGATGAAGTTCGTGATGATTTAAAGCGTCAGCTTGTAGATCGAAAAGAAAAAGTTGTCGATCAAAATAGACACCCAAGACCGGGAAAGGAATAACCAATTGGGGTAGGGGAGGCTCGCGAGCCTCCCCTACTTGATTTATCACGTGAAAACCAGCACACTACTGCGCGTATGAGTAAATTTTTGAATATTCTCTTTGGGGATCCAAACAAGAAAGTGATTGCGGATCTTCGAGCAGAAGTGGAACACATCAACAAACTCGAGCCTGAAATCAGCATGCTGTCTGATGAGGCTTTGAAACACAAAACCATTGAGTTTCGTGAGATGATTGCACAAGGGAGAAGCGTTGACAGTCTTTTGTATGAAGCGTTTGCGGTGGTTCGAGAAGCCTCGAAAAGAACGCTTGGCCAACGACACTTTGATGTCCAGCTCATGGGTGGAATTGTTTTGTATCGCGGTATGATTGCCGAAATGCGTACAGGTGAAGGAAAGACACTGACCTCCACGCTCGCGCTTTATGTAAACGCCCTCGAAGGCAAAGGGTGTCACCTTGTTACGGTCAACGATTATCTTGCTCGTCGTGACGCTGTCTGGATGGGGCAGATTTTTCATTTTCTTGGAATGAGTGTTGGGGTCATTCAACATGAGGGAGGATTGGTTTATGATCCAACCTTTAAACATCCAGAACCAGAGCCTCTAAATCCTGATGCAATTTTAATTGAGTCTTTTAAAGTCCGTGAGGATTATTTGCGTCCAACGGATCGACGCTCCGCATATGCAGCCGACATCACCTACGGAACCAACAACCAGTACGGATTCGATTATTTGCGAGACAACATGGCACCAACGCTGAACGAAATGGTCATGCGCGGACTCCATTTTGCGATTGTGGATGAAATCGATTCGATTTTGATTGATGAAGCGCGCACCCCACTCATTATTTCTGCGCCGGCAGAAAAATCGAATGAACTGTATGTGCGATTTGCAACAATTGTCGCAGGTCTTACGGAAAAAGAAGATTATAACGTTGATGAGAAGCTCAGAACCGCTGCATATACAGATGCAGGTGTAGAAAAAATTGAAAAAGCATTAGGAATCGAAAATTTATACGCAGGCGGATCTGGTGTGATGTTCCAGCGCTTTGCGGATTCTGCCCTTCGAGCTCGCGCTAACTATCAAAAAGATGTTCACTATGTTGTGCAGAGGAATGAAGTGTTGATTGTGGATGAGTTTACTGGTCGATTGATGGAAGGTCGCCGCTTCTCAGAAGGAATTCACCAAGCGATTGAAGCAAAAGAAGGCGTCACCATTCAAAATGAAAGTCAGACGCTTGCTACCATCACTTTTCAAAATTATTTCCGCATGTATTCAAAGTTGTCCGGAATGACCGGAACGGCTGCAACCGAGGCGGAAGAATTTTCCAAAATCTATAAGCTCGAGGTCACAGAGATTCCAACCAATTTATCCGTCGCGCGAAAAGATTTACCGGATCGCGTGTTTAAGTCTGAGCTCGGGAAGTTTGAGGCGGTTATTCGTGAAATAAAAGAGAAGCAATGGCTCGGGCAACCTGTGCTTGTAGGAACCGCATCGGTCGAGAAGAATGAGCTCCTCTCAGAATTGCTCACACGTTCTGGAGTGAAGCATGAAATTTTAAACGCAAAGAACCACGCACGAGAAGGAGAAATTATTGCGCAGGCCGGTCGAATTGGATCGGTTACCGTAGCAACAAACATGGCGGGTCGTGGTGTGGACATTAAACTTGGAGGAAATCCCGGAACAAAAGAAGACGAAGCTCGTGTTCGTGAACTTGGTGGATTACACGTGCTTGGTACAGAACGCCACGAGTCTCGACGAATTGACAACCAGTTGCGTGGACGTTCCGGTCGACAAGGTGATCCTGGTTCTACACAATTTTATATTTCCATGGAAGATGACTTGATGCGCATTTTTGGTTCAGATCGCGCAAAAGGCATGATGGACAAACTTGGCATTCCAGATGACATGCCAATTGAAAATGGACTGATTACCAGTTCGATCGAGAAAGCCCAGGTTCGCGTTGAGGGTCACAACTTTGATCTTCGTAAGCACTTGCTTGAGTACGATGATGTCTTGAACAAGCATCGCGAGGTTATTTATAGTCGACGACTTGAGGTTCTTGATGCATTTACAAAAGAACCAGAAACGTTGAAAGAGCGTATTCTTGATATTGTTGAGGGAGAAATCGAACAGGTTGTGTTATTTCATACAGGGGAGAAAGTTGTGTCGCCAATCCATCAAGCAGAAGGGGCGGAAAATGTTGGAGCGGGGGATTGGAACATGAAAGAAATTATTGAGACAGTGAACTCAATCGTGACTCTTGATCAGGAATCAACATCGAAACTTGAGTCAATCACCATTGAAAATTCTCGCGATAAACAGAACGTTGCTGAAACACGTACACGCATGATTGAAACAATCATGGCCGTTGTGCGTGATGAATACCGAAAGATTCATGATCTCTTTGAAGTCAAAATGGATGTTTATCACATTGAACGCGCAACACTTATTCGCGCCATCGACATGCTTTGGATTGAGCATTTGTCCGCTATGACGTCTCTTCGTACAGGAATCGGCCTGCGAGGCTACGGCCAGCGCGATCCGCTCATCGAGTATAAGCGCGAAGGATACGACATGTTCCAACAACTCCTCGCCGCCATCAACCAAGACGTTACATTCTCATTCTTCAGATTCGCACACCACGCCGTGGACATGAAAGTCCAAGCGCAGTTAAACGATTCGCTTTTGAGTCGCGCAGGCGTTCAACTTGCGGGTGCCTCGACGACGAGCACGGAACACACTTCGATCGCAAGTAAATCGACGGGCGAGAAAGTCGGAAGAAATGATCCGTGCCCGTGCGGAAGCGGAAAGAAGTATAAGAAGTGCCACGGAGGATAGAAATAAACAACACTCATTCAATAATCTTTTTTCTATGACCTGTCCAAAATCTGGCTGTGGGTACGAAATGTCCGTTCAGAGTAGAGATTCTTCAACGGATTCAAACGGAAAGCCAATCGAGCGTGTGAAATACACGTGTTCTTATGACAAGACACGCGTTGTTGCCGAAATTCCAAAAGACGAAGAAGCGTCATCGTAAAGTATGACCGAATCAGAATGGATCGTTGAATTGCAAAACAATGGGTATAACAACCTGTTGTTTTGGGATGCGATTCCATTCGAACGCGATGATGAACATGCCCATGACAGAGATCACAAGATGATTATTTTTTCTGGTGATGTTGAAGTCACGATTGGATACGAAACGGTTCACCTTGGCGCGCATGACTACTTTGAGATTCCACGAGGCACGAATCATATGGCCGTTGTTGGCGCGGAAGGATGCAGATATCTCATTGCCGAACGGCTATAATCCCACTTCGCTCGGTGCGAGCTACGAGGGATGATTTCGTCGAACGAAATCAAAAAAAACCGTTCACAGAGTGTGAAACGGTTAGACGAATGCTTGGAGTTCCTCGAGTGAGGTGATGTGCTTGTGCACGTGTTCCGGAAAGAACGGTCTGTGAGATTGATCTTCTTCTGGGAACCATACCGTCGCCCAACCGAGTTGGTGGGGGACGACGAGGTTTTCTTCCCAGTCTTCAACCATGACAACACGATGTCCCTCTGCAATGCGCTGATAACTCAGCGCATTTGGTTTTGCATGGAACACATCCGTACGCAATCCAAGGATCGCGTCAAAGAAGTGATGAATACCAAGCTTCTTTAAAAGGGCATGCGCAAACGATTCCGGAGAGTTCGTCAGCACAATCTTTTTCCCCGGAAGATGCTGAATGCTCTGCGCTCCCGCTCGTAGCTCCACAACAAGGTTTCCGAGAATGGGCAAGTGTGTTTCTTCGATCACTTCTTCAAAGTCAAGCCGGAACTCATGAATGTAAGCGATCGTTGTCTGACGAGTCTGCCATTTTACTCGAAGCAGATCTTGTTCTGTTCGGTCGAAACGAACGGGGTGGCCGAGTCCATGAAGGTATCTCACCATTTCCTTTTCAATTTCGCCCCAAACATGATCAACGCCCGAATAGAGCGTGCCGTCCATATCGAAGACCCAAAGCATGTCCTGTTTGTCTTTCATGATTTTGCCTCCTTCATGCAGACTGTTGAAAATACCTGAAAACTTCAGAAAAGTCAATATCTTTGCTTTTGACCTTGAAACTTGTCCACTTGCGTTTGATTCCAAAATCCCTTATTATCCTTGCGATTATTAAGCGGCAGGATGTCGCACATAACGTATGCAAACTTGGAAAACAAAACGGAAGTCACAGAATGCACAGAAAATTCATAAGCCATGGAAAGCACGTGTTGCTGCCATCATTTTTCTCCTTGCGACGGTTGTCGTAGGATTTTATGATTTTCCACAGGCTTGGAATCAAACAGCTGGATTTTTAAAAGATAAAGTTCATGTTTCTTTGCCAACACTGAATGAACACGCGTATCGTCTTGGACTTGATTTGCAAGGCGGAACACACCTTGTGTATGAAGCCGACATGAAAGAGATTCCAGAAGCTGATCGTGCGGATGCCCTTGCGGGTGTGCGTGATGTCATTGAACGTCGCGTGAACGCATTCGGAGTTTCGGAACCGCTTGTGCAAACCACCTCAACAGGTGGGGCGTATCGTGTGGTTGTGGAACTCGCGGGTGTTTTAGATGTCTCAGAAGCGATTCAACAAATTGGTGAAACGCCTGTCCTTGAGTTTAAGGAACAGGGTTCTGAACTTGATACCAAACCAACACCAGCGGATGACAAAAAACTCGTAGAGTTACAAAAAGCAGATCGTGCGGCTGCACAAGCCGTGTTGCTTCGTGCACAAAAAGGAGAAAACTTCGACGAGCTTGTTGAAGAGTTCAGCATTGAATCAACAAAAGCAGAAACAAAAGGAATGATTTTAAAAATGACCGCAGAATCTACGCAGTATCCAGCCATTGCAAAAGCTGTCACGCAATACAACCCAAAACCTGGAACCGTTTTTTGGAAAACGGTTGAGCAAGGCAGTTCCATGGAGATTTTTAAAGTGACAGAGAAGACAACCGCAAATAACATGCGTCTTTCACACATCCTGATTTGTTTTGAAGGAAAACAAGGATGTTCAAAAGAAACAACCGCGATGGAAGCAAATATTCAGATCTCAAAATTGAAAAAAGAAGCAACCCCACAAAACTTCAGTGATCTTGCAAAAGCAAATTCAACAGATCCAAGCGCGGCAACAAATGGGGGAGATCTTGGCTTCGCAACCTCAAATAAATACGTTCCAGCATTCGCTCTTGCCGCGGAAACTCTTGAGGTTGGAAAAATTTCCGACGTTGTTGAAACAGATTTTGGATATCACTTGATTTATAAGCAAGATCAAACTGCTATTCCAGCTTACAATGTTCAGCACATCACCATGAAGCTTTCCAGCATGACAGATGTTTTGCCTCCTGCTTCTCCTTGGAAAAACACAGGTCTTTCTGGAAAGCAGTTAAAAAATGCGGTCGTTGAATTTGATCAAAATTCAGGAAACCCACATGTTTCTATTGCCTTTGATAATGAAGGGGGAGAATTGTTTGGGAAATTAACAGCAGCAAACATCGGGAAGCCTATTGCCATTTTCTTGGATGGAACAGCCATCTCAACGCCTGTTGTGCAAGCGGCAATTTATGGTGGAACAGCCGTCATTACAGGTAACTTCGATTTGGATGAAGCAAAAATTCTTGCACAACGTTTGAATGCAGGTGCGCTTCCTGTTCCTGTCACATTGCTTTCTCAACAGACGATTGGTCCGACCCTTGGAGCATTGTCTTTGCAAAAAAGCATCATTGCGGCTCTCATTGGATTCGCCCTTGTTGCTGGGTACATGATTGCCTATTACCGCCTTGCAGGATTGTTTTCCGTCATCGCCCTTATTTTGTACGCGTTTTTGAACTTGGTGGTTTATCGCGTTTTTGACGTGACCATTACGCTTTCCGGAATCGCTGGATTCATCTTGTCTCTTGGAATGGCTGTGGACGCAAACGTGCTCATTATTGAGCGTATGAAAGAAGAGATCGCGTCCGGCAGAGATTTACTTTCATCGATTCATGAAGGATTTGCTCGCGCATGGCCGGCCATTCGGGACGGAAACGTTTCCACACTTGTGGTTGCGCTTGTCCTTTATGTGTTCAGCGCAAGCTTCATCAAAGGATTTGCCCTCATGCTTGGAATCGGTGTGGTCATCAGTTTGTTTACTGCAATTACCGCAACACGTATTTACATGATCACCGCATTTCCAAAACAGGCAGTAAAAATGTCTTGGTTGTCCGGTCTCCCTAAATCAAAAAAAGTATGAAATTAAACATTGTTAAACATCGCAAAGGCTGGTACATCGTTTCGGCAGTTTTGATGGCTGTGAGTCTTCTTGCCCTCATTGGGTTCGGACTCAAACCTGGAATTGATTTTACGGGCGGAGCGTTGCTTGAGGTCGCCATTGAATCAAAACCCTCTCACGGACAACTTCAAGAAACTCTTGCAGCATCTGGTCACAAGGAAGCGATTGTCCAAGTTTCAAACGACAGCGTTCTTGTTCGAACGGTTCCGCTCACAGAGGAACAACACCAAAATATTCTTGCGTCTTTTGAAAAAGCATTTGGAAAGACCACGGAACTTAAATTTGATTCGATTGGCCCCGTGATTGGAAATGAACTGCGTCGCACGGCGTTCCTGGCGATTTTCGCAAGTTTGGTTCTGATCGGTGCGTACATTTCCTGGGCGTTTCGCGGGGCAGGAGATTTTATTTCCTCAAAAAAAATCGCCTTGCTTACCGTCATTAAAACCGTGCACGATGTTTTTATCTCCGTCGGTGCATACGCCATTTTAGGATATTTCTTCGGCTACGAAATGGACACCGCGTTTGTTGCAGCCACACTGACCATTCTCGGATATTCCATCAATGATGGTGTCGTGGTTCTTGATCGCACACGCGAAAATCTTAAGAAGAGAATTTCATCTCACTTAAGCGAGGTTGTGGATGTTTCCATTGAACAAACGCTCGCGCGTTCCATCAACACATCTGTGACGGTGTTTCTCGCCCTCCTTGCCGTCTTCCTTTTTGGAGGAGAAACCACACGACCGTTTGCTATGTTACTTTTGATCGGTGTCGCCGTCGGAACATACTCATCCGTGTTCATCGCCTCGCCCGCGCTTGTCACCCTTGAGAAGTGGGGAAAGAAATAAGATGAAAGAGAATCTGAAAAGATTCTCTTTTGTTTTGATACGGAATATTTTCTGCTATACTGTATGCATCTATGTTACCCTTGCTTGCGATTCAGATCATCCAAGAATCCGCGCAATCATCTGCTTCGTTGATTCCACTCGATTTCTTCAATCAACCGATTGATGTGATTTTTTTTAATCTGTTGTTGTGGTTTGGATGGATCCCTGTTCTCACAACACTTTTGTGGGGATTTTCAGAGCTGTGGCTCATGGAACGTCAAGCAGAGTTTGCCGCAAAGCAAAAATATATTTGTCTTGCGGTGGATGTTCCGTCCATGACAGAACAAACACCAAAGGCGCTCGAAAACTTATTTTCCGTTTTATACGCGGCAAAATCAACCCCAACGTTTAAAGAAAAGTGGTTCGATGGCAAATTCATGCCAACGTTTTCTTTTGAGATTGTTTCAGAAGAAGGCTACATGCAATTTATTATCCGCACACAGGCAAAGTTTCGAGATGTGATTGAAGCTGGAATTTACGCGCAGTATCCAGATGCAGAGTTGAATGAGGTTGATGACTATGTCACAAAAATCCCAAAAATCTTTCCTGATGAGAAATATGACATGTGGGGCGCAGAGTTCACGCTCGACAAGCCCTCGCATTTTCCCATTCGTACTTACGTTGACTTTGAAGACCAAATGACGGGAGAAATTAAAGATCCGCTCGGTTACACCTTGGAACAGATGTCCAAAATGAAACCCGGTGAGCATTTTTGGTTTCAACTTGTCATTCAGCCTACGGGAAATGAGTGGAAAAAAGCAGGAATTACACACGTGAACAAAACATTCGGTGTGGAAGAAAAAGCGGCAGCGAAAAGCGATATTGCGGCGGCAGCAGGAACCATGTTTAAACTTCCGTTTGAATTGATTGAACACGCAACTGCTGTAGATCTTGCGCCTATTTTTGGCATGGCCTCTGCAGAAAAAAAAGTAGAAGATCCATGGAAAGCCTTCAAGCTTGGCCCTGCTCAGCAAGATGAAGCAAAAGCGATCATGCGAAAAACCATTAAGGTTGGACATGCGGTAAAAATTCGTATTGTGTATTGTGCACAGAAACCTGTGTACAAGAAAGGGGATCGCGTGACCATGATTAAAGGTATTTTGAATCAGTACTCTCATTTGAATTTGAATTCGTTCAAGATGCATGCCGCATCTGTTCCAAAAGACGATTATTTTTGGCAGAAATGGGATTATGAGAAAAAACAAGGCACTCTCATGAAGGCGTATCAAGGGCGTAGCTGGGGAATCGGGGCGAACCCCGTTTACTTGAACGCAGAAGAACTTGCAACGCTTTGGCACTTTCCAACCATTAGCATTAAAGCGCCGCTCATCAAAAAAGCAGAAGCTCGTCGCGCAGAACCTCCTGTTGGACTTCCTATTACATTTCTCGAAAACACATTGCCTGGTGTTGGCGATAATGAATTTCCGCTTCCGGGTGGAATGCCCATGGAACATCATGAGTCCGCGGAGTCGCGTGAGGCAGGAACGTTTGCAAACGTGAAAGAACCACTCCCAGAAACATTGCCACACCTGAAAGCACCAACAGACCAAGAGCATGAAGATACAGGTGAGGCACTCCTTCCAAAGAGTCGATTTATGAATGACACATCTCCCGCAGATGCGTCCGACGAAGATTTATTTACTCCACCCGATTTGCCAGTTTGATCCTTACTTTCCGCTATGGGCTATAATCACGATCATGAAAATGAGGTCAACTATTTTGCGAAAACCAACTTTCGCAATCAGATGACAAAATTTGGTATCAAAACCGACGATCGCCGTCGACATGTGTATGTGATTGGAAAAACAGGTATGGGAAAGACGGTTCTTCTTGAGAATCTCACGCTTTCCGATATTTACGCAGGACATGGGTGCTGTTATGTAGATCCACACGGAGATACAGCGGAGAAGTTGATTAACTATATTCCAAGCTGGCGTATTAATGATGTTGTGTATTTTAATCCGGCAGATGCAGAATATCCGGTTGGATTTAATATTCTTGAAGCCGTTTCCGAGAGACATAAGCACTTGGTGGCAAGTGGAATGATGGGAGTTTTTAAAAAGATTTGGGAAGACCAATGGTCGTCCCGCATGGAATACATTTTGAACAACACAATCCTCGCGCTGCTCGACAATCAAGGATCAACATTGCTTGGAATCAACCGCATGTTGTCTGATGCAGAGTATCGTAAGCGCATTGTTGGAAATGTGACGGATCCGGTTGTGAAAACGTTTTGGTTGAAAGAGTTTGCCTCCTATAATGAAAAATACGCACAAGAAGCCGTGGCTCCGATTCAAAACAAAATCGGACAGTTTTTGTCTGCATCCGTGATTCGTAACATTGTTGCGCAGGTAAAATCAAGTATCAACATTCGTGAAATCATGGACTCGGGAAAGATTTTTATTGTGAACTTGTCAAAAGGACGTATCGGAGAAGACAGCTCACGTCTGCTTGGTGGACTTCTCATCACGAAATTGCAACTGTCCGCCATGGAACGTGTGGATCAGGATGAAAAGGAACGTTTGGATTTTTATTTGTATGTGGATGAGTTTCAAAACTTTGCGGTGGATTCGTTTGCGGGCATTTTGTCTGAGGCGCGTAAATACCGGTTGTGTTTAACCATCGCTCACCAGTATATCGCTCAGTTGACGGACGAGGTTCGCGAAGCGGTGTTTGGAAACGTTGGAACGATTATTTCGTTCCGTGTTGGTTCTCCGGACGCAAAATACATGGAAACAGAATTTGCTCCCCGTTTTTTGCCGGAGGATATTATTAATCTTCCGAAGTATAACGTGTATCTCAAGTTATTGATTAACGGAGTGACAAGTCAACCGTTTTCCGCCATTACCCTTGCGCCTATTTCTCAAAAAACAGATTCGGAAGATCGTATCATTAAAGTTTCGCGTGAACGTTACGCAAAGGAACGCCACACGATCGAGGAACAGATTATGACCTGGAGCGGCATGGGGAATATGGACGTTGATACGCTTCTTGCAGAGGCGGAAGAAAAAAAGAAGTCCGATAAAGTTGCGGCAAAGGACGCAAAGAAACCAAAGTTTGAATACAATTGTTCGAGGTGCAACAAAGACATGGTGCTCCCTGTCGAGCTTGATCGATCACGTCCAATCTATTGTGAGGATTGTATTGAGATTGTGCGTGAGGAGAAAGCGAATAAAGGAGGAAAGGGCGGAAGCAAGCCAGCAGATACGCGTAATCTTCCGCCAAAGGTTCAACCAAAAGAAGCGCCACCTCGCACAACGAGCATGTCTGTAGGGGTGCCCCTCGTGGGTACTCATGCAGTTGATGATCACAAGTTACCCGACGAGCCAACCATTTCGCTTTCAACGTTGATGCCGAAGACGGATGTGGTTGTAGGGGTGCCCCTTGTGGGTACCCATGCATCGGTTTCAGAAACGGAAAAACCAAAGCCAGTCGCACCTGCGCCTGTTGTTTCAAAACCGCAACCCGTTGTTGCACCCATTCCGCCTGCGCCTCGACCGACACCACAAGTGCCGGTTCCCGTTCAGGTTGAGTCAAAACCTATTGTTGTACAAACACCTGTTGCGAACGTTTCGGAATCTCGCATCTCATTTGATGAACCCGTACGCGCAGACTCGAATATCAGCCAGTCGAGGCCAGCGCCTGCCGTTCAAACATCGTCGGAACCAAAGCCCCAACCACCAGTTGTCACTCCTCGACCATCAACACCACAACCTCCGCGACCGATGGGGAATTTGTCGCGTACTCCTTCGCAGTCATCAAATGAGGGACAGGGCGGAGAAGGCGGAAATGGCGGAGAGGGGGAGAAGCGTAAACGTAAACGTAAGCGCAAAAAATCCGGTGGGGCTGGATCTGTTACTGTTGAAAATACAGGAAATGTAAATCGAGAACGTGTTGTCTCACAACTCTCCCAACCTGGACAAACAATCACATTGAAATCATTACAAGAACAAAAACGTCCAGAGTCAAAACCTGTTGTGCCTCAAGCGCGTCCGATCGAGAATCCTGTCGAAAAGCCGGCAGAGAAACCGGTTTTGAAACCCGTCGCCGGAAAACTACACATTGGCCAAAGCATCAAATTCGAATAATTCACGTCCGTGATTCATTCTCTTTTATGAATACTGAACGCGTAATTTTGAAAACAGTAGATAACATCGAAATTGTTGGAATCTACCGAACGCCACCTGATGCAACGCATGCAGCCATTTTGCTTCACATGATGCCTGCCACAAAAGAAAGCTGGGACGCATTTTCAACGGCACTCGAGGAGGTTGGATATGCATCTCTTGCGATCGACCTGCGTGGGCATGGCGAAAGTGTGATGCTCGGCGCACTTGATTACAAAAAATTTGATGATCCACAACATCAAGCAACATGGAATGACGTTGAAGTAGCGTTCAGTTATTTGAAAGAGCATGGTTTCAAAGAATCAGATATTGTGATGCTCGGCGCATCGATCGGCGCGAATCTTGCGATTCAAGCTCTTATGAATCATCCGGCAACCCCACTCGCAATCGCTCTTTCGCCAGGTGTTGATTATCATGGAGTAAAGACAGATATGGCGATTGCGAACATGCATGAACAACAACGTGTCGTTTTGATGGCAAGTGATGATGATCAGGAGTCGTATATCGATGTAAAGAAATTGCACGAGTTAAATAAGGAACAAACAACCGTGATTGAGAAGCACGGCGCTGGACATGGAACGCGCATGTTCGAGAATGATTCGGCACTTATAAAGGAAATCATTTCGCTGCTCCCAGAGAAATAGATGAGGAGAATCAAAAAATCCGCTTGCACGGATTTTTTGATTACGCTTACGTTAGCGATGTTCTGTGCGAATCAAATCCCAGAAGTCATAAATGACAATGCCTCCGTACAAAAGAATGGAAAATCCAAAGAAGAGTCCAAAGAAAGATGGGTAGATGAGTTTGATGATGAGAATGATTGTTTCAAGCAAGAGGGCGATGAGAAACATGAAAATCGCTGTGGAACCGGTTGCGAGCCATTTGCCAAGTCGGTGATTGAGCTGGCTTTTTTCATACGTAAACTCAAAGTTTGCAAAGCACACCGTAACAAGAAACATACTGATCACAAGCAAAAAATTTCCCGTTTGGTCTAAGCTGATCTCATCAAGTGAGCTTTTTAAGAACGGATAAAAGAAAAGGGCGAACACAACAATAAGAATGTTCTTGATAATATTTTCACGCAGATGTTGTTTGAGATTCATACAGATTCATTCTATCATACGTCTTCAGAATGGGTGAGGCTTGATCAAGAGGGAAAAATCTGTTAGTCTGTTGATTCTATGAATAACAAACCAAAGGTACTCCTCGGAATGTCCGGTGGCGTGGACTCAAGTGTGTCTGCGGTTTTGTTGTTGGAACAAGGGTATGAGGTGATTGGCGCGTTTATGAAAAACTGGTCGGGGGATGTGAATGGGCCGGAAGTGAAGGGAACGGATCGCATTGGGACTAGCTTTGAGGAATGTGGATGGAAGACGGAACGAAGAGATGCTATGCGCGTTGCAGCCCAACTCGGCATTCCATTTCTCACATTTGACTTCGAAGCCGAATATCGCCGCGATGTTGTTGAATACATGTTCCGCGAGTTTGAAGCTGGCCGCACACCGAATCCGGATGTCATGTGCAATCGCTACATGAAGTTCGACTTATTTTTGAAAGAAGCCTATAAGCTTGGCTGCGAGTTTATCGCGACAGGGCACTACGCTCGCGTCGAGGAAGGCCGCATCCTAAAAGGCATCGACCCAAATAAAGACCAAACCTATTTTTTGTGGGCAATCAATAAAGCTGTGTTGCCTCGCGTATTTTTTCCGATCGGGCATCTCGAGAAGCCAACGGTTCGAGAAATTGCCGCAAAGCACAACCTAGAAGTCGCAACTAAAAAAGATTCCACAGGAATCTGTTTTGTGGGTGAAGTGGACATGCGTGAGTTTTTAAAAGCGCGCATGAAAGAAGAACCTGGAAATGTTGTGACAACGGAAGGAAAGATCATCGGCAAACACGTTGGCGTGAATTTTTACACCATCGGTCAACGTCATGGACTCGACATTGGTGGCGGAGATCCTTACTACGTCGTCGAAAAACGACGCGAGACAAACGAGATTGTTGTCGGAAGCAACTTCCATCCCGCGTTGTTTCGTCGAGAGCTCACAGCTTCGCAGCTGAACTGGTTCACGGCCCCCTCCCCCTTCGAGGGAGAGGGCGGGGGGAGAGGGGTCGCACTCGAATGTGAAGCACGCCTCAGACACCGCCAGCCGGTACAGAAGTGCGTCGTTTCTCGAGCAGGTGACGATCAAGTCCTCGTCGCATTCCCAGAACCACAGCGCGCAGTGACCCCAGGTCAGTCGATCGTCTTTTATGTCGGCGATGAAATGATCGGCGGCGGAATCATCGATTAAAAACCATCAACGTTGCGTTGATGGTTTTTTATTTTCCCTCCGCCCACAAGTAAAACTCTTTTCGCGGATCTGTTTTTTCGTTGAACTTTGTTTCTACTACAACGGGAGGGTTTACATCTGTAATTGTGATTGGGCCTGTCACTTCGAATGTTTGGTTGAGAAGGGGAATGGTTGTTTGGATGCTACCTGTGCTTTCGAGAAATAAGGGAATAACACTCGTTTGATGTTTGAAGTCGTAGCCGATGAATGACGCACGTCCGGTAACGCGATGCTCTGCTGTTGGTGTGTCGACTTCGAGGTTTCCTCCGTTGTTCACGTTGACGAGAATACGTCCGTGTCCAAATCCGATGCGGACGTTTTGTTTTGAAAGTGACTCGAGTTTGAGGTTTGTGAGTTCGTCAAGATTCACTCGCACAGATTCACCAATGAGCAGCTCAACAAATTCCCCTTTGCCTGTCCGAACCGTTTCCCCACGGCGGAAAACATGGTTTTCCGCATACGTCTTATAGGTCAAATAGGTCCTACTTCGAGAAACCCGCGCTTCAACTTGCGGCCCAACATCAACTCGGTTCATGACAAGAAGTCCGAACACACAGAGGATAAACGCGATTGCGAGGATGTTTTTGCGCATGATAGAATCAGTTTATATGAAATATTTCTTTTACGGAACCGAATGTCCGCATTGTCATGTTATGTTGCCGCTTGTTGAGAAACTCAACAAAGAAGGGGCGAAGATTGAGATCCTTGAAACATGGCATAATGCCGAGAACGCAAAAAAACTCGAGACTTTCGACACTGGACTCTGTGGCGGTGTTCCATTTTTTTATAATGCGAAGTCTAAAAAATTTCTCTGTGGTGAGGCGACAGAAAAAGAAGTCCGCGATTGGGCGGACTCCTGATTCGTTAAATTTCGAAACGCAACATCCAATGCGGATTGGTTTCTACCTGTAAATCCAGGTAGATTTTTTTGCCCATGACGGCTTCAAGTTCTTTGCGCGTGGATTGTCCAATCTCGCGGATCCCACGTCCGCCTTGGCCTATGATCATACGCTTGTAGCGATCTTCGGTTGTGAAGACGGTTGCTGCAATGTACATCACATTATTTTCGCGTTCTTCCATCGCCGTAACCTCGACATGCACCGTGTACGGAACTTCTTGGCGCAATCGCAGATACAGTTTTTCACGAATCAACTCGGCAACCCAGACGTTGTTCGCCATGTTTGTGATTTGATATGCAGGGTAGAATTGTTCTCCTTCTGGCAAAAGTTCGAAGAGTTTGTCGATAAGCGGCTTGATGTGTACGCTTTCTTTCGCCGACACTTCAAACGTGTAATCAAACTTGTCAGAAAGGTCGCGGTAAAAGTCGAGGTATGGTTTGTTCATGTCATCCATTTTATTGATGACCATGATTTTTGGTTTGTCGATTTGTTCCACCATACGCAACATCGACTTTTCTTCGTCGCCAATCACACGTGTTGGATCTGCGACATACATGAGAATGTCGACATCCGCGAGGGCATTCTTGAGCGACTCCGTGAGCGCCTTCGAGAGCGCGTCTTTCGCGCCTTTTAACATTCCCGGAGTATCAACGAACACGATTTGCCCTTCGTCGCGTGTAAGAATTCCATGAATCGGCAAACGTGTTGTTTGAGGTTTTGGCGAAGTAATCGCAACTTTTGAACCGACAAGCGCGTTCATAAGTGTAGACTTTCCAACGTTTGATCGTCCGACGATCACAACGAACCCTGCTTTTGTTTTAGGTTTTTCGATTTCTGCTTCTGAGGTAGGAGAGATTGTCATAGAATATTTATTCTAAAATTATTTAAGTTCGAGTTTCGTTACGAGTTCCACATGCGGCGTATGCGGGAACATGTCGATGGCCTTCATGGCTGTTACGTTGTAGATCTCTTGCAATTGTACCATCTCACGCGCAAAGTTTTTTGGATTGCAGGAGACGTAAATAATGGTTATTGGTTTGTGTTTGATGACGTCCGCGAGGGCGCGATCATGCATGCCGGAACGCGGAGGATCAAGAATGACGATGTCTGCATTGTGTTTTGACCAGTCGTAATCTTCCGTTGGTGCGGCGAAAAATTCTGGCGAAACATTGTTGAGGATCGCGTTTGTTTTCGCGTCTTCAATTGCCTCAGCATTCAGTTCGACGCCGATCATCTCGCGAGCGGAACTTGCAAGCGCGATTGAGAAGAACCCGGTTCCGCAGTACAAGTCGAGCACACGCTTGTCAGACACATCCCCACAAAATTCTTTGACGGTGTCGAGAAGCAAGTGTGATGCGTAGGAATTTGTTTGAAAAAAAGCGTTTGGGCTGATGCGATATTTGACACTCGAGATTTCTTCCTCGATGTAACCAGCACCCGAGATTGTTGTAAGTTCTGTTCCAAATGATGTATCCGAGTCTGTCGCATTGATGGACCAGATGAGAGTCGAAGGGGCTGCAAGGGCGGATAAGGCGGAAAGGGCTGAGAGGATTTGGGAACGTTCGTCTTCATTCGATGGCGCGCTTGTCACAAGCACGATCATCGTCTGTCCTGTTCGAGTTGCGCGAATTGTCGCATATCGTAAAAGTCCAGTATGCGCTCGTCGATCATAGAACGAGAGACCACAAGTCTTTGCCCACTCTCTAACAAGAACAAAAAGGGCATCAATCTGCTCATCTGCGAGAAAGCATGTATGATTGTCGAGAACTTTCCACCACTTATCTTTTTGACGCATTCCGACTCGACCCTCAAAGTCGATGACGAAGTCCATGCGGTTGCGGTAATGCTCCAGTTTTGGTGATGGGAGAACCTCTTCACACTTCAAAGAAAGCCCTTTCAGCTTGAAAGAACCATTAATATCCGATACTTTCTGTATCAGCTGTTTCTCATAAGGGATGTGCGACCACGCGCACGAACCGCAAAGTTCTTTGTTTGGACAGAGGTGTGACATAGGATTTCGAGATGCTACCTTAATTCGAGCGTTTTATCAATGGGAACCAAGGCTTAAGCCTCGGATTACAAGAGTATGATTCTGATTTCTCACAACATTCGATCACTCCACAATGTGGGCGCGTTCTTTCGAACTGCCGATGCATTTGGAGTCGAAAAGATCTATTTAACCGGCTACACAGGCTGCCCGCCCCGAAAAGAGATCGCGAAGACCGCTCTTGGATCTGAACATCGCATTCTTTGGGAGCATCGTGAAGATCTCGACTCGTTGCTTCTCGAACTTAAGTCCGCTGGTAAGAAGCTTGTCGCGCTTGAGATTTCAGATCGTGCGATTCCTGTAAGTGCCCTCGAGATTTCGCTCGAGAATATTGTGCTGATTGTTGGTAGTGAAGTCGAAGGCATCTCGCCAGATCTTCTCGAACAATGTGACGAGATCATCGAGATTCCCATGATCGGGACAAAAAAATCGCTCAACGTTTCTGTTGCAACGGGAATTGCTCTGTTTGCGATTGCAACGAAAATCAGATAAACTTGTCGTATATGCTTTCGATTGTTATTCCAACAAAGAATGAAGAAGAGTATTTGCCGAAACTTCTTGAATCTATTCGTCGTCAAACCGTTCAACCTACAGAAATTATTGTTGCAGACGCGCATTCAACAGATCGAACACCAGAAATTGCTCGCTCATATGGCGCAAAAGTTGTAGAAGGCGGAATGCCTTCTGTCGGACGTAATTTTGGAGCAAAGCACGCAACAGGTGATTTGATTTTGTTTCTCGACGCGGATGTAGAATTGCGTGATTCAACGT
Organism: Candidatus Uhrbacteria bacterium RIFCSPLOWO2_01_FULL_47_17; assembly: GCA_001791305.1. Lineage (GTDB taxonomy): Bacteria > Patescibacteriota > Patescibacteriia > UBA9934 > GWF2-40-263 > XYB2-FULL-45-11. Next base: position 146,951 of record MGEI01000003.1, read on the forward strand.
TTCTTGAAAAATCCATCAAAGAATTTAACGATCGCTGTCTCGGACTCGCAACATGCGATGTTTTTCCGTTGTCAGACGCCTACATCGATCATTTTCTCCACAAGGCCTACAATAAATACGTTCGCGCTTGGGGATCATTATTTCCGCACGCGCCTGGATTTTGCATGCTCGTAAAGCGTGAAGGGCACAACAAGATTATGGGATTCGATGAATCTGTCGTCTTTTGTGAGGACCATGACTACGCGCGTCGTTTTAAACGTGTCGGTAGATTCGGCCTTTTGAAATCAACAAAGATTCCGGTTTCCATTCGTCGACTTGACCGTGATGGTCGATTACAAATCGCCATAAAATATTTGCTTGCGGAATTACACCTTGCCTTTGTTGGTCCAATTCGTTCAAACAAATTCAACTATACGTTCGGACACAGTAAGAAAATAAAGTCAAAAAGTGAAAGAGTCAAACAGTAATTCTCCCCACATGTTCATTCCTCTCGTCATTCAACATCGCCACGTTCATTTGTCGAAGAAAGACCTTCGGCAATTATTTGGGGATGAAAAATCATTGGAAATTGAATCGGAACTTGAACATAAAGGTCAATACTTATATCGAGAAACGGTGAATGTGGAAGGGAAGACAGGGGTTATTGAATCCGTGCGCATACTCGGGCCATCTCGAAGCAGCACACAAGTTGAACTATCGATTACGGACGCGTTTGCGATTGGTCTCAATGCACCAACGCGACAATCAGGAGATTTATCTCGAGCGGCAACGTGTAAACTCATTGGACCAGCAGGATCTGTTCGTGCGACATCATCTGTCATTGTGCCTGCGCGTCATTTGCATTGTTCCGATCGCGTCGCCAAAAAACTTCGCCTGAAAAATCACCATGTGGTAACATTACGACATGCAGAAAAGTCGGATGTCGTCTTATCACACGTCTTTGTACGCGTTCATCCAACCTTCGCTCTCGAACTCCACCTAACATCCGATGAAGCCGCTCATCACTGGCTTCATTCCGGTGATCTTTTTGAACTATGTTAAAACGTTTTGGGTTTTTCGCCCTTTCCGCCTTTTTCGCCCTTTCCGCCCCTGCCCTCGCTCATGCTGCGACGGCTGATTTGCGCGTTGTCCCTGCGGATATTCGTTTTTCAAAGTCAACACTGATTGTGGGGGACTCGATTCGTATTTATACAAAAGTACAAAACGTTGGAACCATTGACGTCACAGGATACGTGACCTTTTATCAAGGAAGTTCGGTAATTGAAGAACCGCAAGTCATTTCCGTTGTCGCGGGAAGTGATCCAGAAGAGGTTTTTGTGGATTTTATCGTTCCAGAAGGCCAGTTTAATATACGAACAGTCATAAGTGGAACAAAACCAGCGGATGCAAATTTGGACAACAATGTAGCAATTACAGGAATGTTTACACCTATTCCAGATAAAGATCGTGACGGAAAGCAGGATGCTTCTGACAATTGTCCAACGGTGGCAAACGCAGATCAAGCAAATTTGGATGGTGATACGTTTGGTGATGCATGTGATGATGACATTGATGGAGATGGACTCACAAATGCGGTTGAGGCCGAACTTGGAACGAACACGAAGGCAAAGGATACGGATGGTGATGCGGTGAATGATCCACAAGATGCCTATCCGCTTGATCCAAAACGAACCGTGATCGAAAAACCTGTACCCGTGAAAGTAGTTCCAAAACCTGCGCCAGAACAAAAAACAACAACGCAACAAACAGCTCAGGCAGAATCTCTTGCGACCACAAACAATACGGCAGCGCCTGATGCTCCGTTATCTTCTACAACAAATACTTCCAGTTCAGTGTCTGTCTTAACCGTCGCCGTCGACGATCTCTCTGAACAGAGTGAATCTTCAAACAAGAATGTTTCTCCAAACGCCATTTTTACGTATGAAAAAATATCTTGGAATACGTTTGTTTTTCGATTGATTGCCCCTGTTCAAGAGCGTTTCGTTTATGATTGGAATTTTGGGGATGGTGTTCGTTCAAGTAAAACAGAAGTGACTCACACATACGCAAAGCCTGGTTCTTATACGGTCACGCTCAAGACAACAGATGAAAGGGGAGTCATTTCAGAGGAATCTGCACAAGTCCACATTGCATTTTTTACCTTTTCAAACCCACTCGTTTGGCTTATTGTTTCATTGCTTGGCATGGCGCTCGTTGCCGCCTTTGTGGTTTGGTTAAAGACGAAAACAAAAAAGAACATTAAAAAGAAAGTTAAAATAACAGAATCAGCAGAAGATACAGAATTAAAAAAAATTCATGTTAAAGAAGAGTAGTCTGTTTCAGATGTTTAAGGCGGAATCAACAACCGTCATTGGCGCGGCTGTCTTGGTCGGTCTCTTTTCCTTTCTGAGTCGGTTGGTCGGACTCATTCGTGATCGAGTCCTTGCGGGAATGTTTGGAGCCGGAAATATGCTTGATATTTACTACGCAGCATTTAAAGTGCCAGATTTTTTGTTTAACCTGATTGTGATTGGTGCGCTCTCCGCAAGTTTTATTCCAATGTTCACGCGCCATTATCAACAATCAGCTCACCATGAACGTGCATGGAAATTCACAAATAACATGCTGAATTTGATTGGAGTAGGAATGGTCGTGCTTGCCGTCATCTTGTTTATTTTCGCAAATCACATCGCCGTGTTTGTTGCTCCTGGTTTTGATCATTTGAAGCAAGCGCAAGTGGCATCGTTTACGCGCGTCATGCTGTTATCGCAGATTTTTCTTGCAATTTCGATGGTCTATGGAGGAGTTCTGCAGAGCATGAAACGGTTTTTCTTGTATTCTCTCGCTCCCATTTTTTATAATGTTGGAATCATTTTTGGAGCTCTTTTTTTTGTCCGCTGGTTTGGAACGATTGGTCTTGCATACGGGGTTGTATTTGGTGCCATGTTGCACATGGGAATTCAGTGCATTGGTCTTAGAGGAACAGGGTACCGCTATCAACCCATGTTTCAGGTGCGCGACAGAGACACACAAACCGTTTTGCGAACTATGTTGCCACGCATGATTGGCATCGGAACGAATCAAATTTTGTTTTTGATTTTGACGATTATCGCATCAACCCTTGCGGTTGGAAGTGTGACGGTTTTCCAATTCGCTTACAATGTTGAGTTTTTTCCTATTGGTATTTTTGGCGTGTCCTACGCGATCGCCGTGTTTCCAACGTTTGCGGAACATGTTGCGGCGAATAAAATGGAAAAATTTCAAACCGTTTTTGCGTCGAGCATCCGACAGCTTTTGTTTTTTATGATTCCGGCCACGATTGCATTTCTTTTGCTTCGTGCACAAATCGTGAGGCTTGTGGTTGGGGCAGGGGCATTTGATTGGAATGCAACGATTTTAGCGGCGGATACTCTTGCATTTTTTGCTCTCACGTTTATTCCACAATCTTGCGTGTATATTTTGTCTAGAGCTTTTTTTGCGTTACAAGACACCGTCACGCCTCTTACAGCCGCAATCGTTTCCGCCATGCTTGGAATCACCTCAGCGTTTTTGTTCACAAAAACATACGGCGTGATTGGGCTTGCAATGGCATTTGGTGTTGCCGAGACGGTAAATGCAGGATTGCTCTGGATTTTGCTTCGGCAAAAAACAGGTTCGCTCCATGAAATGAATATCCTGGAAGGATTATTTAAACTCATTCCCGCTGCATTGCTTTCCGGAATCGCCATGTATGCCGTTCGTGCCTTTGTAAGTTCGTTTATTGCGCTTGATACGTTTTTAAACGTTTTGACGCAAACGCTTATTACGGGCATTGCGGGCGCAGCTGTGTATCTCAGCATCCTCACTCTTTTGCGCTCCGAAGAACTTCACACACTTTTTGCTTCCCTCACACGTCGACAGCTTCAACAAGCTGCACCTATTGAAGTCACAAACTCCACAGACGGAACCGCTTGATCTAGACGTTCTTGTCACCCTTTTGTACAATCCATCCATTATGAAGATTTCTGACATTCGAAAGCACTATCTCACGTTTTTTGCGGATCACGGACACGCCATTTTGCCGTCCGCCTCTTTGATTCCCGAAAATGACCCAACAACCTTATTTACTGGGTCCGGAATGCAACCCATGGTTTCCTATTTGCTCGGCGAACCACACCCACGCGGTGTGCGTATTGCAGATTCGCAAAAGTGTTTTCGTTCCCAAGATATTGATGAGGTGGGGGATAATCGTCACACAACGTTTTTTGAAATGCTCGGAAACTGGTCACTTGGAGATTATTTTAAGACAGAACAGATTACGTGGATGTTTGAGTTTCTCACAACAAACCTTGGACTCGATCCAAAGAATTTGTACGTAACCGTGTTTCGAGGAAATTCAGATCTGAATATTCCTCGTGATGAAGAATCTGCCGCGCTCTGGCAGAAGTTGTTTGCTTCGAAAGGAATCGAGGCGCAGATCGGTGAGAATGCGGAGCAAGACGGAATGAAATCTGGTGAGCGCATCTTTTATTACCCAGAAAAGAAAAACTGGTGGAGCAGAACGGGAGTTCCATCTAACATGCCGGTTGGTGAACCAGGAGGTCCAGACACAGAAATGTTTTACGATTTCGGTTCTGAGAGAAATTTGCACGAAACATCGATTTGGATGAACGAGCCATGTCACGTCAACTGTGACTGTGGTCGCTTTGTTGAAATCGGTAACAATGTTTTCATGCAGTATGTGAAAACTGAAACGGGGTTTGAAGAGCTTAAACAAAGAAATGTGGATTTTGGTGGCGGACTAGAACGTATGGCTGCGGCCGTGAATGGGAATCCAGATGTTTTTCTGATCGACGCATTTGCACCGGCTATTGCTGAACTTATACAGTTAAGCGGAAAGCAGTATGAGACCCATACGCATGCGTATCGCGTGATTCTTGATCACTTGCGAGCTGCAACGTTTTTAATTGGCGATGGTGTTTACCCATCAAACAAAGATCAGGGATATTTTGTGCGACGACTCATTCGACGTGCGGTGCGATTTGCACACCAACTTGGAATTGCAGAAAATGTGTGTTTAAAGATTGGTGCAACGTTTATTGCCATGTATGCGGATACATACCCATACATGTTGTCTTCGCAAGATGTCATTCTTGCTGAGCTTGAAAAAGAAGAAAAGAAATTTCAACAGACGTTGAAACAAGGAATGAAAAAGTTTGTGGAATTGCTTGTTCCAGACGGCAACAAAATTATTTCAGGAATCGATGCGTTCGATCTTGTCCAATCCTACGGATTTCCTGTCGAGCTTACCGAAGAGCTTGCAACGGAAAATGGGTTTACGGTTGACATGGAAACGTTTAAGATAGAGAAAGAAAAACATCAAGCCCTTTCACGCGCAGGATCCGAGCAAAAATTTAAAGGTGGACTCGCGGATCACTCAGACATGAGCGTGAAGTACCACACAGCAACACATTTGTTGCATCAAGCGCTCAGACAAGTTCTTGGCGATATGGTTGTCCAAAAGGGAAGCAACATAACGCCAGAACGTTTGCGATTTGATTTTCCGTATCCGACACGTCCAACAGATGATCAAATGAAACACGTCGAGGAGCTCGTAAACGATACCATCTCCAAAAAGTTACCGGTTCACTTTGAAATGCTTACCTTGGATGAAGCCAAAACTCGCGGAGCCATTGGATTATTCGCCGATAAATACGCCGAAGTTGGTGACAAGGTAAAAGTTTACTTTGTGGGCGATGAAGCCATGGGGAACTCCTTCTCAAAGGAGGTTTGCGGCGGCCCACATGTCTCAAATACCTCTGAGCTCGGAAAATTCCAGATTCAGAAGGAAGAATCGATTGGTTCTGGACTGCGTCGAATTAAGGCCATTCTCACATAATCACACCTTAATTTAGCCTAAAAAAGTTATCCTAGGTTATCCCCGGTTGATTTCTTGACACAATTTAGCAAATAACATAAAATACCGGCGCCTCAGAAATCTATTTTTGCTTGCGATTAAGCGCAAAATCTGATAGCATTTCTTGAACCTAAAGTACCTATGAGTCAGGACACAAAAGATTTTATTGAAATGCGAGGCACGGTAGAAGAACTTCTACCATCTGCAAATTTCAAAATCAAACTGGAAAATGGACAAACCATTACAGGTTACCTTTCTGGAAAAATGCGTAAATTTCGTATTCGCATTTTGCCGGGTGATGACGTAAAGGTTGAAATTAGTCCGTATGACCTTACAAAAGGTCGTGTCGTTTATCGTTTCTAATAAGATTCCAAAACTTCATCGAGCAACATCGATGGAGTTTATCGATTATGAAAGTTCGAGCATCCGCAAAAAAAATTTGTAAAGACTGTAGCGTCACACGCCGAAAAGGTCGTGTGGTTGTCATTTGTAAAAATCCTAAACATAAGCAACGTCAGGGATAAGGTCGGATCGATCTTCTCTCCTTCTTACTTCTCTCTTCTTACTTTTCCCTTATGGCACGTATCGCTGGAGTCAACATTCCACTCAACAAACATATTCGCATCTCACTTACCTATATTTATGGTGTGGGTCCCAGAACAGCCGCAAGCATTTTGAAGCAAGCGGGTGTGAAGGGCGATATCAAAACAAAGGATTTGACGGAAGATCAAGTCAAAGCCGTTCGTGACCTTGTAGAAAAAGGACGCCGATTGGAAGGTGACTTGCGTCGTGATGTTCTTTCAAACGTTAAGCGTTTGAAAGAAATCGGAGCGTATCGTGGCTCACGTCACGCAAAACACTTGCCTGTACGTGGACAGAGAACTAAAACAAACTCACGAACTATTCGTGGTAACGTGCGAAAGACCACAGGAAGTGGTCGCCGTGCATTGACCAAGACTTAATATGGCTGCTGTCATCCAAACCAAATCAAAGAAAAAGAAAGTTGTGAAATCCGTTGCACAAGGCAACGCGTATGTTCAGGCTACGTATAATAACACCATCGTGACTCTCACAGACTTGAATGGAAACACCCTTGCGTGGTCCAGTGCAGGAAACTGTGGATTCAAAGGACCAAAGAAAGCAACGCCTTATGCAGCAGGAATGATTGTGAAAGCCGCAGCTGACCGCGTCAAAGAAATTGGACTGAAGGAAATCAACGTATTTGTAAGAGGTGTCGGTGCTGGTCGCGATTCTGCGGTTCGTGCATTGAACGCAAACGGATTTCAAGTTCTCTCTATCAAAGATTTAACACCGCTTCCTCATAATGGTTGCCGTCCTCGTAAACCACGTCGCGTCTAGTTTATGGCAAAAAATAACACTCCCATCGTAAAACTCTCCCGTCGTCTTGGGATTGTGCTCGGCAAGGAAAAGTACGTCCGCCGACGCCAATATCCACCGGGTGTTCATGGTCCTAAACAAGGGAACCATCGCCGTATTTCTGGATACGGAGAGCAATTACTTGAAAAACAGAAAGCAAAAGCCGTTTACGGACTTTTGGAAAAGCAATTCCGCAAATGTTTTGAAAAAGCTTCTCAACACAAAGGAAATACTTCTGAGTTCATGATTCAATTGCTCGAACAACGTCTTGATAACGTTATCTACCGTCTCGGTTTTGCAAAAACACGCAAACAGGCGCGTCAGATCGTTGGACATGGATTTGTTCTCGTGAACGGTCAATTGGTTGATATCCCTTCTTACCAAGTAAAGATTGGTGATGAAATTACCGTAAAGGAAAATAAAAAGGCAAAGGGTATCGTCAAAGCGATCGCAGAAATCAAAAAAGAAAATCAAGTACCAAAATGGTTGAATGCAGATGCGGCTGCTCTGAAAGGAAAAGTCACAGGCGAGCCAACCATGGATGATGTGGAGAAAATGTTTGATCCACGGCTGATCGTCGAATTCTATTCTCGATAAATCACTAAGGAGGTACGTCGTATGGAGAACATTCTTCTTCCATCAAAAATTTCGTTCGAAAAGGGCGAACGACCAAACGAAGGTGTTTTGGTTGTAGAACCATGCTTTTACGGCTATGGAACAACACTCGGAAACGCATTGCGTCGTGTGTTGCTTTCATCCTTGCCAGGAGCAGCGGTGACCGCCGTTAAGATGAAAGGTGTCACGCACGAATTTCAAGCGATTGAAAACGTGAAAGAGGACGCGCTTGAGATCATTTTGAACCTCAAGACCCTTCGTCTCAAAGTATTTTCTGATGAACCTGTGACACTCAAACTGAGTGCGAGTGGGTTAAAAACCATTACCGCCGGAGACATTGCCCCAAATGCAGATGTAGAAATCATGAACCCGGAACTGGTGATCGCACATCTCACAGACGCAAAGTCAACCTTTGAAATGGAACTCACGGCTCGTAAAGGTCGTGGATATTCCACAACAGAAGAACGCGCGGGTGAGGCACATGATCTTGGAACCATCGCCATTGACGCTCTCTTTTCACCGGTTCGAAACGTTGGGTACCAAGTGGTCAATACACGTGTGGGCGATATCACCAACTATGATAAGCTCATCATGAACATTGAAACAGATGGAACCATCACTCCCGAAGCTGCGGTCGAACAATCCGCAAAGACCCTTATCGATTATTTTTCAATCCTTCTCAACACACAAACGGAAACAGCATCTGATTCAGATGCTTCCTAATCCGGTTTACGTATATGCGCCATCGCAACGCCGTCAAAACTCTCGGAAGACGAACTTCCACTCGAAACGCTATGCTCACAAGCCTCGCGTCGAGTATTATTTTGCATGAAAAAGTCAAAACAACCGAGACAAAGGCGAAGGTTGTGCGCTCACTTGTGGAACGTTCCATCACAGATGGAAAGAAATCCACCCTTGCAACGCGCAGAAATTTGATGAAGCGATTTGCTTCAGAAAACCCCGTCAATAAAATTTTAGATGTTCTCGCGCCACGCTACATGGATCGTAACGGCGGATACACGCGTATCATCAAAATGGGAACACGCAGAGGGGACGGCGCTCCTGTCGTACAAATTGAACTTGTCTAATATGAAGAAAGAACTTGACCGCAATATTCACACCATCGATGCGGATGGAAAAAGCCCTGGACGTCTTGCAACACAAGTCGTAGGCTTTTTGATGGGAAAAGGAAAAGCAACGTTTGTCCCAAACGTTGATGGTGGTGACCACGTTCAAGTGATCAACGCTTCAAAGATGAACATCATCGGAAAGCGCCTGGAACAAAAGGAATACTATCGTCACACAGCGTACGCAAGCGGATTGCGCACAACAAGCATGAAAAAAGTGTGGGCGGATAATCCAGGTGACGTCTTGGTTCGCGCGGTCTCACGCATGTTGCCAAAGAATTCACATCGCCAGAGCCGCTTGAAGCGCCTCGTCGTCAAGAACTAATATGACAGAACAAGCAACAAAATTTATTGGAGCCGTTGGACGACGCAAATGCGCTGTTGCGCAAGTTCGCCTTCATCATGGTGGATCTGGAAAGATCACTATTAATGATCGTGAGCTCGAAAAATACCTTCCAACAACCATCCAACATCAAACCGTGAAATCTCCTCTCGTTTTGACGGGAACAGAAAACATGTTTGATGTGCAGATCGTTGTGAAAGGTGGAGGACAAGCCGGCCAAGCGGACAGTATCCGACTTGGAATTGCGCGCGCCCTTGTTGACTTCAACCCAGAATACAAAACCGTTTTGAAAAAACAAGGTATGATGACACGTGATGCTCGCATCCGTGAACGTAAAAAATTCGGAAAAAAGTCCGCGCGTCGATCCCCACAATGGTCAAAGCGTTAGAAAGAAAAATCCTGCTTTCGGGCGGGATTTTTTGTTTTACAGTTCGATCTTTTTTTGTTATCCTTGTCCATACATGTCACAGAATCTTGCAAAAAATACGGCGTTTATGACCATGGCTTCGGTTGGACAAAAGCTTGTTGCGTTTGTCTATTTTTTGTTTCTGGCGCGGGTCATGATGCCAGAAAAGACGGGAATTTTTTTTCTGGCAACTTCCATCATTACCATGTTTTCTGTCTTTACCGATTTGGGACTGACATCCATTGCGATTCGAGAAATCTCGAAGTGTCCTGAGGTACGCGAGCATGTTGTTCGTCGAGCAATTGCCCTGAAGCTTATCCTGACATTTTTAACTGTCGTTGTCGTCTTTTTTGCGACGCCATTTTTTCAATACAGTTCGGAAATCACGTACCTTATTTTACTCACAAGCATTGTCATGATCGCCGATTCGCTGGCACTTCTTTGTTATGGGATTTTACGCGCCTCTCAAAATCTTCGTTATGAGGCATTGGGAATGTTTGTCAGTCAGTTGATTACGGTGCTTGTGGGTGGAATTTCGCTCATCATTCAGCCTGATGTTCGTTTTTTGATTCTCGCGCTTATTTTCGGAAGTGTCTCAACGCTTGTTATTTCTGCGTGGCAAGTTGTTTCTTTATACGGATGGCGATTACTGCTTCCATCTTGGGATAAAGAAGCTCAGTGGAGCATGATAAAAATCATGATTCCGTTTGCTCTTGCTGGTATTTTCACCAAAATTTATAGCACCCTTGATGTTGTGTTGATTTCAAAACTCATGAGCACAACAGCAGTTGGAATTTATTCTGTTGCATACAAGTTCACCTACGCGTTTCAATTTTTGCCGCTCGCATTCGCCGCAGCTCTTTATCCAAGCCTGAGTTCTACCATTGAACATAATAAACAAGCGACGGCGCAAACATTTTCTCGTGCGGTTTGGTATATTCTTCTTATGGCAACACCAATCGTTTTTGGTGTTTGGCTGCTTGCTCCAGAAATGATCCAATTAACAGGAGACGGATACACCGAATCTGCGGTTGTTCTGCGTTCACTTATTTTCGTTCTTTTTCCATCTTTTCTTGAAATTCCATTTGGTGCAATTCTCAATGCTTCAGACAGACAATCTTCGCGCATGAAAATTATGGGGGTTGCCATGGTTGTAAATGTCTTTCTGGATCTGTTATTGATTCCACCATTCGGTCTTCTTGGTGTGGTGATTGGTTCGCTCATCAGTTATTTCCTGATGATTATTCTTGAATATATTGTTGTTTCAAAGTTTCTTCCTCATGTTTTTGATCGTCCTTTTTTTCTTCGTTCATCAGGCACGCTCGCGAGCGGTCTTGTCATGCTTACAAGTGGACTTATTATGAAAATCTGGTTTCATTGGTTGCTTGTGATTCCATGTGCTGCCTTGGTGTATATCACAGTTCTTCTTCTTACACGTTCTGTCACGAAACAAGATGTTTCTCTCATCCGATCTCTTTTTAAAAAATCCGCACCGCTTGTATGAGTGATCGTGATCTTCTCCTCATTACCCCAGATTTTCTTCCAAGCCGCGGTGGTGTCGCGCGCTATTTAGGGTTGTTCGCGGAATACTTCTCAAAACGTATTCGTGTTGTTGCGTCCCCACTCGAGAGTATGCCCGATATCGTTGTGCCTTATCTGCTCGAGCGCAAACCACTGCTTTCGAAACGCGTCTGGCCGCGATGGATGACTTCTGTAATGCTTCTTGTTCGAGAATCCAAAACGTATCGAGTTGTCATCATAAGTCATGTTATTCCGTTTGGAACGGCTGCAATGGTTGCGAAATGGTTTACAAAGAAACCCTATATTGTCATCACGCACGGGATGGATGTGCGGCTTGCGGTACGTTCAAAAAAGTCACTGACAACGCGCGTGCTTTCAAACGCTTATCTTGTGATTGCAAATTCAAATGCCCTTGCGCAAGAATTACAACAAACGTTTGGACTGAAAAATATCCTCACACTCTATCCGTCTGTTGATCCAGCATTCGTCTCGAATGCAACGAAAACAGCATCTGAGGTATTTACCTTGTTGAGTGTGAGTCGACTTGTTGATCGCAAAGGGCACGAACGCGTTTTGCAAGCGCTTGCGCTCTTGAAATTAAACGGATCCCTTTTGCAATTTCGTTATGTGATTGTTGGCGATGGTCCTATGCGTAGTGCCCTCGAGACACTCGCAATCGAACTTGAACTTGGTTCGAACGTTGAATTCAAGGGTGATGTTTCAGATACAGAACTTCAAACTACATACAGTACTGCGGATGTGTTTGTGTTACCCGTAAAGAATGATCCGATCGATAAAGAAGGATTTGGGATGGTGTATCTCGAAGCGGCGGCGTATGGAGTTCCGTCTATTGCGACGCGCATGAGTGGAGTTGATGAAGCGGTGCTTGATAAACAAACGGGCCTTCTTGTTGAAGATGGAAATATTGAAGCGCTCGCCGGTTCGATCCTATCACTTGCCAATGATCAAGTGCTTCGAGAACAGTTTGGATCCGCTGCTCGAGCACGTGTGGTAACAGAATTCACACCTGCCGCTCAATTTTCAAAGCTTGAGCCGTATCTCGTATGAACCAAACGATTTCACTCATCATTCCAACGTACCAACACGCATCAACTCTTGTTCGATGTCTGGATTCGATTTTTGCACAGACTCGGAAGCCTGATGAAGTCATTGTGGTCGATGACGGATCGACGGATAACACACAGGAAGTTTTAAAATCGTACCGTGATCGTGTTCAGGTTGTTGTTCAGGCGAATCAAGGGGCACCAAGAGCCCGCAATCATGGATTTGAGAAATCAATAGGTTCTCTTGTCATGTTCTGTGATGCGGATGTAGAGATGAGACCTGAGATGCTCGCCGAGCTTGAACGCGCGCTAGAAACGCATTCTGATGCGTCCTATGCGTACTCTGGATTCGAGTGGGGGTGGAAAGCGTTCACATCGTTTCCGTTTGACGCAGTTCGACTGAAACAGATGAACTTCATTCACACCTCGACCCTGATCCGGCGCGAAAAGTTTCCGATGTTTGATACGTCGTTAAAACGTTTTCAGGACTGGGATCTCTGGCTCACAATGCTCGAACATGGATCAAAGGGAACATTCGTCGATAAAAATCTTTTTCTCGTGATTCAAGAAGATCGCCCGGAGCGTATGTCTAATTGGTTGCCATCGCTCATCATTCGGTTTCCATGGAAGCATATCGGCTGGATGCCAAAGCGTGTACGGAAGTATCAGGAGGCAAAAAAGATTATTCTCGAGAAACACCACATTGTATGATCAGTACGATCACGGTCAATTATAAAACCGCCGATTATCTCGAGACACTCCTCGACTCGTTGTTTGCGTTTCATCCAGTCGGAAGTGTTGAAGTGATTGTGGTTGAGAATGGATCTGGGGATGATCTGTCGAGATTGCAAGCGAAGTTTCCGCAAGTTAAATTCATTTACAGCGAAAAAAATTTAGGATTTGCGGGTGGCTGCAACCTCGGTGCACAGACGGCAACAGGGGATTTCTTGTTGCTGTTGAATCCGGATGTTATTTTTGTCGATGATGCGCTGACTCAGATCAAAAAAGCCATGCGAGAGAATCCAGACGTTGGCGTCGGTGGAATTTCACTTAAAAACCTAGATGGCACACAACAAGCATGTGTGTGGCGATTTCCAACCCCACTCGATCAACTGTTGCTCCTCGCAAAAGTTCCGCATCTCATTCCATCGATCAAGCCCGTGGCGAAATGGCGCATGGCCGACTTCGATTACATGAAGTCGCAAGATGTCGACCAAGTGATGGGCGCGTTCTTTTGTATTCGTCGTGATGTATTTGAGAAGTTGGCGGGTCTTGATGACGGATTTTTTCTTTGGTATGAAGAAGTGGATTTTGCAAAACGCACAAAGGATGCGGGATATCGTGTGCGTTACTTCTCGAACATTCAGGCGAAACACAAGAAGGGAAGCAGCTTTGAGCGCATCACAACCTATCGAAAACAAGAAATGGTTCGCCGCAGCCTTCGTCGCTATATGCGCAAACATTATGGATTCGGTGTCTGGTTGTTGTTTACGATCCTCAATCCTGTCTTTGTAGTCCTCGGCTACGCAGCTGCAATCATCAAACCCTTATGATTCAAGAATTCCTCGGAAAACCATTTCGATATGCTCTCCTCGGATTCGTGGGAATTTTTGTGCTGTCCATGGTCGGATATTTCTCGCATACGAGTCTGTTTATTCTCGGCCTCCTCGGTCTCGCAACAGCATTCGTGACATTTCGACGACTCGAGTACGGACTCGCTATTGCGTTTCTTGAGCTCCTCTCAAACGCGCATGGGTTCATTTTGTACGACTCGATCGGAGGAATGCGAATCTCTGCGCGCATGGTGATATTCATCGGTGTGTTTTTCGGATGGGGAATTGCCCTGCTGCTTCGACGCGCATCGCTTCGGTTACGAGATACTCGTTACGCACCGTTCGTTCTCCTCGCTCTTGCGATCTTGATAGGGGGAATCATAGGACTTACGCGTCGATCGCTCACAGAAGTCTTCCAAGATGGAAATGCCTATTTGTATTTGTTATACCTCATTCCGATTCTGAATGTCTCATGGGACAGCTTAAAACAACGTGTCGCCCTTCAAATGCTCGCAGCGGCAACTATTTTTACGACCGCCATTTCACTTTTCATTCTCTACGCATTCACGCATCTTTCCCAATCCTTTCTGCGAGTTATCTATGTCTATCTGCGTGATATCCGTTTTGCTGAAATGACACATATTGGCATGGGGATGTATCGGATCTTTGAACAAACGCAGGTGTTTGCAATCGTATTTGGATTGATTCTGCTTGAGCGACAGTTTCGAATACAAAACAAACAGGACCGCTGGCTCAGTATTGGACTTTTATCTTGTGTGTTCATTTCGATTTTCATCGGCATGTCACGCAGTTTTCTTTTTGGATTATTGCCAGCTCTCTTGATTCTTGTCGCGTGGCTTTTCATTGGACTCAAGGTATCTCTTCGAAATTGGCTTCACGGTATTGGATTGATGATCGCCTCTATGGCGATAGCTGCCGGACTTATTTACGCAACTGTTATTTTTCCATTTCCACATACGCGTGCAGCCGGAGAATATCTGACAGGTGTGTTTGGCGAACGCGCGAGTGGAACAGATGTTGCTGTTTCGAGTCGTTGGAACTTACTCTACCCAATGCTCGATCTCATTAAGTCTGATCCAATTCTCGGCAATGGATTCGGCCAAACGGTGACGTTCATCACGGACGATCCTCGTATCCGCGCAATTCTTCCGGACGGCTCATGGACAACAACTTCCATGGAATGGGGTTGGCTTGAGCTTTGGCTTAAGATGGGGATTCTCGCACCGCTTGGATTCCTTGCAATTTTTGCATATGTTACATACGCCTCTTCGAGAATGTTTCGATCAGACAAGGCATGGATTGGGGTGTGGATTCTTTCGTTCATGACATTTTTGTATTTCACGCATTTCTTTTCACCTTATTTGAATCACCCAATCGGAATCGGCCTAGTTTTGCTTGCTGTCATTTTTCTGCCGAACGTGACATTGTCCGGGTTACGCATTCGCTTATTTGCCAAACAAAAAATGCCGAGAGTGGGGCTCGCGACACCTTTGGTGACTTCGAAGAAAGAGCGAATGAGTGATGGGGTGGTAGAGTGAAGGAAGAAAAAAATTATTCATTTCGTAAAAAATTTGTTTCCAGGAAAGTTTTATGTCCTCGCACATATTCGTTCGGGGACATTTTTTGTTTACCTTCAGGTTGAATGGTTATGAGTTCAAGAAGGGAATGATCAACGCAGACAACGGAGATGTGTCCGTTTTCCTCGAGAACACTACCGGGTGCACGATCGGACATTCCGTCGAGATGCTGTACTTCGTGCACAACGATGCGAACATTGTTTCCATCCTCGCCCCAAACAAAATACGTTCCGGGCCAAGGCTTCATGGCGCGCACGTGTCTGTCAATTTCGACAGCAGACTTCGACCAGTCGATCTTGCCATCTTCTTTTGCGAGCATCTTCGAATAGGTTGCGAGCGCGTTATCTTGCGGAATAGCGACGCGTTCTTCGGTTGTCCACTTACGCAGTGCCTCGAGAAACAGAGGAACGCCGATGGCAATGATTTTCGGCTGAATCGTTTCGCCGGTCTCTCGTTCATCGATCGGAAACTCTCGCACTGCAAGAACGGGGCCCGTGTCCATTCCTTCGTCGAGAAGCATAATTGAGACGCCCGTTACTTTTTCGCCCATACGAATCGCTTCTTGAAATGGCGATGGTCCGCGGTACTTTGGCAATAACGATGGATGAACATTGATACAGCCAAACTTTGGAAGATCAAGAACGGCTTTCGGAATAATTTTTCCGTATACGACAACAACGAATACATCCGCGTTCAGTTTTGAGAGTTCTGCCGCAACTTCCTCGGTCCGTAATGATTTGTATGTGAGTGCGGGGATATTGTGTTTAAGAGCGAACTCGTGCACAGCCGACTTTGTCATGATTGCTTTTCGACCTACAGGTTTTTCGGGTTGTGTGACAACCGCCACAACATCAAAATCCGTGCTCTGTACGAGCGCGGATAAAAAGGGAACGGAGAGTTCCGGGCTGCCAAAATAGACAACGCGAGTCTTCATAGCTTTGGATGCGTGGTGTATCGAAGCACCTTATCGATAAACAAAATACCGTCCAAGTGATCAATTTCATGTTGAAAGACAATCGCCATCAGACCTTCTGCGCGGAATGTTTCGTTCAAACCTTTTATGTTTTGTGCTGTAACGGTTACGGATCGGTGGCGCTTTACGATCCCGAAGACACCAGGAACGGAAAGGCATCCTTCTTCGCTTTCGATTTTTGTAAAAGATTTGGATGTAATTTTTGGATTGAAAAAGGCTTGCGGTTTGTTATTTCCCACATCCACAATGATCATGCGTTTGTGTACACCAATTTGGGGCGCGGCAATGCCGATCCCGTTTTCCACGCGCATGGTTTCAATAAGGTCGCGTGTGAGAGCTGCTGTTTCTTTCGTTCCGAACTCTTCTTTTGGAAAATCAGAAGAGATCACACGAAGATCAGCGTTTGGAGAAGTAAGAACCGTTTTAGATGTCATAGGAAAAGAATTTTAGCCCGTATTTGCTTGCGTGTCAATGATAACACGATCCGGAATGGTTCGGAATAATGCGAGGAGTTTTGGGCGATCTTCTGGCGGATAACGGAGTTCGAGTGTGTATTCTGAGTCAGCGGACGACCTGCCTTTTTTGATACGTACTATGCTCGACACAGCACGAATTTGTTGAACAAGTTGGTTCTGCAGGATGTCTGCCTTGCGTGGTTCTGTCTCTTCGAACGTGAGTGTTGAGATTTCACAGAATGGTGGCTGAATGTACGACCGGCGTGCCTCGCGTTCCATGGCGAGGGATGCAATTGGATTTTCGAAGTACTCGGCGAAGAATGGAACGGAGCGAGTTTGTAAGAAGAATTGCGCGCGATTTGCAAATGCAAGCGCACGCCAGCCTTCGCATTCGTACAGTGCCGCCTCGCTTGCGCGGTATGTTGGGCGAAAGAGCGGCGCGTCTGCGTCGAGAAGAACAACAAGGGCGAATCGATCCGGAGTGAATGCGTTTGCCATTTGTTCAAGGTAGTAGGACGTGGCGATCACGAGCGATGCGTTCCGGTTCATGATCGGATGTTCTTTGTCAATGAGGCATGTCGAGACGGTCGGAAATTCTTTCTGGAGCAGAGCATCAATCTTTTGATTACCGAATCCAGATTCTTTGAGTGTTGCTTCATGACACTTCGGACACGATCGAATAATCGGAATGGATGATTTGCATCGGACGCAACGCATCAACAGGTCATCAAGAATCATTCCGTTGCTACACGTTTCACAGACGACATCCGAAGCGCACGATGTGCAACTGAGTCGTCGAGCATGATGTTTTTTGTTGAGAACGACAAGAACACGCTCACCGCGTTCAAGACATTCCTGTGTTGCCTGATAGGTTTCATGCGAAATCCAATGCCCGATCGCGGATGCACGACTTTGGTGCTCCATATCGATGATGCACGGCTCGAGATTCGGCGGCGTGCCGATGATATTTGTCTTCGAGAATACAAGTGTGTCTTCGATGCGCGGCATGACATCGAGAAAGAACAGATTCGTGTGATGATGCTCGGCAAGCATGTGCGCAACTGTTCGTCCATCAAATCGAGGATTTTGTTCGTGATGTCCATGGTTCTCGTGACTCGAACGCACCACAAAAATCGTTGTTGTCTTCGAGTCTGTTGCAAACAAAACATTTTTTGTGCCAATCATGACACATGCGTCTGCATTTCTATGCGCATTCCAAACAGCAAACTGTGTTCCTGTGTTTTCTTCGCCCGTGAGAAGAAAGCGGGTCTCGAGCGGTAAGTGCGCGTAAAGTCTTTGTGCATCGAGGATCGTCGGGCAAAGCACAACGCACTTCTGTTCCGGTTTCAATCGGAGATATCCTGCGATTACGCACGCCATGCGTCGAATGTCCGAAACATGCGCAAACGCACGACTGCGTTCGGTTAATTGTTGCGCGGTCGATTGCAGGCCGTCGAGTTCTGACGGCGTGATCGTGAGGGGTTCGTTTGGTGCGATGGGTGCTGTTTTTGTTGCGATGCGTTTCGGAAATTCGGGTAAGCAACTATTCAAGATAGACGGAACAGATTGAGCGAGCTCACTCGCGAGATGCTCGAAGAACGATAGTTCCGTATCTGAAAACGTGATACGAGAATCAAGCTTCGTAATAGCTTTCAATCGGAACGCGCGATCTTGTACGTTCTTTATGCGCGAGATGACACCAAAAACGGATGTAGCGCGAAAGGGAATCACAACAACATCACCTCGCTTAAGGTGATGAAGTTCTTCGGGCACCGCATAGTCAAAGACGGTGACATGTCGAGGCATGCGCATGATTGGATACACTTCCGCAATCATATTAATTCAAATGGAATTGTGCCACGAGTTGTCCGACGCCAAATGGGTGTTCATACGAGAGAATTTCAGGACGCACGGGCATTTTTTCAAGCATGCCAAACAGAATCAAGAGAGGTCGGTGTGCGCACTCTTGTGAATTCTCGAGCGCGTCATCGTCCATGGAAAGAAGTTGCGAGAGAGACATGTTCTCAATGGACTTCACCATCGCGATATCGACTTCCTCGCCAGATGGGTGAAAACCAGCGGGAGCATTTGAGGTGAGTGTGTGCGAGAGATCCCCAGAGGCGATGATAGCAATACGTTTTGAACTTTTCACACAAATATCTTTTAAGATCCGTCCAAACTCAACGTGGGCTTTTGAGGATAAAAAACTGTAGGCAATTGGAACAATCGTGTGTGTGATTGGTAACGCTTTTGTAAGTAACGTGAGTGGAATTCCAACACCGTAATCAAGGCTCGCGTCTGAGTCGAGGGTGAATGGCAGCGTTTCAGAACGCATGCGTCGTTGAATGTTCGTCATGAGTTCAATGTCCGGAAGGAATTCATCATGCGTTCCGTGATCGCCGAATTCTGAAACATCGATAAAGTACTCATCATGCATGTTGAGAGAAAAGGCATCCTTGTGCGCACCGCGATGTGTTGAGATCGTTAAAATAACATCAGGGCGTGATGCATAGAGTTCTTCTGAAAGTCTTTGCATCGCATCAAGTGTTGCTTGCAAGGCTTTCGTATTCTCTTTGCCGATGGATTCAAGCAACAAAGGAGAATGTGGAGTAAACGCAGCGAAAGTGATCATAACGACGAATAGGTGGATGGAAAGATAAGTGGGCCTTCTGTGTAGCGAGTGAGATCTTTTTGTTTTACTTGAATGACATCATGAATGCTGAAACCAGCATCACGGAGGGCGTTCATGGAAATGAATCCACGTCGAACGTTATCGACGATTAAATAAATGGATCCGGTCGGAGAACGGAGAAGGGAATAATTTGGAAAATCGATTGGTGCTCCGTCTGGATATTGTTCTATGATCGAAATACTCGTCGGAAGAATTGTGTTTGCATTGAATCGTGATTTCAGAACAGCCTCCGAGATGATTGGCCGTTTTTTTCCACCCTGTACAAGCCAGACCCCACCAGTTTTTCGACTTTGAATAAGTGTTCCGTCCGGAAACATTTTTGTGAACCATCGATTCCAAATGTTCATGAAGTTCACATTTCCTTGTTTGTGCGGCGTGTACGTATAAAGCGCGGCGGTTGCGTTGTTTTGCGGGACAAGTGCGGCGCCATCGATCATGGATTCAATGCCGGGACCGTATCCGGATGAGGTCTTTCCCTGTATGAGCAGCTTTGACAAGTAGGCTTCACGAATGTGTTTTGTGGCAAAATAAATTTGTTTTCCAAATCCGCGATATTTTTGCAGTCGAGGATCAGACTTTGAACAGTCGTCACAAATCGCATACCCCATCGCCCAATCAAGTTGTTTTTGTGTTGCCTTTGGGCTTTCAACAAGACTTTGTTCTTTTTGAAGAATAACCAGGATGACCCGTGGGTTTAAGGTGAACTCTTTCGCTGCATTCGCGATAATATCTGCAGCGGAACGTGTCACCCCTTTTATGTCTTTCGTTTTATATTTTGCAAGCGATCCTTTTGATAAAAACATTTGGATTTCATTGCGCGACATGGCGTCAACATCTGTCATGTCCGCGTCTGACAACAGGTGCTCAGGGCTTGGAGCTTGTGGCGCAGCCAAAACAACCGTCGGGATCGACGTGGTCAAAATAGCGATAAAAATAAGCAATCCCATTGCCTTGTTCATGGAGAAAGTATATCGCAAAGAGAGTGATTCGACAAACGAAATACAAGCCTTTTTGGCTTGTATTTCGAAAGGGAACCAAGGCTAAAGCCTCAGATTACCGTGATTTCGTTGTGATGATAATCTCGTCTCCCTTCACTCCAACCAGCACTTGTTTACCCTCCTTAATTTCCCCAGAAACAATTTTGAGGGCGAGCGGATCGAGAATTTGTGTTTGAATGACACGCTTGACCGGACGCGCACCATACGACGGATCGTATCCAAGCTTTGCGATAAGCGCTCGTGCTGCATTCGAGACAACAAGCTCGATGTGTCGTTGTGTTTTGAGACGAAGTGCCACGCGATCAAGCTGAATTTGCACAATCGCTTCCATGTCTTCTGGTCGAAGCGCATGAAAGACAATCGTCTCATCGACGCGGTTGAGAAACTCGGGTCGAAAGTGATCTTTCAATAATCCCATGATTGTTTCGCGAATCTCTTTATCCGATCCGATTTCGACTTCTGATTCCTCGTGGAAGCCCATTGCGCCAAGATTCGCGCCAGCATTGAGAATCAAATCCGATCCAATGTTCGAAGTCATGATGATAATCGTATTCTTGAAGTTCACTTTGCGTCCCTTCGCATCGGTCAGATGACCCTCGTCGAGAATTTGGAGGAGCAAGTTGAATGTATCCGGATGGGCTTTTTCGATTTCGTCGAAGAGCAAAACGGAATATGGTTTGCGCCGGACAAGCTCGGTGAGTTGTCCGCCTTCCTCGTAACCGACATATCCGGGAGGCGAACCGATAATCTTCGACGTCGCATGTTTTTCCATGTACTCGCTCATGTCGAGGCGAATCATCGCGGACTCATCATTGAACATAAACTCAGCGAGTGCTCGCGCAAGTTCCGTCTTTCCAACTCCCGTCGGTCCAAGGAAAATAAACGAACCGATCGGACGATGTTCTTCGCCAATGCCTGCGCGAGAACGACGAAGTGCGTTCGAGACGGCAGTGATCGCTTCTGCCTGTCCGACGACGCGCTTTGCAAGGTCGTCTTCCATACGCGTAAGTTTTTTCATCTCGGATTCGAGCATCTTTGATACGGGAATGTTCGTCCAACGCGATACGACCGTTGCAATATCTTCTTCCGTAATCACTTCTTTCAAGAGCCCGCGTTCTTTCTGAATCTTTCGAAGTGCCTCCTCGGCGGATTTCAGTTTCTTCTCCTCAAGCGGCAAGTTCGCATAACGAATCTCCGCCACTTTCTCGAGGTTGCCTTTACGTTCTTCTTGTTCTGCCTGTAATTTCAGCCGATCGATTGTGGATTTGATTTCGCGAATCAAGGTGATCTTTTCCTTCTCGTTGCGCCACTTTCCCTCGAAGGCCTCCGTCTGCTCGCGAAGATCCGCGATTTGTTTCTCGATATCCTTAAGTCGCGTCTTCGATTCTTTGTCATCTTCTTTCTGAAGCGCCTTCTCCTCAATTTCGAGGCGCATAAGATCTCGCTTGAGCACATCGAGTTCTTCAGGCATTGAGTCGATTTGCATACGAAGCGCAGATCCGGCCTCATCCATGAGGTCGACTGCTTTGTCGGGAAGATTTCGATCTGTAATGTAACGATCGGACAACTCGGCTGCCGAGATGAGGGATGGGTCGGAAATTCGAACACCGTGGTGTGCCTCGTACTTTTCTTTGATTCCTCGAAGAATGGCAATTGTGTCTTCGACGGTCGGTTCTTCGACCATCACGGGTTGAAATCGTCGTTCGAGTGCAGGATCTTTTTCGATGTAGCGTTGGTATTCCTTAAGCGTCGTTGCACCAATCGCACGCAGCTTGCCTCGCGCAAGTGCAGGCTTCAACATGTTTGATGCGTCCATGGTTCCACCTTCGGTTGTTCCAGTTCCAACGAGTGTATGAAGCTCGTCAATAAATAAAATAATCTGCCCGCTAGAACTTTCGATTTCCTTGATGACCGCTTTGAGTCTTTCCTCGAATTCACCACGAAATTTTGTGCCAGCGACGAGCGCACCGACATCGAGCATGAAAATTGATTTGTTTTTGAGCAGCTCGGGAACGTCACCCGATGCAATGCGTTGCGCGAGACCTTCCACAATCGCCGTCTTTCCGACACCTGCTTCTCCGATCAGAACCGGATTGTTCTTGGTGCGTCGAGAAAGAACCTGCATAAGGCGACGAATCTCGGTATCGCGACCAATAACAGGATCAAGTTCGGAAAGTCGAGCGGATTCTGTGAGGTCTGTTCCGTATTTTTGCAATGTTTGGTAGCGCGCTTCCGGCTCGGCCGTGTCGACGCGTTGCGCTCCGCGAATATCTTTCAGTGCGCGCATCACGGATTCTTCTGTGATTTCATATTGTGCAAGCAATGACTCGACAGGCTTGTTTGTGAGCAAGGCGAGGAGCAAATGCTCTGTCGAGATGAAGTCATCCTTAAACTCTTTGGCTTTTTTGTGCGCCATAGAAAGTACCTCTGCCATTTGTTGGCTGAGATACATTTGTCCAACTCCACCCGCTTGCGGGGCAGGGGACTTTGGAAGCGTTTCGAGAATGTGGTCGAGTTCATGACGAAGATTTGATTCCTGTGTCGTGATTTTATCGACGATCGTCGGAATGATTCCGTCCTCTTGGGTGAGAAGAGAAACCAAAACGTGAATCGGTTCGAGTGCGGGCTGACCGTTCTCGATGGCGATATTATGCGCACGCTGAAGAGCTTCTTGGGATTTCAATGTAAAATTATTGGGCATCATATTTGGAATTTTCTTTCGTTTAGCACTCATAATGATAGAGTGCCAAAAATGTTTTGTCAAACAAAAATACTTGAATAAGTGTAGCATTTTGATAGACTGTGTGCACATGCGTCATTTTATTTTCGACGTTCCGATCGACGATTTGTCCGATAACGAATTCGACCAACAACTCACAGAATGGGTGAATGGGAACACCTCAAAATTTCTCGCAACTCCAAACCCGGAGTTTCTTTTGCTCGCTTCTAAAGACACTGAGTTTCAAAAATTGTTGCAGTCGAGTGATCTCTCTTTGCCCGACGGCGTCGGTCTTCGCTTTGCGATTGCAGCTCTGACCGATGAGCGACTGCATCATCGCCACACTGGCGTCGACCTTGTCGATCGCCTGGCCTATTTGTCCTATAAGACCAATAGGCACTTATTACTTGTTGGTGGGGAAGAGGGTGCGGCAAAAAAAACAAAACAGTATTTTGAACAAAAATATCCTGGCGTTCGCATTTCTGTTTTTAATCCGGGCCGCATCGATTTACATTACAGGGGTACCCACGAGGGGTACCCCTACGACCTAGCCGGATTCAATGCCGATATCATGCTCGTTGCGCTCGGTCAAAAAAAACAGGAACAATTTATCAAACAGGCGTTGCCGAATCTTCCATCCGTTCGGATCGCTGTCGGTGTTGGTGGTGCGTTCGAGATGATCTCGAGGATGAAGCCTCGTGCACCTCAGTTCATGTTGCGCATGGGTCTCGAATGGCTCTGGCGCGTCATGATCGAGCCTTCACGAGCGGGCCGCATTTTAAACGCGACTTTCGTCTTTCCGATCGTCGTCGTTTGCGCTACACTAAGGCAGCACAGATTCTGGAAAGCTTGCAGAAAGGTCATCCCTGAAATTTATCGTCAATTAAGCGGAAAGTGAAAAAGTGAAAGAGTCAAAAAGTGAAGGATGTTTCTTTCTTTTTTGAAAAAATAGCTCCCACACAATCACTCTTCCACTCTTTCACTTTGTTTCTCTTATGAATGTTGTCACCCGCTTCGCCCCATCACCAACGGGATACCTTCACGTCGGCGGACTCCGCACGGCGCTTTATAGTTATCTTTACGCAAAACAACAAAATGGAACGTTTATTTTGCGCATTGAAGACACAGACCAAGCGCGTCTTGTTCCTGGTGCAGTTGACGCATTGATCGCGACGCTCAAAACAATGGGGCTTCCACCAGACAAGGGTCCATACATCCAGTCCGAGCGCCTCGAACTTTATCGCGAGCATGTACAGCGTCTCCTCGACAAAGGCGATGCCTACTATTGTTTTTGTACAAAAGAACGACTTACGGCACTTCGTGAAGAACAGCAGGCCATGAAGTCTCCGATGAAATATGATCGCACCTGTCTGCATTTGTCGAAGGATGAAATTGCCTCGAAGATTGCTGCAAACGAACCGCATGTCGTTCGATTACTTGTTCCAGAAGGGAAGACCACGTTTACAGACGAGATCCGTGGTGAGATTACGATCGACAACAAAGAGGTTGACGATCAGGTTCTCTTAAAAACGGATGGATTTCCAACCTATCACCTCGCGGTTGTCGTTGATGATAATGACATGAGCGTCACACACATTATTCGTGGTGATGAATGGATTTCATCAGTACCAAAACATGTTATTTTGTACAACATGTTTGGATTTACGCTTCCAAAATTTGCGCATCTTCCACTGATTTTGAACCCAGATAAATCAAAGCTGTCGAAGCGTCAGGGCGATGTCGCGGTCGAAGATTATCTCGCAAAAGGATATTTGCCGGAAACATTAACCAACTTCGTTGCGCTGCTCGGATTCAATCCAACAGCCGATCGTGAAATTTATTCGTTCGACGAACTCGTTCAGTTATTCGATCTCTCGAAGATCAACAAGAGTGGTGCTGTATTTGATCATGCAAAACTCGACTGGATGAACGGAATGTATCTTCGAACAAAATCAACGCCAGAATTGATCGCCCTCGCAAAGCCGTTTTTCGAGAAGTCTCAGGTTTCAATCGACCCGTCTTTTCTCGAGCGTATTTGTGAAATCGAAAAAGATCGTCTTGTTACGCTTCAGGATCTCGCGGATCGTGCACTCGAGTATTTGCAATCGATCGAATTTGATCCTGCAATACTCGTTTGGAAGAAAGCAGATGCAACGGACGCAAAGATGCATCTCGTTGCTCTTCGTCAGGTTCTCGAGAAGACTCCAGACGATATGTTCACCGATCGCATACTTCTCGAAGCGGCCGTAAAGAAGTATATTGAAGAGGGAAGTTATCAGAATGGAAATGTGTTGTGGCCATTACGTGCCGCATTATCCGGAAAAGAAAAATCCCCGAATCCATTTGAATTGCTGTGGATTTTTGGAAAACAAGAATCGCTTAAACGCATTGATCACGCCGTTTCGCTCTTAAAATGACTATGTCCCACGTTCGGGCAAAAACCATCGTTTCCATTTTCGGAATCTTGATTCTTATTTTTTGCTTTGACGTATCTTTTTTACGCGCAGATGAGCTCTCGATAACACCTTCCCCCGAAGCCGCACAAACAATTGAGGAAAAAAAGGCAAACATTAATGATTTAAACCAGCAAATTCAGGTTTATCAAAAAAAAATTGAAGAAGCACAATCACAAGCGGTAACTCTTGAAACGGAACTTGATCTTTTGCAAAACCGCATTGGAAGAACGGAACTGCAAATTCGTGAAACAACGGCGCAAATTGATCTTATTAACTCGGAAATCGTCAAAATTCAGCAGAATATTTTGGACATGCAACAAAAGCTGGGCCGTCAAAAAGAACTGATTGTAACGGTTGTCCAAAAAATTCAAGCGCAAGATCAGGCGCTTCCCATTCAAATTTTTTACGGCACGGATCGCTTTTCTTCGCTTTTAGACACGGTTCAAAGACTTGAGCAAATTCAGGGAGATCTTTCAAAAGCTGTTTCTGAAGCAAAAGCAACAAAGAATTCTTTGGAACAATCACGCGTTGATCAAGAAAAAAAACGCGGTGAAATTGAACAGGTTGAACATGACTTGGAAAAACATAAAACACAGCTGGACGAGGAACAGGAAGCAAAATCCATTATTCTTGCAACAACGCAACAATCAGAAAAACGATTTCAACAATTAGTTCAAGATTTAAAGCAAGAACAGATTTTCATTCAGAATCAAATTCAACAATTGCAAGCAAAATTAGAACAACGCATTCAACCAACAGACGAAATCGGTGGGGGACTCCTCTCTTGGCCGATCAATCCAGGCGCAAGAGGTCTCTCTTCAACATTTCATGACCCAACGTATCCGTTTCGAAATTTATTTGAACATCCTGGAATCGATTTACCTGCGCCAACGGGTACAGCGGTAAAAGCGGCAGCACCAGGATTTGTTGCATGGACGCGTAGGGGAGCGCAGTATGGAAACTATGTCATGGTGATTCATTCAGAAGGAATTGCAACTCTGTACGCCCATCTTTCTCGCATCGACGTGATTGCAGATCAATATATTCCTCGCGGCGGCCAAATTGGCGCTGTGGGATCTACAGGATTATCAACAGGCCCTCATCTTCACTTTGAAGTGCGTAAAGAGGGAATACCAGCTGATCCATTGTTTTATCTACAATTTCCTTAATATGAACATACAAATTGTTACGCTCTTAAAAATTGCTGGATGGATTTTAACGCTTGCACCGCTCGCAGGATTTCTCCTTTTCGCCATCGTGATGGTTCGTGAGATTTCAAAGAATGACGATGAAAGCATTAAGGGGATCATCAGCATTGGCTTTTTGGTTTTTGGGATCGGAGTTGTTCTGTTGTTGGTCAGCTACTTAGGGGGTTATTTTTCAGGAACAGGCAGTTCAATATAAGGAAAAGAGAAGCAAAGAGAGCCCTTCACCCGGGTTCTTCTTGCTGTTAAAAGTAGTGTCGTACAATATATCTTATACGACACTATACAATCACGCCTCAGAAACAGGGGGTATCAGTATACCTTATAAATTGTCTCAATTTAGCGTAAATAGGGCGATTTATTTAATATCGAATGCAGTGCCCAAGTCTCATGCTGTGTATCATAATCTGCCGCAGAAGATTTTCTTTTCCATATTGATCGAGCTTGTCGAAAGCTGTTTTGAACAGCACTTCGACCAGTCAGTGAATAACATGGCCAATAGACTCTGTCCGATGTGCACTCGTAGCTTCACGGATCGTGCTGTGCCCATTTCTCGTCTCCCCCTCTCCTTACCCCTTACAGCCTATTCATTTTACGACACATCTTTCAATCGTTTATTTATAGTACACATGATCTCCAAATCGTAAGTCGATGTACTGCAGTTTAGATGTGTCTTTAATGGTGTCATCCAGAATTGTTTTTAAGCGGTTAAATTGTGCTTGTAAATCCCCATCCGGATCAAACATGATGAGATACCCCTCGAGTGTTACGATTCCGACCCACTTCCCTGTTTGGAGATCTATCTGCGCCTCACGAAATCCAAATCCGTTTGAGGTTAAGATATTTTCAAATGCAAGAATATGTTTCATCTGTTCTTCTGTAAGTACGCTATCACCTATTTTAACCGGCTTATTGTTTCGATCTGTGAGGACAGGAAGATTGCGCAAATTTGCTTGAGAATCGATTTTTTGCGTAATAACACCCTTCAGATCCGCTAAGTATTGTTCCCCACCGGACTTCCAAATTACATCAGATGTTCGTTCTTTGACGTTTAAAGAAAGGGTTTGTTTTTTGACACGGATTTCCAGACGATCAAACGCAAATGAGTTCGCAAGAAATGTTTGAAGATCTTTTTCAGAAAAAAGGAACTTGTTTGTTTTATGAAAAAAAAGGAGGTGAGACTGATTAAGGTACGCGCGTACCTGCGTTTCGATTTGTGTGTTTGATGCTGCTTCAAGACCACGAATTTCTACCTGTTTAAGTGAAAATGCTGGATATGCATAGAAATAAATCATGACGCCGAGAAGAGCTGCAATTCCCGCAGCAAGTCCGTAGAGATACTTCTTTGTCTGTATCTTTGGTGCCTGAAAATAAGGGTTGCGATACGCACCACGCGAATAGCGTTTTTGTTGCAAACGATGAAAGTGATTTCTCTTTTGCATATGCTAAACCACAACACGTGGAATGGCCGCATTAATGCGCGCC
Source organism: Candidatus Uhrbacteria bacterium RIFCSPLOWO2_01_FULL_47_17 (assembly GCA_001791305.1). GTDB lineage: Bacteria > Patescibacteriota > Patescibacteriia > UBA9934 > GWF2-40-263 > XYB2-FULL-45-11. Next base: position 175,413 of record MGEI01000003.1, read on the forward strand.
AAAACCTCATACGGGATGGTCGAGAGTTTTTGTGCAACGAAATCTGCTGTGATCATATTGCGCGCGTCTTTTCCAATAAGAATGACTTCCTGGTTCTTTTGAACGTTTGGAATATTGGAAACATCGACCATCATCATGTTCATGCTCACACGTCCCATAACTTTACATCGATACCCTCCAATCAATACCTCTCCGCGTGAGGAAAGTTTGCGATCATAACCATCCCAATATCCAACAGGAAGGACCGCAATACGACTACGCTTTTGCACGATCTCAGTGAGACCATATCCAATGGGTGTTCCTCCTGCAATAGATTTTACTTGAGCGATACGTGTTTTCCAAGATAGGACAGGCTGAAGTTCGCATGGAATGGATTGTTTGTGCATGGTTTCTTGAACGGTTGCAGACGACCAGATCCCGTACATCGCAATGCCTGCGCGGACAAGGGTGCCATATGTTTGTGGGTATAAAAGAATTGCCGCAGAACAAGCGCAGTGGATGTATTGCGGTGAAAGCTCAAACGTTTGTACAAGCTCAAGCGCTTGTGTAAATCGTTGATATTGAAGCGTGGCGTATTCCGGATTGGCCGTGTCTTCGATGTTGGCAAAATGTGTTGATACGCCCACAAGCTGAAGATGTTTTGATTCTCGAAAAATATTGAGAAGATCAGGAAGATCATCCATGGAAACGCCTTGACGTGATGTTCCAGTTTCAATTTTAAGATGAACACGCGCAGGAAGAGCAGACTTTGAAGCAACAGCATCGGCTTCTCGTAAACCTTCGAGGTCATAGAGGGTGAGGTCAATTTGTTCACGAATCGCTTCATGAAATCGTTCCGACATGGTGTAGCCGAGGACGATGATCAGAGAGGTTGGAAATAAATCACGTAAAATGAGTGCGTCATCGATGCTATCGACACCAAACGCATCAACGCCATTGCGACGCGCAATACGTGCAACTTCTTTCAGGCCATGTCCATACGCATTTGCCTTTACGACTGCACAAAAAACAGCCCCGTTCCCAACAAGGGATCGGAGTGTTTGGATGTTATGAGCAAGTGCCTGCTCTTTAATTTCAACCCATGTTCGGTGCATAAAGCAAAAGTGGTTGAGTGATGGAGTGGTGGAGTGAACGTACTTTTGTCTTTATTTTTTTTGAAACACGGCAAGTGTCTCTATTGGGATGTTTCGATCGTGTTCCTGCATCCAGCGTTCAAGGTCGTCTCTGAGGGCAAGTTGATCAAAGCCGAGGACGATCAGGTCGGGCTGTACCTCGTCAAGAATGCGGTAGGAGCCGAGTTCTTCATCGCTCAACATGGCTCGAGAGACATGCGGATCCTTAGCCACGCGTGCGAGGCGAGTTTGTTCATCGTTGTGAGGTTCTTTGTGCTTAAGCGCTCTCACGTGTGCGTCTCGAGCAACCGCAGCCACAAGCTCACTTCCCTTCTTTGCCGCTTCTTCAACCACAAACTGATGCCCAGCGTGGAATCCGTCGAATGTTCCGAAAATCAAAATGCGTTTCGTCATACCTCAGGTTCTGGTGTTGTTTCTGGTGTTTTTGGTTTGAGTGTTGGGAACAAGATAACTTCCTTCAAGTTTGGAGCGTTTGTCAGAAATGCGACGAGACGATCGATGCCGATTGCCATTCCACTTGTTGGCGGCATTCCGTGTTCAAGGGCAGAGAGAAACTCTTCATCGAGAAATTGTGCTTCTTCACTTCCCTGTTCACGCAAATCCTCTTGTGCTACAAAACGTCGTCGCTGTTCAATTGGGTCATTCAATTCGTGATAATACGCGTTAATGATTTCCATTCCGTGAACAACAAGCTGAACAGATGCGGATTTGGTTGGATCTTCCGGACTTTCCTTTGCGAGCGGTTTTAGCTCGACGGGGTAATCAAAAATCCAAACCGGCTGTGTGATATGTGCACGCGCCGTCTTTTTAAACAATTGATCGTAGTGCTCACCAATTCCAACGGCGTTCTTGAAATCTACATCCAACTTTTTCTCGCGAACAATCGCGATCAATTCGGATTCTGTTTTATAGAGATCAATGTCGATTCCGCAATCCTCAATGATTGCCTCTCGAAACGTTTTACGGGGCCATGCGGATTCAAAATCAATCTCGCCCTCACCGTATGGAACATGAAGAGAACCCATGGAGGCGTTAATAATATGCCGCATGATCTCTTCAAGAAAATCAACATAGGTAACTTTGTCTTTCACAAACGCCCAGTAAAGTTCGATGGTCGTGAATTCTGGATTGTGCGCAAAATCGATTCCCTCATTACGAAAAAGTCGCCCAATCTCATACACTTTTTCAAACCCACCAACCATGAGGCGTTTGAGATAGAGTTCTGGAGCGATGCGTAAATATAAATCTGCATCAAGCGCATTGTGATACGTAATAAATGGTCGTGCGTTTGCTCCACCAGGAATTGGTTGAAGAATTGGTGTCTCGACTTCGAGGAATCCGCGATCATCAAGAAAGTGTCTGAGCGACGAAATGAGTTTTGATCGTTTGATGAAACGCTCGCGTACATCCGCATTCATGATTAAATCCAATTCACGCTCACGATAACGTGCCTCAACATCTGTGAGTCTATGAAATTTTTCTGGCAGTGGCATGAGCGCCTTGCTCATGATGCGAAACGCCTTTACATCAATCGTCGGCTCGCCCTTTTTTGTGTTGAACACAATTCCAGTGACTTCAAGAAAATCGCCAACATCAACGAACTCGTGAAACTGTTCATAAGTTTCTTCGCCAATTTGATCTTTATGAAGTGCGAGTTGCATCATTCTCGATGCATCTTGCAACTGTACGAATGTGAGTCCGCCGTGTTTTCGGATCAATCGCACGCGACCATCACAAATAACGGAAGTTTGATTTGCGAGAAATGACTCAAAGTTATCCATGACTTCTTGGAGCATGTGTGTTCGAAGAGAACCTGATGGATAAGGATCAAGTCCTGCCGTTTTCATTTTTTCCAGGCGTTCACGTCGAACAATTTCTTCTTGGGTCATATCGGGATCAATTAAACAAACAAAAATAGAGCCAAATGTGGCTCTATTTTATAGGGAACCGTCTTTTTCGTCAAAGACGATTTTCCGTAATTTCCATTATTTGATGGAGATAATTTTGTAGGTCATGGCTCCTCCTGGGGTTTGAATTTCAATCAAGTCACCCACTTCATGTCCCATGAATGCAAGACCTATTGGTGATTCATTGCTGATTTTTCCCGACATTGGATCAGATTCATTAGATCCAACAAGAGAGTATGTTTTTTGCGCCCCGTTTACTTCGACCACAAATGTGGTTCCAAGACCAAGGGATGTTCCTCCTGTTGATTCATTGACAATGACCGCATCACGAATCATGTCAGCAAGTTGAACCACACGTGATTCATTAAGTCCTTGTTGTTCTTTTGCTTCATGATATTCAAAGTTCTCAGAGAGATCTCCGAGTTCTTTTGCCGCACTAATTTTTTCCGCAATTTCTTTACGAATTTGTGTAATGCGTTTTGCGTGTTCTGCTTTAAGATCTTCAAGACCTTGTTTGGAGAGATATGTTGGCATAAAAATGAAACCCGCGGGCAGAGCTCCGCGAGTAATAAACGTATTCTACGGATGTTTGTGTGTCATGTCAAGTGAATTGGGGCTATATCCGTATGCCGCAATAAACGAAGAGATTGGAACAGTTAGGATAAGGGCTGTTGTTCCCGCAAGCGTACGAACGATTTCTTCGGTGATGATTTCTGAGTTGAGAAACGCGCTGACGTTGCCTGAATGGTAAAGGAAGAGGATGAGAATTGGCATAGACGCGCCAGCGTACACCAAAACGAGTGTGTTGATGGTTGAGGCGATATGATGTCTTCCAATACGCATGGAGCGTAAGAATAGTTCTCTGCGCGAGAGACTTGAATCAGCTTTCACAAGTTCGTGCACAATCTCTGTTTGAGAAATCGCAACATCGTCGAGGACACCTACGGCTCCTAAAATGACACCGGCTAAAAAGAGCCGGATGGTAAGAATTTCCACGGGAACATCTCCGACGAGTAATAAGGCATCTTCTGAACCTGTTCCAGAAATAGAAGTCCAAGACGTGAAAAGATGTGCGAAGATCCAGACACAGAGAAAACCAAGCATGGTGGATAAAAATGCGAGGAAGGATTCTTTTCGGAAACCGTGTGAGATGAGCATGTTCACTGCGAGAATTCCGATCGAACCGAGAATGGTAACCGTAAGGACGTCTTGCCCGCGTAAGACACTTGGAAAAATAAACCCAAACAACACAAGGAGCGTCATTCCAAGCCCGATTAAAGACCAAAAGCCTCGTTTGAGTCCAACGACAAGGGCAAGGAGGACAAAGAGGGACAGGATCCACCAAAGCGCACCCGTACGTTCAACATCCTCAAAATAAACTTGCGGTGGATTTCCATCTATTTTTTGTAAAAAGATTTTTTGACCCTTTTTTAACGAAATGGCAATTCCTTCTGGTGCTGAGTCACTCGTATGTACGTTATAAACTTCGCCCGTTTTTGTTTGTGCGCGAAATTCATACGCATTCATGCCTGCAGTTACTGGGCGTACGGATTGAATCTCTGTGATGGTGGCTGGAACTTGTGTGGATGTTTTCGGTAAGTCGAGGCTCTCTGCATGTACAAGCGGAACGGAAAGAAAAAGCAAACAAAAAAAGACAAAGATTTTTTTCATACGTTTCTAGTATAGACGAATATGCGTTCGTAGGGGAGGCTCACGAGCCTCCCCTACGAATACGTTAACGATTTCCATGCGCAAACCACCAAGCGAATATTTTTTCTGCGAGCGGAACAGCGGCTGCGGTACTTTCCCCTCCCTCCTCGACGAGAATCGTGATCGCGAGCGTTGGCTTGTCATAGGGACCATAACCCGTAAACCAAGAGTGTGTTGGTCGCTCCGCTCCAGATTGTGCTGTTCCCGTTTTTCCTGCGACAGGAAATTGCAAACTTAGCAATCGTCTATTGCTTCCAACGGTGACAGACTGTCTCATCCCCTCTTGCACAATTCGAAGCGCGGTTGCGTCTAAGTTCTTCACCTCCACCTTTTTTATCTCTTCGCCCGAATCAATGACATGCGGTTGAATTGCCTGTCCATCATTTGCAATCGTTGCTGTTGCAACGGTCATTTGAAGTGGTGTTGTAAGAAAATCTCCCTGACCAATGGCCAAATGATACGTGTCTCCAACGTACCATCGTTCTCCTTTTGCTTTCTCTTTCCATTCTTTTGACGGCAAGAATCCCGTTGCTTCATTTGGGAGATCGATTCCGGTTTTTGCACCAAAACCAAAATAACGAGAATACTCGGCTATACGATCAACCCCAAGACCAATTGTATCTTGGAATCCACCGCCAATAATGTAAAAATACGTGTTTACGGATTCAGCGATCGCTTTTCGCACGTCTGTCACTCCATGCCCGCCCCCCTTCCAGTCAGGAAAAAACCATTCCCCTACGCGTAAGCCCCCACTTGAAACAAACGACGTATGTTCGCCGACAATGTGTTCTGCAAGTGCGGCATAGGCAACGACGGGTTTAAAAATGGATCCGGAAGGATACTCCCCAGAAATCGCTCGAAAAAAGAGGGGCTGATTTGGGTCTTGTGCAAGTTGTTGATAGGTCTCGTTTGTGATCTGACTGGAAAAAAGATTGTTATCAAATGCAGGTAAGCTTACAAGTGCACGTACGATTCCTGAACGAGGATCAATCGCAACAACAGAAGCGCGCGTGGCATGAACTTGTTGTAAAATAGTTTGCAATTGAATTTCAATAAACTTTTGCAACTCAAGATCAATGCCAAGATGAACATCCGTTCCAGAAATTGGATCCGTTTTTGAGATCACCGACAGTTCATGTCCGGATGCATTCACCTCTGTAACTAATTTGCCAGGTGTTCCACGTAATTGCGTCTCAGCTGTTCGTTCAATTCCCGTTTTTCCAATCTGATCGATGGCTCGATATCCTGACGAAGCGAGCTGAACAGACTCCGTAGGAGATATTTTTCCCATGTACCCGAGCACATGAGAAAGCGATACGGCTGTGGAAGGATAGGAACGCTGAACACTTGCAATCAGGTTAAAGCCTGGATATTGGGCGATTTCAATCGTGAGTCGCATGGCCGACTCGTATGGGATATTCCGCAGCACAGGCACGTGCTCTTGCGGCTGTTTTGCATATTGTGTCAGTAGCAAATCTATATCTGCACGTTGAACACCAACTTGTTTAGACACACCTTGTATCACGAGCTCTCGTTCCTCTGCCTCTTTGGGTAAATCTGCAATGGTCAAGGTGAGTAAAAACGAAGGGACATTTGTTGCAAGCACAACGCCATGACGATCCAAAATTTTTCCACGTGGTGAAACGACACGAGTCACACGATACCGGTTTGCATCTGCAAGCGCATAAAAATGCGAACCTTTTAATCCTTGCAAATAGAGTGCCCGTGAAAAAAATGCAAAAAAGACTAAAAAGAAAAGGGAGAAACCAATCGTAAGTCGTTTTGATGACACAGTTGAACGAATCGATCGTTCGTGTGAAGAAAGATCGTCAGAAATATAGCCATCCGTGATGTCGATCGCGTCTGATGATTTATTTCGCTTCAATCCAAACCCTGCATGGTGCTGGACCACGAAAATATGAGAGGTGGATTTGCGTTTCCAAAAGTTAAACATGTTAGTACGTTTGACGCGAAGGTGGAAGTAAGGAAAGTTTTACTAAGCCTGAACGAATTTGTTTTGCGAATGAATAGAGAACGAGAAGAGAGAGAAATAACATCAAAAGGCGCGCACCTGCATCCGAGAAATAGGTCCCCCAATGAAAGGGTTGTTTTTTTGTGAATTCAAACGCGAGTTGCAAAAAACCTGTTGCCATTTGAAATGTAACGTAACTTAAACCGGCACATGCCGCCACACCATAAAATGACCTGTTTGAAAAAATTCGCTCTGCGCTTAAAAGGGCAACCCATGCGGTAATAAGATAAGCAACGGTCACGAGTGGGACAACAGATGCGCCCGTAAAATCAAGTAAAAGTCCGTGGATGATCATCCATGATGCGGCTGACTTCATGGAGTGATGTTGAAGCAAATAAACACTGATCACAAGGACAAAAGGGGTGAAACGAAACACACCTTGCAAGGACCCAAAAAAACTCGCTTCAATAACCGACAAAAAAATTCCAGCAAGAATGTGCAGAAAAATGCGCGTCATAATGATGGAACAAGAATCACAACATGGTTGTATCGACGAACGTCTGATAACGGCTCGACGATCGCTTGTTGAAATGGGGCTTCTGGTTCTGGTTTAACCGTGTTGACGACTCCAACAATAAGACCAGATGGGACATTGTCTTCCAGGCCAGATGTGATGACAAGATCATTCGGATGAATTTCCTCATCGGCGGGAATAAATTTCAATTCGATCAAATTCCCTGCCGCACCCTGTGCAATCCCAATGGTG
>MGEI01000003.1:182909-236660 GCA_001791305.1 Candidatus Uhrbacteria bacterium RIFCSPLOWO2_01_FULL_47_17
GCGGAACCAAGGACGATATGATTGTCTGATCCAACGTTTACCATAAACGTGGAAGTTTGGTTCGAAACGACTCGACTGATAATGGCTGCCGGAACGGCACTCAGTTGACGTTGTTTCAAAAAACCGAGTTCTTTTATCAAGGTCGTATTTTCTAATTTTATCCGCTCGATCTCTGAGCGTTCAATCGCATATTGATTCCGCTCTGCAACCAGACGCTCATAATCATCGGGATTAACGGAACAGGCACCGAATGTTGATTGATATTGGTTTGAAATCCAAGTTCCAGAGGAGACAAACGGTTTTTGGATGAATTGAAGTGATCGAAAAAAGAGGGATCGTGCAAAAAACAAGATCAAGAAAAACAGGACCAGGAGAGCTGGCGCAATAAATCGACGGTGAACATTCAACCATGTTCGAAAGGTGGGCATAAAGAAAAAAGGCGGAAAGGGCTGAAAAGGCGAAAGAAACAATTTTAAATAATGTTGCCTTCGGTTGCGGAAGGCAGTGATATATCTTTGAGGAGTTCTTCATTCTCGAGAAGTAAACCAGCTCCGCGCACAACAGAAGTCACGGGATCCTCGGCAACTCGCACAGGAATCTCAGCGTGGCGACTGATCAAAACATCAAGTCCTCGAAGCAGCGCTCCGCCGCCTGTAAGCACAATGCCCCGCTCGTAAATGTCCGCCACGAGTTCTGGAGGTGTTTTTTCAAGTGTTGCTTTGATTTGTTCGATGATTGTTCTGATCGAACGATCCATTGCCTCTCTGATCTGTGTGTCAGTGACGATAATCTCTCTCGGAAGTCCTGTAATCAGATCGCGACCACGCATTTCAATTTCAAGAGGCGTTTCTTGTGGAATGGCGGATCCAATACGCATTTTCACTTTTTCGGCGACACGTTCACCAAGCAACAGGTTAAACATGTCTCGCGCGTATTGGATAATATTTTTGTTCAATTCGTCACCCGCAATATCCAAAGACTTCCAGGTAACGATTCCTGCAAGGGACATGACAGCGATTTCCGTTGTTCCTCCACCCAAATCGACGATCATCATTCCAATCGATTCTGATAATGGAAGACGTGCACCGAGTGCGGCAAGCATGGGATTCTCAACGAGATATACTTTACGCGCGCCGGCCGAGATTGCAGCATCTTCAACCGCTTTACGTTCCACTTCTGTTGTTTCAAGAGGAACACCGATCACGATTCGTGGACGCGGAGCAAAGGTAAACGAGTCTGTGTAAGCTTTATCAATAAAATACTTCAACATTTTTTCTGTCACTTCAAAATCTGAAATCACCCCTTTTTGCAATGGCTTTGTAATGGAAATATGCGGAGGGGTTTTTCCAAGCATGTCTTTTGCATCTTTTCCCACCGCTAAAATTTGATCGGTTCTTGTGTTCACCGCAACGATGGATGGTTCATTAATAATGATTCCACCCTCTTTCGAGTAAACGAGCGTGTGCGATGTTCCAAGATCAATTCCAAGATCTTTTGAGAATTTACCGAAGAATTTGTCGAGCATAAGGAGAACAAAAAAGATGTCACAATGTGCATCTATTTTACAAAATCTAGACGGATCCATCAAGGATTTTGATTGATAATTTTGGTGTTCAAGTTGATTCTGTAGATCCAAGAAAAATAAGCTCCAAAATACTTGCAATAAAGACAATAAGGACAAGCACCCACCAGACTAAAAGCCCAATTCCAGAAAGGAGGAGCGCTGCCAAAAATAGCGCTGTGAGGATAAGGCCTTGTCTCAAGGATCGAATAACATGTCGGTAAACAACCTGATCTTTTTTTATCCAGACACGCAGAAGAGTTCCGAGAAGCGTTACGCTCGCGAGAACAGAAATTCCGAGTGTGACGAAGAATAAGAAGAATCCTAAAAACCCAGACTTTGTTGGATCGATGGTGTAAATAACAATAAACCATGCGATCCAAGCACTAAGACTCACGAGAGCCATGATGATGAGGTATAAACGCAAACTCATAGGTGTTCTTCCAAAAGGGCGCGATTGATTTGAAAAATAACTTTGTCTAATTTGGTGTCTTGAAATTTTTCCATCATCCGGTTTCGGAGTTCTTCCTCAAATTCTTTCAAGTACTGTGTTGTCGATCCACTTTTTGTCACAATTTTCAGCAGGCCATCTTTGTAGGAAATAACGCGCGCATCTGCATCCCGATCCATTGGTAATACATCTCGTAAAAATTCGTTTCCCCATCCAACAATTTGCGATGAAGTAATTGCCGTCCCGAATTGTTTTCTCTGAATCTGTCGGCGAACCAATTGTTTCATCGATGACATTCCCATACGTGTACATTTTACTTGCTACTGTCTGAATTCACAAATATCTGCAAAGTCACAAAATCGACAATGAAAACCAGGCGTCGCTTCGAACTGACTCTTACGAATTGCCTGCACGCGATCAATGATGTTTTGTCGCAATTCCGCGAGTTGATCGTCTGTTCCGATAAATGAAACATCCGAGTTGTCCTCGAGATAATGATACGTGAGCTTCTTTGGTTTCAGTCCGAGCACATCGATCGCCGCCATCTGATACAAATACAACTGTTCACGATCTTCCGGCTTCAACGTTTTCTCCGTCTTTGGCGATCCTGTTTTGTAATCGATAATTTCCACACCATCCTCGAATGTGTCCATACGATCGATGCGCCCTTTCAGCACAACATCACCAAACTTCAGCGTGAAGCCTTGTTCGAGAAACAAAGGACTGGGTCGCTTGTCTTTAAACGATCGAAAATACGCAAGCAGAGATTCTTTTCCTTTTGCGCGATACTCCTCGCGTTGTTTATCATCCTCATACCAGTCATCAATCCAGGCTTGGGCGTAGAGGTCGAGAAGATCCTTCTCGGTGACAGGCATTGGGTCGGTCGTCGTCGAGGGCGTCTCGAATAACGACACTTGTTTCATTCCCGCACGCTCAAGCCAGAGGGTAAAATAGTTCTGAAGCGTGTTGTGCATGGTTTTTCCGAACGAGAATGTCCAGCGACCGAATACGGGCACTTTCAAGACGTGAGCAAATTTGTATTGATACGGACAGGTTTTAAATGCTGCAAGTTGCGTAAACGAAAATTGCTTCGGTACTGGGATCGAAATCTCGGTCTTCGAAATATGCTCTTCTTGTTCCCCACGATCTTCATCGAACAAATGCACGAGCGCGCGATCTTTCCCATCCGGTTTCTCATACCCAAGTTCATGGAGGAATCTTGACAGCTTACGCGCCCGCGCTCCGCCGTAATCATCCGCAGAAGTGAAATACAAACCTTCTTTTGCACGCGTCATCGCAACATAAAACAGTCTGCGTTCTTCATGCAGGTGCGCATCATCGTGATCGTGAGTACCCTCGAATAAACCATCTGGAATAGGGATCGTTTCTCCGCGGGCCTGAGCCGGAAATCTGCGATCAACAAGGTTGACGACGAAGACATGTTTGAACTCAAGACCTTTCGATGCGTGAACCGTCATGATGCGTACAAGCTCAGGACCTGTCTCAAAATCAACAGAGAGCGAACCCTCTTCGCCCGCATCGCGCTCGTGAGCAAACTCATCGAGGAACGCGTGCAGTGTCTTTTGATCATTGCGAACCTCAAACGACTTCACGCGCTCGAGAAACTGATTGAGATATCGAAACGATTCCATCTTCTCGTTTTCTGGTCGTGAGTTGAGATACTCGATGTAACCGAGTTTTCGGACGAGTTGTTTAAAGCACTCAGTCGCCGGCTTTCCTTTCAAAGTCGTTCGAAGTTCGTTCAATTGAAACAAGATCGTGCGCAGTTTCTCGAGGACCTCCGGCGAGAGCTTGCTGATCGATGAAGCCATCTCACACGCCTCAAACAACGACTTTCCTTTCATTTGGGCAAGAAGATTCAGCTCTGAGATTGAGCGTGCATCGATCGCATACATTGGCGAAGTCAGAACACGATAGAAACTCGGACTCTCGAATGGGCGGTCGATGACTTGCATGAACGCGAGCAAGTCGAGAATAACCGGCTTTGTATAAAGTCCCGAGAGGGCGAGAAACTGAAATGGGATTCCGTGACGATCGAAAGCGGCCGCAAAGTCATCTCCGGCGCTGTTTGATCGGACGAGAATCGCAAAATCATTCCAGGATAAATCCTGGTCAGCATCTCGAAGCTCAGCGATCTTTTTCACGACCGAAAGAACTTCGTCCTCAAGCGTTGAGCAATGAATGTGTTCAATGGTTCCCTGTTTCTCGGAGTGCGCGATCAGACGCTTCGTTAATCCACTTTTTGACTCGAGACGGTGTGGGTTATTCATTTGAATAAACGTATGAGCATGGTCGAGGATCGATTGCGCAGATCGGTAATTCTTTGTAAGCACAACCCGAACAGTATTCGGGAAATCTGTCTCAAAACGCAGAATATTCTCAAGAGACGCTCCGCGAAAGTGATAAATCGATTGATCATCATCCCCCACAATCGTTAGGTTGTTACTCGGCGCGGCAATGAGTTTTACGAGTTCGTACTGCGCATGGTTTGTATCTTGAAACTCATCGACGAGGACGAAGCGAAACTTGTCGCGAACAAGTTTGAGAACGCGCGGCCGATCACGCATCAGTTTTAATGAATACAAAATGAGATCACCAAAATCAAGGGCATCGTGCTCCTGAAGGATTGATTGGTACGTCTGATATGCATTCGCGAGCTCGCACAGTCGCTTCTTCTCGGACAAACCCTCTCCCCGGCCCTCTCCCTCGAAGGGAGAGGGGGTTTGCATTGCATCCTCGTCGAGAACGCGCTCTTCGACGAACTTCAGATAGGCATCCGGATCAATTGCTTGATCTTTAAGTCTCGAGAAATGCGAAAGGAATCCTTTGAGGTACTTTGTTGGGTTTCCGAGTGGGCGGTAATAGTCGAGGACAAACTTGTCGAAATGTTGGCGCATTAAAAGCCACGTGTCGAGTTCGGTTGAAAGCTTAAAGTCCCGAGCGAGACCGATCTCCGCACCATATTCTCGAAGGAGCCGTTCGCAGAATGCGTGGAAGGTCGAAATCTGAAGATCGACATACCCATACGGCAGCAACAAGTCGACACGCTCTTCCATTTCACCTGCCGCTTTGTCCGTAAACGTGAGCGACAAAATCTGCTCCGGCTTTGCGAGCCCTTGTTCGATGAGCCAAGCAATGCGCTTTGTGACCACTGTCGTCTTCCCTGTCCCCGCCCCCGCAACAATCATAAGAGGCCCCGTTGTATGAGTAACGGCTGAAATTTGCTCTGGATTCAGGTCATCAAGGAGATTCATATTGGCGATATTGTAACACATCTCGCCCAGCGTCATCCTGAGCTCCTCGAGGGATCTCCGGACGGGTATTTGTCCAAAAAGACAACGCGAATCCATTGACAAAATCTCGGATTCTTGGTAAGAAATTGTTGCCAATCATAGGAGGAACGGCAATGGAAAACCCTATCGTTCATGACAAACCGGAAGTCAAGATTCGTATTTCGCTAGGTCAACATCCGATTCCGATCGTTCATGGAATGGTCGAAGCGGATGTCGTTTTGGAAATCACGCCGGTCATTCCGGAGCGGAATTCCGCCCCACTTGATGTCTGTGTGGTTGTGGACTGTTCTGGGTCCATGAATGGTGGCGCGAGTCACAACTCGCGCATCACAAAAATCGACGCGGTTCGCGAAGGTCTTGTGAATGTCGTTCGCAAGATGGGTCCGGAAGATCGCATTCGTGTGATCGGGTTTAGTGATGATGCCTTCGAGGTTTTGCCCTGGACAGTCATCGGACAAACGGAACTCGAGAAAGTCGTCGATCAGCTCGAGAAAGAACTTCACCATCGAGGCTCGACTCACTTCAAAGACGCACTCAACATGTCAATCGAGAACGGCCTCGGCGATCACGGATCGCCGCTCATCGTTCTGCTGACGGATGGTCAGAGTTCGAACCCGCAAGAGGATCACCGATTCATGGTTCAGTTCGTTGATGAGCTGCGCGGAAAAAAGATTCCGCTCATCATCTACGGAACGGGGCCTGATTACAACAAGAATCTGTTGGACCAGCTCGCCATTCGAGCAGGCAACGGATCTCTCATGTATCACGTCTTGTCGGTCGAAGATCTGGATGCGCATCTCACGGGAGAACTCGCGTTTCGTCATGGATTTTGTCTTGAGCGTGTGGAGATCTTGGTCTTCCATGCGCTTGCGCGATTCACGGACGTCTACCGCTTCATCCCGCAAGAGCATCGCCTGCTCGAACGAAACCAGAACAATCGTGAGCACGGAGATGCTGGTTGCTACATTCTGAAAGATGGAAAAGGCTTCCAGAATTCCTGCGGATCGGTGGATCACCTGCGTGGACAGAAGTTTCTGTTTCGCATCACGGTACCCGCTCACGATTTCCAGGAAACATCTTTGTTCAATATGGAGATCTCCGGCAATAAGCCGGGTGAACTTCCCTTCAAATACACCCTTCAGGTTCCGGCGTCCTGTACGCCCAACCTTTCCACACAACCCATTCATCCTGAAGTGACGAAGTACAAGCTGATGGTTGAGGCGACAAAAGCCATCAAAGAACGGCGGTATGAGGACGGCGTTCAGATCTACGAACGCATGGGGCGTCCGGATCTGGCACAGACCCTCGTCCTTCTCTCTGAGAAGGGAGAGGACGAAGAGTCGACATCGCGCGGGACGCAGTCTTTCGCAAGTTCGGCATCCTCGGTCGTCCTTTCGCAGGAAGCAATCGACCGATACTTCAAGGAGCGTGGAGAAAACCCATGAACGAACTCGCCCTTTTTGAACGAGAAGAACTGATAAAGTTCAACAGCGGTCTCAAAATCCTCTACCTCGGCAATGAACGTATTCGCGTAAGCGAGACGTATGCGCAAGGATTCATGATCGGCTGGAAGCGTCTCGAAAGCGGCCCACCCATCCGGGTTGGTCGTGAAGACGCTCCGCCGGATGAGATGCACATTCATCCAGAAATCGATCTTTCCCCTGTCATGCCTGTGGCACAGCAAGGCTGCGTCTCGCGGCTGCATGCAGTCATCGAATGGCAAGACGGAAAGCCGATGCTTCGAACCTATTCCCGGAAATCCGGAACGTGGGTTCGCCGCAGCGGTGAAACGCGCAAGCGACTCCTCCAGCTCCATGAGTACCATGAGTTGAAGCATGGCGACATGATCCAACTTGGGCACCCAAGATCCATTTATGTGCGCCTGCGGATTCAGTTCCTCGGAGCGCCGACAGACAACACCTAACCACTCGTTGCGAAAGCTCCGGGTGGATTTTTTTGCAACAAAAAAGACACTCATGTGAGTGTCAGAGTTACGGAATCGTCATGCCGCTGCGGCCATCGATACCTGCGTCGGGCTCGGAATCATCCTCAAGAGCGCGATCATCACGTCCAAGCACATCGCGTTCATACTTGTTGTACCACGCATGAAATTCTGGTGTGTTGACTTGCATGGTGTATTTCCGATCGTCCGAAAGCTGAAAACAGATGAAGTTGTGGATCTGTCGGCTTTTCCCGAACGTTTCACGAACAAATGCTTCCGCCGAACGAAGCTGATCGATTGTATCAACGAACGAACACCCAGGATTCAGAGATGGCGCAGAAACAAGCGCAATCTCGTTGATCGGCTTCATCTGAAGCGCGGAGCGGATCAGAATCATGGTATGTGCACGACATTCTTCATGATCTGCATCAGATGTGATGTTGTGCAAGGAACAACCGCCCGTCGAAACACAAATAATGTGTGCGGGTGGAACTTGGGTATGAAATGAAATATCCGGATGCAGATTCGCAAGATCTGTGACCACAAGCGTGTGCGAGAGATCGCAATCGAGCTTTGCTTCATGCAAAACCCGTTGTGCGTACAGAGACTCGATCAGAGCTTGATCTTCCGGAGAAAGCTGTGGGCGTATCATGGAGACTCCTCGAATCGTCAAGAAATGAGTGACGATGGGGAGAGACTACGGTAAATAAGAGAAAATGTCAATGCGTGAAACCAAAAACCGATCTTTAAAGATCGGTTCCGGAATAGCTGAGATCCAATGACTTATTACAAAGAGGAAAATCTGGAATGATGTTTCCTGGACCAATCGCTCCAAAGAGCGCCCAGTTGCAAAACGATGGATCGCGTGGGACACAGCGGGTGATGCGTCCATTCTCGACGTATACCGCAACGAGTGTTTCACCGCGCCATGCCTCTACGGCTCCAATTCCCATTCCGTCTTTCGCCTGCACCTCGACATGTGTTGCGCCCTCATTGTTCGAGGAACAAACGGCTTCGACAAGCTTCATGGACTCAATCATTTCGAGCGCACGTAATTTCCAGCGCGCGTAGACATCGCCTTTCTCGAAGGTGAGAACTTCCGGCTTCATTTCGCCATACGCTGCATACGGATGATCACGTCGAACATCACGATCGACGCCAGATCCTCGAGCTGAAAGACCGAGAGCGCCGAACGCGACCGCGACGTCTTTTGCGAGCACGCCAGTCGTTTCGAGACGCTCACGAAGTCCATCGCTGTGACGACCGAGTTCAAAGAGATCTTGCATTTCATCCACCACCTCTTTTGTTGTTTTTTGAATATCACGAAGTTCCTCGACAGACAGAGACTTAGAAACTCCGCCTGGCGCGATGTACCCTCGCCAAAAACGATTTCCGAATACACGTTCAGACAATCGCATCATTTTTTCTTTCACACGGAATCCATGAGCTGCCATAACCGTAAATCCAGTTCCCATTCCAGCCATGTTCGCAATGTCATGCGTGTGCATAGTGATACGCTCAAGCTCGGTTACGAGCACGCGCAACTGTTGTGCGCACTCAGGAACGTTTGTGTGCGAGAGATTCTCGAGGGCGAGTGCGTATGCGAGACTGAACGATGCGGACATGTCGCCCGAGATACGTTCAATATACGGGAGCGCCTCTTCGACCGTCTTTCCTTCCATCAACTTTTCAACCCCTTTATGTGTGAAAAACAATTTTCCTTCAAGGGTGATTATGCGCTCACCAGCTACGTTAAAGCGAAAATGTCCAGGTTCAATAATACCGGCGTGAATCGGTCCAACAGGAATCTCGAAAATCCCCTCACCCTCGATGTGGTGCATTGGGTAAGGTTCGTTTGCATGTTCCATCTTTGTATTCCACGCAAAGTCTTTACGAAGTGGGTGTGTGTTTTTTGGAACATTCTCATGGTGAACCAAACGACGTGGATCCGGATGCCCCTCGGCTTTTATGCCAAACATATCCATCGCATAGCGCTCATACCAATGCGCTTCCATGATGGTTTTCGTGAGAGACTCGTACGTTGGGTTTGCTTCGGGAAGTGATGTCTCAACAAGCAACCACTCATGCGATGCGTCGAGGGAAAACAAAACGTGCACACCAAATCCTTTTCCTTTTTTGCGATTATCTGTCGCGTACAATAAAGAAAGAGGAAGCTTGAACTCCAACGACAATCGATTGCACAAAAGCGTGAATGCATCTTGCGAAACTCGCTCGACCGTCACGAGCGATCCTTGCGTCGTGCCAGACAATTTTACGTTGTGAAGAATTTCTTGTGCGTTCATATTAAATTGATTGTGAAATCAAGGTGAAGGCGTTCTGCACCGTCGGTGTAGTCACCAAAAGTCCGAGAAGAACAATCAGCACGATCTGCGTGATTACGACCGCGTGCGTGAGGGTGAATCGTTCCGTGTGATCAACAGATTCTTGTGTTCCTTCTTCGTCCACCGCATACAACATAATCATCGTGCTTTTCAACATACTGAAGGCAATCATGGAGAGCGCAAGAAGAAGGACGATCGTAAGCCATGGAACGGACAGTAATCCAGCACCCACAAGCATGAATTCACTTGTAAACAGACCAGACGGTGGAATGGCGATGATCGCAAGAATACCGAGCGCAAACAACGTTGCGGTGATCGGTGCTTTCTTCATCAAGTTCTTCACACCACTTATCTTGGTTGTCTTTTGAGAAAGCAAAATTTCACCTGCCGTAAAAAACAAGGCGGATTTTGCGAGAGTGTGAAATACGGAGTGAATCGTGAGCGCGAGCATGCCGACAGGGCCGAGACCGGAAGCAAAGCCCATGAGACCCATGTGTTCAACACTCGAATACGCAAGCATGCGCTTATAATTTCTGGGCTGTAAGATAAAGAATGCGGCAACGACAACCGACAACAATCCGAATCCGATCATTAAGTGATCCGTCCACGTAGAATCTCCGAGCGTGCTATCCGTAAGAATTTTGAAACGAAGGAGAACGAAAAAGGCAACGTTCAACAAAACTCCTGACAAAAGAGCACTCACAGGAGATGGCGTTTTACTGTGTGCGTCTGGAAGCCATGTATGCATTGGGACAAAACCAACTTTTGTTCCAATTCCTACTAAAATGAATACGAATGCCAATTTAACAGCGTCTACAGGAAACAACCCAGTTTGCTCACGCAACGATGCATAGGAAAATGCTTTGAAAACATCGAGTCCAGATTCAAGGCCCGCATGCACCATCATGAGAAGTCCAATCATGCTGATTCCAATTCCAACGGAACACAGAATGATAAATTTCCAGGCCGCCTCGATAGACGCGTCTTTTCTGTAAAGCGCGACAAGCAATGTTGTGGTGAGGGTTGTTCCTTCAAGCGCAATCCACAAAACTCCAAGATGATCTGCAAAGACGGCGATCAACATGGACAAAATAAAGAGAGGGACGCAGAAAAAATACAAACGAACCTTGTCGAGCGTCAATAGATGCTCGCGTGATTCTTCGCCAATGTAACGCACGCTTGCGATGATTGCGGTGAGGTAAGTAAACGAGATGAGTGCAACCATGAACCAGACATAATAGCTACTCGCACGCAACCAATCGAGATTCATACGATCCGCATAAAACCAATTTGCCGCAAAAGGCACATTCCATCCGTAACGAAATGCTCCGGAAAGAAAAACAGCAGAAAGAAGGAGAAACGCACCGCTACCGAGCACCGCAAAAAAGAGCGCGCTCATGCGGATTTGTTTTTCTGTGCGTGCAAGGAATGCACTCGCCGCCGCGAAAAGAAAAATGTTGAGAAAAATAAACATATTATTCCGTGAGCTCAGTTAAAGATTCGGTATCCCCTGTTGCGTAGAGCTCTTGGACATGACGGCTTAAAACTGCCATGAGGACGGCTCCGGTAATGACCACGAACAAAATTCCTGTTTCAATCATGAACGGAAAACCGCCAATCATGAGAACACCATACGCAGCAATTCCATTTTCCATGGTCATAAAACCAATGATCTGGGAATACAAATCTTTACGCACGATCATGAACATGAGTCCAAGCAATACAAGCGCAATAGAAAGATATGGAGCTCCAGGCATCTTCATCGAAACAAAAACGGAGACGAGCAAAATAAGCAAAGCGACAAAATACGTTGCGGTCGGACGCAAATAGAACTTCAGCGCCATTGATGCATGTACTTTCTTTGCGGCGAACATGAGGATCAGCGGAGCAAGAATCACCTTAAAAAACACGTTGATTGCCGCAATGGTGTATGGCTGTTCTTCGCCGTGCATGAGAGAAGACGTCACAATGAGTCCCGCAAGACAGAGCGAAGAAAGCGCAAAATAACGCAACATCGCAGGAAGACGCGGCTTCCCCATCATGACGATCGCAAACAAAAGCGTACCGCCCATGAAAACATTATTCCAAAGAGAAAGGGTAATCATAGTGTGATGTGAATGAGGGCAAAGACAAGACCGGCAAGCGCAAAGAAGAAGGCGATCGTGAGATACTCTTGCATGCGATAAAAACGCATTTTGGCGATCATGGATTCAAGAAGCGCAAGCAAAAATGAAACGATAACCACTTTTATGATCATCCAACCAAGGGCCATAATGATCGCAATAAGTGTTGCATCAACCGCAAGCGTCATGGGAAACAAAACGTTTGCAACAAGTAACGAGAAAATGGTGAGTTTCAGTCCAGAAGCATATTCGAGCATCGCAAGATAAGGACCGGAATACTCAAGAACCATCGCTTCATGAACCATGGTGAGCTCAAGGTGAGTTGCTGGATTGTCGACGGGGTAACGCGCATTTTCTGCAAGCGCAATCATGATTAGGGCGGCGATTGCGGGAAGAAGAGCGGGTGATGTCAAAATGTTTGCGCTTGCAAACATGGTATCAACCGTGAATGCGCCTGTAACAACGGCAAAGGTTGCAAATGTTGCGATCATGGCTGGTTCCACGAGCGAGGCAAGGGTCATTTCACGCGATGCGCCCATTCCACCAAACGCACTCGCACTTTCAAGTCCGCCCATCACAAGAAATGCGGTGCCGAGGGCAAGAACGCCCGCGATGATCATGAAGTGACCAAGATGTGAGAGAGCTCCACCGAAGACCACGAGCGGCAAAACGCAGACGAGAAACAGTGTGCTTGCAAGAACCACAAATGGGACTAAACGAAAAACCCATGAAGTGCTTTTCGAAATAACCATTTGTTTTTTCAGAAGAGTCGCGTACGTAATGTACGGCAAAAACGGAGAAGCTCCGTGACGACCTTGCAAACGCGCTTTGAACAGGCGAACGAGCCCAACAACAAATGGCGCAATCGCAAGTGTGGCAACAAATTGAACGAGAGTTAAGAGAATGGAATTCATAGGGCGATCGTCAAAGTAACAACGAGAGCGATGAAGATGAGGGCAATGTAGAATTGAATCACTCCGTTTTGGAGCTTACGAACTTGTGTGGAAGTCCAAAGGCACGCGTGTTGAATAGGAACATACAAAACGTCGTACCAGATTTGACGCAGATCAAGGGAAAATATTCGTGAAGCGATCCAAGGATTACTCGCAAGCACTGGTGTTGCGATCACGTTCTTTTTTGTTCGTGTGATCATGCGAAAAAAGAATCGAATCGGAGAAGAGAATGCGGTTGCCGTATATTCCATTCCGGATGTAATCGGCTGTCCGCAGTCCCATGTGTGATAGGGGCGCTCGTGTTTTTTATTTGAGAGCAGTCTTCGAGCAACGAAGACAACGAGAAACAACGCAATCAACACATCAAATAAGACGAGAGGATTCAGTGTCGCTTCTGCCACAACAAGATTTGTGTGCCATGTTTCAAAAGAAGTCAGATCGGCAAATCCAATGATACTCAAGATCCAAGGTGCACATGCACCAACGAAAATCGTAAGTGCAGCGAGTGCAAAGATAGGAACGGCAATCAATGCATCCGGAGCTTTTGCGTGTGCTGCATGTTCTGAGCGAGGTTCGGCGAGAAAACCGATTCCGAACAATTTAATCATGGCAAACAGGGCGAGACCTCCAACAAGAGCCATGGTGACAAGAACCAAAACGAGAACACCTTGGATAAATGGCGACATCTGGGACAGATTCGCAACGAGATTCTGAATGAATGTCCATTCCGCCATGAATGCGGAGAATGGTGGAAGAGCGGCAGCGGCAAGGGCAAGAATAAGCATGGAGCCAGAAAAAACTGGCATGCGCTTCGAGAACCCGCCCATAACCTCGAGACTTCGAGAATGTGCGGCGTGAACCATCACACCAGCACCCATAAATAATCCGGACTTAAAAAAGGCATGTGCAATAGCAAATAACAACGCCGCACCAATCGCGACGTGTGCAAAGGTGTCCATGCCTTGTGATTTTACGAGCATGGCAACACCGATCATAGTGAAAATAATTCCCATGTTCTCAATACTACTGAACGCAAGAACACGTTTTACATCACGCTCGATCACCGCATAAATCACTCCGTAAACAGCCGAAAGGAGTCCGAGTGCGATAACGATGAGAGCCTCGGTTGAACTTCTGATTGGAAGGACGGAGAACGTCATCACTAAGAATCCGTACAATGCCATTTTTAACATCACTCCAGACATGAGAGCAGAAATATGTGATGGAGCTTGCGGGTGGGCTTCTGGCAACCAAACATGAAACGGGACAAGTCCTGCTTTTGAACCAAACCCAAACAGAAACAATAAAAACACCCCAAACAATGTTTGTGGCGGTAAGCTTTGCGCAAGAACGGCAAGACGTGTGAAAGGTTCAAAAATAGATGAACCCGAAAGGATGAGGAATCCAGCAAGAATCGCCCCTGCCCCAAGATGCGTCATGATGAGATAAAAAAGGGCGGCGCGAACGGATGCTGCTTGCTTATCAGCCATCACAAGAAAAAAGGAAGAAATGGACATCACTTCCCAAAACACAAGAAATCCAAATGGAGCGGAGGAAAGAAGTACCCCTTGCATCCCAAGGACGAAGATCGCCATGAGACCGTCGAGAACGCGGACGTTATAAATTTCTGCATATTGCTCGACATATTTGATCGCGTACACAGATGCGAGACATGCGACGGTATTGAGGAGGAAAAAGAAAAGGGCGGAAAGGGTGGAAAGGGCGAAAGGTGTACTAAAAAACCAGACAGATTGAGAAATGGCGAGTTGAGATTGACCACTGAGCAAAAATACCGCGCTCGCAATAGCACCTAGTCCTGTTGAGAGTGCTAGAAGTGTCATGACAGCCCGATGCCCCTGCCCTTTTGCGCTGATACACGAGACGAGCGCGGCGAGCAATGTGCCTGCAAGGGATAACAAGACAAAAAACGAAAAATTCATAAAATTACTTTGAGGATGATTGTTTGAGTGCATTCAACACGCCGCGGAGAATCTGTGTTGGTGTTGGAGGGTCTCCTGGAATTTTGATGTGAACTGGAATGACCTTGTCGAGAGCACCGACAACAGCATAAGAATCTTTCCAGATTCCGCCCGTGCAAGCTCCGTCACCAATCGCCACAACGATACATGGTTCTGGTGCGGCTTCGTAAGTTGTTCGAACGGCCCTCTCGAGATTACGCGTAACAGGACCCGTAACCCAGACCATGTCTGCGTGACGAGGCGACGCAACGAAACTCAAACCAAAACGATCAATATCATAATAGGCATTGTTGAGGGCTGTGAGTTCAATTTCTTCGGCGTTTGTGGATCCGCCATCAACGGCACGAATGCGAAGAGATCTTCCTCCGTAGAGATTGATTACGATCGATTTTAATTCTGCGCCAACTGTTTCAAATTCCTCATCTGTCTTTAAAAAAGATTCTTGTTTTTCGGTGACCCGGGGCCCAAGAAAAAGCCGATTCAGCAATTTTGGAAAGCTCATAAGAAGATAAGTGAACCAGAATAATTTACTCTTGAGAGACAACCGAGTCAAGCATTTTTTTACACAGGATAAATAAAAAAACCGGGGGGCGAATCCGGTCAGAGGAGGTCTATGAAGTGGCAGGTGTCGTCGGTTCGAATTCGATTTTTTGATCAGAATCAGAGCCATTCTTCTTGTTCATGTGCTTCACGTACTGTTCCCCATTGTTCTCGCGAAACCACTGTTCGAAGGCAACACGACTGAGAAAGTACGTTCGTTTTTTTTCGTTCGCATAATCCACATGGATGTAGCAACTGATACGGTCTTTCGGCCACCTGGCTTTGACGCGTTTCTTTGCTTCAACCACGTGATAGAGAACTTCAACCACGTTCAATCCTTCAAGCTGCGCCGCCCCACATGGTGCATGCACAAACAGAATGATCGTGTTGATATCCTTCAAGTTGCGGGCGATTCCAATGTGCTTCAACAGATACCGATCGATGTTGTATTCACGATCAAGTGGGCACGCTTCAGAAATGAGCATGCCTCCACCGTGCTGCTTGAGCGAGTGCAAACGAACTTTGCCTCCCGACTCATCAAGGATACGATGAACGTGGCCATCGATGTCCGCCGCTTGATCGCAGTCGGGACAAACAACGGGGATCACACCATTCGGCGCGTCGAGCTTGTGGCCAACAACATCGACAAGAACATGGGCGTCACGCAACATGCGAATGAAACGGACATCTTCTGCAAGATTTGGCATGGGCAGACTCTCGGTTCAAGTTTAGGGTCAAAGAACGTCTCCAAATAGGCACTTGGAGATCACGATGATACCTCCAAATGGGCTTTGCGTCAAGGGTATAAAAAAATCCACTGCGCAAAACAGTGGATATCTTTTTCTAATTTTTGTGTGACTTTCTGCGCTTAATGGCAACGTGGTATCGTGCCAGTTCTCTTTCGAGGTGAACCGCCGCATCTGCAAACGCAACATCATCTTTATGCCGTGTTTCCGTAAGGAATTTGCGTGCGCGTTCTTTCGCCTCCTCAATCTTCTCGAGTTCGAGTTCCTCGGCACGCTCGGCGGTGTCCGCAAGGATCACAACTTGATTCCCTGGGCGCACCTCGAGAAACCCAGTGGACGCAACAAGATGTGACTCTTCTCCATTTTTTTTCAAACGAACTTCCCCTGCACGCAAATTGGAAACGAGTGGAACGTGATTCGGCAAAATCGTGACTTCACCCGTTTCTGTCATGAGCGTAACCGAATCAACCGTGTCTTCATAAACGATTCGCTCAGGAGTTACGATTTTGAGAAAAATGGGCATAAATTATTTCTTTGCCGCCTCAAGAACTTCTTCAATCGAGCCTTTCATGTAAAACGCTTGTTCTGGAATGTCGTCGTATTGTCCTTCTAGAATTCCTTTGAAGCTGCGAACGGTATCTTCGAGTTTTACATATTTCCCTGGAGAACCGGTAAAGACTTCGGCCACGGAAAATGGTTGGGACAAGAATTTTTGAATTTTACGTGCGCGAGCAACCGTGCGCTTGTCGTCTTCCGAGAGTTCATCCATTCCGAGAATGGCGATGATGTCTTGAAGATCTTTGTAGCGTTGAAGCACAACCTGAACTCCACGAGCAACTTTATAGTGTTCATCACCAACAATGTTTGGATCGAGAATCGTCGAAGATGAATCGAGTGGATCAACCGCAGGATAAATTCCGAGCTCGGCGAGTGAACGTGCGAGAACCACGGTCGAATCCAAGTGACCGAACGTTGTAGCAGGTGCCGGATCGGTAAGGTCATCGGCTGGAACGTAAACGGCTTGGATAGAAGTAATCGAACCTTTTTTGGTCGACGTAATGCGCTCTTGAAGTCCACCCATTTCTGTTGCGAGGTTTGGTTGGTAACCCACCGCAGATGGAATACGTCCGAGAAGCGAAGAAACTTCGGATCCTGCTTGTGTGAAGCGAAAAATGTTGTCGATAAACAAGAGAACGTCGCGACCTTCATCATCGCGGAAGTACTCGGCGAGTGTGAGTCCGGAAAGCGCCACACGTGCGCGAGCTCCAGGAGGTTCGTTCATTTGTCCGAACACAAGTGCGGTTTTGTCGAGCACGCCCGAGTCTTTCATTTCCATGTACAAATCATTTCCTTCACGTGTGCGTTCTCCAACCCCTGCGAAGACCGAGTATCCTCCGTGTTCCTTCGCGATATTGTGAATCAACTCTTGGATGAGAACGGTCTTTCCTACTCCAGCTCCGCCGAAAAGACCAGTCTTTCCTCCGCGCAAGAATGGGCAGATGAGATCGATGACTTTGATTCCCGTTTCGAAGATCTCATCCTTGGTCGACTGCTCGTCGAAGGACGGCGCAGCGCGGTGAATCGGATCACGGCGCTTCGCTTTTGGCTCTGACATGTTGTCGACAGGTTCACCTGTCACATTGAACATACGTCCGAGAGTCTCAGGTCCGACAGGAACGGTAATGGCTTTTCCCGTGTTCACAACTTCCATTCCACGCTCAAGTCCATCGGTCGATGTCATCGCAATCGTACGCACAACGTTGTGTCCTGTGTGTTGCGCAACTTCAAGTGTCAAAAGACCCTCTTCGCGTTTAACCGTGAGAGCGGTAAGAATTTCGGGTAATTGTCCTTCCTCGAAACGGACATCAACCACAGGGCCGATGACCTGAGAAATTTTTCCAGTGTTTTTCATAAAGTTATGATTCGAGTGCGGCAGCACCGGAACTGATTTCCGCAATCTCTTGCGTAATTCCCGCTTGGCGCGCTTGGTTATAGGTGAAGGTCAAATCTCCGAGCATGTCTTTTGCGGCATCTGTTGCGCTGCGCATAGCCATCATACGAGCAGAATGTTCAGACGCGGCGGATTCGAGAACGGCTTGATAGATCATGGTCTCGATGAGTCTTGGCAAGATGCGATCTAGAACATTTTGAGCAGAAGGCTCGAATTGATATTCAAGCTTCATCTCTTCTTCGCTTCCTGACTTCTCGACGTCTCCATGTGTTAAATCTTTCGATGTGCCAAGAGGCAACAGTTCGAGCATGACTGCACGTTGCGTGAGTGCACTCACAAAATCCGTATAGGCAACAAGGACTTTGTCGTAATTCCCTTTTGTAAATTCATCGATCACCATACGACCGATCGGAAGAACCTCTTCAAATTTTGTATTGTTTGTGATGTCCGAAAAGCTCGCAATGATCGGAATATCCGCGCGGCGCATGGCGTCGGCCACACGCTTTCCAACGCAAATTGTTCTGATTTCCACATACTCATCAGATTCGTTTGCTTGCTCATACAATCGAATCTGTTCAAATGTTTTTCGAATGATATTTGTATTGAATCCACCTGCAAGTCCACGATCAGAAGAAATCACAAGGAGCAAAACGCGATTCAATTTCTTGTGCGTTCGAAGAAGCGGATGTAAATGCGTGTCAATTTTCGATCCGATTGAAATGACCGTATTCCAAGCAAGTTTCGCGTATGGACGCGTTCCGTGAACGGACTGCATCGCCTTTCGCATTTTTGAGGCAGCAACAAGCTCCATCGCTTTTGTGATTTTGCGAGTATTCGTAACGGACTTAATCCGACGGCGAATGGCTTTTGTTTGACCTGCCATAAGTTATTTCCATTGTTCGTTAAATCCTGTGATTGCTTCTTTAAGTGACGCAACAATTTCATCTGTAAGTGCCTTCTCTTCTCGAAGATTCTTCATAACTTCTGCTCCAACAGAATTCATGTATGCACGAAACTCTGTTTCCCATCGAACAACTTGATCAATCGAAATTGCATTCAAGAATCCGTTTGTAACGGAAAAAATCACCACAACTTGTTCCTCAAACGGCAACGGTTGATATTGTAATTGCTTGAGCAACTCTGTTGTTCGGCGTCCAAGTTCAATTTGTGCGCGTGTTCCCGCGTCGAGGTCGGTCGCAAATTGTGCGAACGCTTCGAGCTCGCGGAATTGCGCGAGGTCGAGACGCAACTTTCCAGCTACTTTCTTCATGGCTTTTGTTTGCGCGGCGGATCCGACACGAGAAACAGAGAGACCAACGTTGAGCGCTGGACGAATTCCGCGGTAGAACAAATCGCTCTCGAGATAAATCTGTCCGTCAGTGATTGAGATCACGTTTGTTGGAATGTAGGCAGAGACATCACCCGCTTGTGTCTCGATAATTGGCAACGCAGTGAGTGATCCTCCTCCGTTCTCTTCATTCAAACGCGCAGCGCGCTCAAGAAGTCTCGAGTGAAGATAAAAAACGTCTCCAGGATACGCCTCGCGTCCTGGTGGACGGCGGAGCAAGAGCGAGATTTCGCGGTACGCCCATGCGTGCTTCGACAAATCATCATACACAACGAGTGCATCTTCGCCCTTTGCCATGAAGTATTCTCCGATCGTGCATCCCGTATATGGTGCGATGTACGAAAGAGCGGCCGGATCGGATGCACCCGCGACAACGACGGTTGTGTATTCCATTGCGCCAGCTTCCTCAAGCTTTGCAACAATCTTTGCGATCTTCGATTCTTTCTGACCAATTGCAACGTAAATACATTTCACTCCTTGGCCTTTTTGGTTGATGATTGTGTCGACCGCAATCGCTGTTTTTCCAACCTGGCGATCCCCAATAATGAGCTCACGTTGTCCGCGACCAATTGGGATAAGCGCGTCGATCGCTTTAATTCCCGTTTGAAGTGGAACACCAACGGATTTACGTGTCATCACACCTGGCGCGACTTTTTCGATTGGAAAAAACTTGGAAGCACGAAACGCTCCTTTGCCATCGATGGGATTTCCGAGTGGATCTACAACACGCCCAACAATCTCGTCGGATACAGGAACAGAGAGAATACGTCCGAGAGCGCGTACGGTATCCCCTTCTTTAATCTTCGTTGTGTCGCCGAGAATAACGGCACCCACCGTATCTTCTTCGAGGTTGAGAACCACACCAAAGACTCCGCCAGGAAATTCAAGCATTTCGGACGACTTGGCATTCGAGAGTCCGCTCATGCGGGCGGTTCCATCAGAAACAGAGAGAACGGTTCCGACTTGTTCTTCTGACGTGCTTGTTTGAAATGTTTCGAGCGACTTTTTCAACGCTTCGACGATATCAGTTTTTGTGTTCATACAGTTATTTCGATAACGAAACGGTGAGTTGTTCAAGCGCGCCTTTCAAAGATCCGTCGATGATGCGCTCATCGATGCGAAGTTTTGCGCCGCCGATGAGTGAAGGATCGATGACTTCTCGAACTTCCGCGCCAGCCGCGAGCTTCGTAAGAGCATCCTTCATCGTTTTAGTAAGCGGATGAGCAGTCTCAATCGTAAGCGTGCTCAATCCGTGCTTTTCTTTCCAGATTTGGTCAATCGATCGAACAACATCCTTCAGCTTCTTGAGCTCACCTCGCGCGTGAAGCCATGTAATCAGTTCTGTTGCAGCCTCTTCGAGATGCTTCTGTGAAGCGCCTTCGACAGACTCGACAAACAGGCGTGCTAATTGTTTAGGAGAAACGTTCATACGCCTAGGACATTTTTTGAATAACTTCAGAGGCAATCTTGTGTGATGCTTTCTCATCTACTTCTGATTCGAGAATCTTTTTTGTTGCGGCAACAGCCATTCCAATCAACTCAGCTTTTGCTTCGTGAAGCATCTGTGCCTTCTCAGCCTGAAGCTGTTCTTTGCCTTGCATCACGACACGTTCAACTTCTTTTTTTGCCGCTGCAAGTAATTCTTGCTTACGAACATCCGCATCTGCTTTCGCTGTTTCAAGAATCTGCAATGCCTCTCCCTTTGCAGTGGCAATAATTTGTTTTTGTTCAACTTCAAGCTGTTTCACGCGAACTTCAACGGCGTCTGATTGCTTCAGACTCTCTTCAATCTTGTTTGATCGATCATCCAAAATTTTAACAAGGGGCTTATAGGCAAATTTCCAAAGCACCAACAACACGATCACGAAGTTCACGAGTTGGGCAATAAAAATATTCAAATTGATTCCAAGGGTCGCAATTCCGCCAGTTGGTTCGGACATAAAAGAAAAGTGAAAGAGTGAAAAACTTACATAAACAACAATCCACGTTGATCGTCGACCTGCTCGACAATCATGCGTTGCGTGTCGTTTAGAGCGTAAACGAGACAACGAGTGCATAAATAGCAACCGCTTCTGCGAAGGCCATTCCAAGAAGCATTGGAACGAAAATCTTTCCTGTCGCTTCTGGGTTGCGTCCGATCGCTTCCATCGCTTTTGCACCGATCAAGCCGATTCCGATCGCTGGACCAATTCCTCCAATCGCGATGGTGAGACCTTTCGCAAGAGGAATCAAGTTTGTTGCATCCATATGTTTAAATTATGTAGGGGTGCCCCTTGTGGGTACCCTATAAGTGAGTAAGTTATTTCATCTTCGCGATGAACGTTGATCTTCGAGGAGTCTCGACCATCAACACCCTGCGCGAACTAGGCATGGGCATTCGCATGACTCTCAACATGTTCCTCTTCATGTTCCTCGTGTGAAGTTGTCGCGACCGTGAGATAAGCGAGGGTTAACATGGCAAACACGGTTGCTTGAATGACACCGACAAGAATTTCAAGAAACAAAAACGGAATTGGAAGAAAAAATGAGAAGAGTCCGATCATAACCGAAAGGAGAACTTCACCTGCAAACACATTTCCAAACAAACGAAGAGAGAGTGAAAGAACTTTCGCGAGCTCACTCACGATTTCGAGAAGACCAACACCAAACTCGATGACAGCGACCATGATGGCCATCGGACCTTTCTTGAGCGATCGCCAAATACCACGAATGTTCACGAATTTACTAAAGTGATTCACAATCCCAACAGATCGAAGTCCGATAAAATGGGATGTAAGAACGGCGAACGCAGCAATCGCGAGCGTTAAATTTAAATCGGATGCGGCAGAACGAAAGAATGGGATGAGTTCTTTCTCACCGTTATGGATTCCCCATACACCGATCGAACCGACACCAGGAAACAAACCGATCCAGTTTGAAAACAAAACGAACAAGAAAATGGTTCCGACAATAGGTAAAAATTGTCTGGAGCGTTTTGCGTCACCCGTCACTTTTTGAACTTCCGCAAGCATGAACTCAACAAGTCCTTCTGCGATGTTACGCAAACCTTTTGGAACACGCGTTTGTTTTCGGTTCAAAAGAATCGCAATCACCACAAAAAAAACAACAGCAACCCAGCTGTTGATGATGGCATTTGTAACAGAAAGCCCCCCAAGGTGGAAAACCGTTTCGGCAGCTGCGGGAGGAATCGAAAATTGCATAATCTACTTTTTATTTAACGCTTCGTACTCATTTCCATACTTCTTTGCCTTTCTCACAACGATCCACGCTGTGGATAACAGAGCGATCGAGAGAGAAAACACTAGGAATTTTGGCGCTGTGTGATATTTACCATCCAACCATTTTCCAACCAACGCTCCCAAAACCGCCGGAACCGCAATAGATCCGCTAAAATCTGCAAAAATTCGGAGGGCAAGGCGATAATAGGCAGCTTCGATATTCATAAAAGACGCCGGTAGTGTATCGGTTTTTGAAAAAGAGGTCAATCGTTTTTTTCAATTGACCCAAAGGAAATGCTATGATAGCCTCGTACCTTCGATACGCTTAGTATTGAAGGTCCAATTTTGTGAGGAGAATCATGGACGAAGTCACGCTCAGCTCGATAACCTTGATTGAGCTCGGTCTTGCCACGCAAGCGCAACCAACCGAAGCTCTTCCATCACGTGATCATATCAAAGCAAATCTTCCTGCGATCCCGGAAACCGTTCCGGGTGCAAATCGCATGCTTGCGGATCTGATCGATCTTGCTGCCCTCGAGGATCCTAACCATGATCGCGAAAAAGCTCGAGATGTGAAACGTGGACAACTTGTTCGCAATCCAGACGGACGCGTGCATTACGCCGCCATCGAGTTCGAGCCAGAGATTCAAGCAAACGGTGATGTACACGCCGTGGCACACTATTCATTCGTTCCGGAAAAAGTTGTCCTGGATGCAGGAACGGAAAAGGAACGCGTTGAATACGCCGTTGGAATCAAATCCAGAAAGGTGATTCCTTTCTACTACGCAGGTCCAGAATTTCTGAAACCAACCACAAACGGTGGTTACATCAGCGGCGGCACGTTTCAATGTATTCTCTTTGAATCTGATTCGAAGGCAAAGAATGCTCCACTTCGTGCGCTCCTGCTTGGAATGGCAAATCCAAAAACCATTCGCACATGGAACGAAATTGCCGAACGTCGAAACGCCCTTGCGGCTTTCAGAGACGACCCGTGGCCAATCATTACGGTGATCGAACATGAACTGCGCAGGCCTGGTGTGCGTCGCATTCGATTCATTCCCCGTTTTGATCTCCACAAAGATCTTCAGTCGGGATGTTCAAAACGACAGCTTCTCGGCTGCCATTTTGGTCAAAAAGTCTATCTTGCAGCGAAAGCAACCGTTCCGGAATGTGATGTTCAAGATGGAGTAAAAGGCTTCTTTGAAAAACATTTGTTCCGTGTAAAACGACTCAAAAAAAATTCTATCGAAGTTGTCTGGCTTGGAAAAGCTTCGGAAGTTCAAATCGAAGATCGCATTGCGGTTGACGAAGTCAACAATGAGATGAATCCCTTTGTGGTCCTGAACACCACACCAACTGCCGTTGATTGGAAAACGGTCGATCAATCCACACGCAAGTGGCTGAATCGTACGTACAATGAAAAAAATCCGCTCTATCTTGCAGGGCTCGAACTTGGCCTTGTCAAAGAGACGGATGATAACGTGTTGAAACGTGCGCATCTAGAGCAACTTTGGCAAGAGGCTGTGCGATTGATCCGTATGGAAATGTTGCATGCAGCCGAAATGGGTCGCAAGCAACTCACCATTGCCCCAAACAAGCCCTCGCTTGAAGAAATTCTCGGATCCGAAACGGAAATTGAAACGGTTCTGCTCTATCTGAATGAGCCCGAAGACGCTGCCGCCATCTGGATCAGTCGCGTACTCGATAGACCGTTCGATCCAAAAAGTCCGTACTTGATGCACTTGCGCACATGGCTCATCAATACCTATCCGAATCCGGGCCGAACCATTGCGCCACCGATCCCGGACATCGATGTGTCGCGAGTTTCCATTCAAGTTCCAGTACTCACCCCCCTTCCCCAAAATCTTTCCGTTCCGCCGCCTCCCACGCATCGTCGTGAGGTGAGTCATCCTGCGTTTCAGGTAAATCCGGCGATCCAACAGGAATCCGCTCCTCACACAGCAGAAGACATCGTCGTTTTGGACGATAATGATCTTGAAGAGTGCATTGAGGATGAGCACACAACCGTTGATTTCGAGAGACAGGAAGAACTGTCGTTTGCAAATGAAGAAAATCCTGATGAGGCACCTCCTCGGAAATTCTTTGCTAAAGCAGGATCAATCCTCCATACCGGAAGTCTGAAAGATGGATATACAACCAAATAAAGACAATCCTTTCCGATCAATCACATGATCGGTTTTTTTATTGCCACAAAAAAACCGACCCATGAGGATCAGTTGAGAGCTTAGCTTACGCCGGCGACGACGCAGACGCATCCTTCTTCGACTTGCCCGGCTTGCGCGCACGCTTCGGCTTCACAGCTTCGGCGGGAGCGGCTTCTTCTGCGGGCGGAGCCGCATTGGCGGGAGGGACGACGACTTGCGTCTTCGGCTCTTCCGCCTTTTCCTTCTTCGGACGAGCGGGAGGCGAAACGCCATCCTTGCTCGCAATCATGCGCAACACTTCCGTGCGCACACGAGTGTGCAACCAGGAATCGAAGCGGAACTCGCCTTCGATGCGCTCACCAATCCAATTGGCAACCACATCGTCATCGCCACTCGAGCGATACCACACTTCCACAATGTCCACCCCAGCCAGAGCTTCCTCAAGCGTCGGGAGAATCGCCGTCGAGAACTTGTCGAGGTAAGCCTTGTGCTTCTCCCGCAGTTCGTTCTGAACGTACTCGGAAGCTTCCTTTGCCATCATACGAAGGACCGGGCGCACGTTGTTCGCGTCCCAATCTTCTTCGACAGAACCGCTCGCAAGTGCGTACAGGTAAAGCGAGTTCTCCTTGTCGAGAGACCCCGTCGCCAAACGCATCGCGCGAGTCATGACCGTGAGCGGATCGGCATCCAATTCGTTGAGGTTCAACGCCTCGAATCCGTTCATGTGCAACTTGTCGAACTTCATCGACTCCTGGGGTCGAATGGTAGAGATGCCAACGGCACCGTCCCAAAGGACCACAAGCGACGACTCCGTAATCTCGAAGATGCGGAACACATGCTCGCCGAAGCACGGGTTGCCCTCAGCATCCAGCTTGTCTGCAGCAGGCACGCGCTGCACACTTCCATCACTGAGGTCGATCACCTTCTGTCCGAAGATGGTGCCGTACATCCGCTTTGAATCCGCGTGGCTCTCATTCGACGGCTGATAGCACGTCGGCTGATACTCCAGGTAAAGATTCAGATTGCGCAGGTCACGCCCACGGAAATTTTCCGGAAGCTCGAGGCAATGGTCGAACGGTTCGATCACCGGCCAGTCCTTCTGTACCAGTTCAAGCTGATCTGCTTGTGCGTTCCCCTGCTTGGTCTTCGCGATGAGATTCCACCGGAAGAGAGCCGAGGTGCCGAGCGCGAGCGGAGCCAGGCGGTAATGCCGATCCCGACCACGCGGCTTGAGCAAGAAGCACCAGTGAGCCTTCGCAACGTACTTGTAGGTCGTCGCCGTCGTTTCGTCGTCCGAAACGATCGGCTGAACACCGAAGTACGGCAACACACCGCCCTTTCCGTTCACCATCAGATGCACCCGAGCAGGCACACTCACCTTCTCGGACGGGCATTTCGGATCCGGGATCGAAACGTGAGTTTCGTTGAAAACGACTTCGTCTCCATCACGGGAACGAATCGGACGGAGTGTCACGAGCACCACGTAGGGCATGTCCGGGTTGTCCGCCTCGCGCACGAAACGCTCGAGCGATCGATCCGCCTTTTCTTTCGTCGAGAGCGTGAGGACGGGCCTCTTTCCTTGGGACTTTGCCTCTTCGATGCGAGCACGCTTTTCGTCCGGGGAGAGCTCCTCCGTAATCCCGGTGACACGAGCCACATTGCTCATGAGTGCACGCATATACGCAGAACGTTGGCTGACCACGATGGCAGTCGACATGAACTTCTCCTTGGTTGAGGTAGACACCCTCTAGCACCGTGCTAGAGCTGGAAAAACCAGAGATGGAGATTACCAACATTTATGATAATTGTCAATGTATTTTGACATCTGTTGATAAATGATGACAAAAAAACAAAACTGGCGCACTAAATCGCGCTATTTTGTAAATACTTTTTCTTGACATTTTTTAATTTTCATGCTAATTTTACGGGTCCATTTTACGGAGGAAGCCATGGACGACCCGAAATTTGCTGGCATTAGCTTACGCTTTTCTGCAATCATTGCTCTTTTTGGAAAGGGCGTCACACCTACACAGGAACATGTTGAGGAGCTCAGAAAAAATCCTCGACCAGACGCAGATGAAGCAGACGATCTGTTTCTTCTTGACTCATCTGCATACAACAACTTGGTCGCATTTGACTGCGATCATGCGTCATACATCAATGATCTTGATGGAAACGACCGTCAAAAAGTCTTTCTTCAACGACTTGCGGGACTCCCTGAAGACCCAAAGCCGAAAGAGGAACCGATCAAGACTTTGCCTAAAGAACTTCCTGCCCCTGCGAAAAAGCCAAAACCAACCAAAAATGAGGACCCCCTCTTCACAAGCCTGCGTCATCTCTTTAATCCTCAGTCGACAACGTTCTCACAAGCGGATGTCGACATGATCGATGGTCGGTGGCGATGGAAGAAGGGCTTTGAGAAATGCCTTTCAAGAGACATCAAATCCGCTATGGATGTTTTCGCAGAGGGCGTGGATAACGGAGATCCTGACGGATACGTGGATGGAATCGACAAAGATTCACATCCGCATCTGACAGATGACAAGTGCGAAGAGTTGAAAGACCTGCTTCGTCAACTGCTCGGAATTCCAAAGGCAACGGAACCGGAGCCCGCTCCCGATCCTGTCGTGCCTGTTACGTCGCCCGCGCGTCCAGTGGCAATCGTTGCACCTAGCACAACTACCTTGCGTGCCATGCCACTCTGGGTCACATGGCTCCACAAAGATCCACGCTGCGAAATGGTGCGAAAGAAAATTGAAGAAGCGTTCCAAGACAGCAAAAGTCCAAACCTTGAAATTCAAAAAAAAGGCGAGGAGCACATCGTTGCATGGAAACGCGTCACAAAAGAATACGCGGACGGCTGTGCTGGTCCCGCCCTCGTCAACCTGGGAAAACACATGCTGAACTGTATCATCGATCTTGAGAACAACGTCGACACAAGTTCCGCAATTTACAGACACGTCTACATCACCTCCTAACTCGAGCATTGTCTCGGGTTTTTTTATAGATCCAATCCAAAAAGTTTTTTTGCATTCGCTGTTGTTGCCTGTTCAATTTCTTCCATGGATACGCCCCGAATTTCCGCAATCTTTTGTGCAACAAATTTTACATACGAAGGCTCGTTGCGTTTTCCACGAAATGGGATGGGGGTGAGGTACGGCGAATCCGTTTCAATCAAAATGCGATCAAGCGGCATTTCGCGAATGACCTGCTGAATTTCTGTGAGTCCCTCGATAAGCACATCTGTCTTTCGTGGTGGAAACGTGATCACACCTGTAAAGCCAAGATAAAAACCCTGATCCAAAAAGGCGTGTGCATACTCACGAGAACCAGAAAAACAATGAATCACCCCTCGTCGAGACAACGTTCCAGCATCGATAAATTCCTGATTGATCATCAGCTGATCCTCATACGCATCACGACAATGCACGACAACAGGAAGATTTAGTTCATCTGCCAACGCAAAATGTGCTCGCACCGTTTGTTTTTGTTTCTGAATCGCCTCTTCTCGATTCGTTGTTTCTGGAATACGGTAATAATCAAGACCGCATTCTCCAATCGCAACGCACTTTTTGCTTTTCGCAAGTGATCGATAAACAAATGGATCAAATACTTCAGCCGAATAAAGCTCCGCAGTTTCATTCTCATCCACAAACGTCTGGTCCACAACATATTCCGGATGCAATCCGACGGTTGCAAACACCCCCTCATATTTTTCTGCAACCTCAATCGCTTCACGACTTGTGTTCTTTTGCGTTCCAATGGTTACCATAAAAACCCCGCTCTCCAGGGTTTTTTTAATCAGGGAATCCTGTTCATTCTGATACGCACGAACATGAACATGACAATGAGAATCAACAAACATATCTACTTTGGCTGAGGAATAACTTTTGATGCGGTTGCCGCCGTCGTCAAAATGAAATTTCGAATGGCGTCAGGCAAAAAGAGTTCGAGTGTTTTCATGGTTTGAAGCACATACTTTGCAAACTCAGATTGATCCAGGTGCGCTTGTTGCATCACAATCGGAGGGAGCACGTGGGAAGCGTAGAGGAGAACGATTCCGACAAGAATGATTCCTTCAATAAACCCTAACAATCCTCCAAGCAAATGATCGATCGATTTTACAAATGGAAGCCATGTAATAATTCCTAACATTTTTCCAACGATCCAAAAAACGAGTCCGACCAGTCGCGAGATGATGAGAAAAACAATGATGTAAATAATCACCTTCGCAAACTCACCGCCTCCAAACAAAAATCCGAATGAGTGCGTAAGAAGGTCAATGATTTGACCTGTGAAAAGCACGGCAACAATCGTTCCAACAAGTGTACCGAGTGTACGGAACAGTCCAAAAAATAATCCGGAAAGAGCGAATCCTCCAACAAGAACGATCAGAACAATGTCTGCGTAGTTCATAGGCTATGCATCACGACGGGGAAATAAGGGATCCCCTATTTCAATGATTGTACCATATCGTCGCAAAATTTCCTCGGATGTTTTTGGGATAACACAGGCAAGAGAACGCGCAACAAAGCGAATCATCTCGGACGCTTCTGCTAGAACGGCTTTCGCCGCAGCTTCATCTTCTTTGATCAATTTAAACGGCGCCTTCTTGTCGATCAGTTCATTTGCATCGTCAACGATCGCGAAGACACGGTCGATGTATGCTTTAAAGTTGTAATTATTCATGTGCACCTCAAGTTCCTTCTCGACGGATGTGTGTTCGAAGACAAACGTACCAACATCACCAGCAAAATACTTTTGTGTCATCGCTGCGACACGACCCACGAGATTTCCAAGGCGATTTGCGAGTTCGGCGTAACGTTCCTCGAGACGTGGGCGAGAAAAGTCTCCATCATCACCTGGCGGAATTTCGCGCAACAAATAATAGCGAATTGCGTCGGTTCCGTATTCCTTTACTTCTTCGAAC
Source organism: Candidatus Uhrbacteria bacterium RIFCSPLOWO2_01_FULL_47_17 (assembly GCA_001791305.1). Taxonomy (GTDB): domain Bacteria; phylum Patescibacteriota; class Patescibacteriia; order UBA9934; family GWF2-40-263; genus XYB2-FULL-45-11. The sequence continues at coordinate 212,473 of MGEI01000003.1, forward strand.
GGATCCACAACGTTCCCGAGACTCTTACTCATTTTTTGGCCATTCGCTGTAATGAATCCATGAATAAAAATCTGATGAGATGGCTCGATTCCTGCGGACATAAGCATCGCCTGCCACATGGCTGACTGTTGGCGAAGATTATCTTTGCCCGCAACTTGCACACCTGGCCAGAATGAGAATTCTCGAGATGTGTCCGGCCAACCGAGCGTCGAGATATAATTTACAAGCGCGTCGAACCAAACATACATGACCTGAGAGTCATCATCTGGAACAGGAACGCCCCATGGCATTTTTTCTTTGAGTCTCGAGATACTGAAATCATTGAGTCCGCCTTCGACGAAGTTTTTAATTTCGTGCAAACGAAAATCCGGCATGACGAAATCTGGACGAGATGCATAAAGGTCTAGAAGTGGCTGTTGGTACTTCGAAAAACGGAAAAAATAATTCTCTTCGTCAATAAATTGCAAGTCGAGATTCGGATGCACGGGGCATTTCTCGTTCACGAGTTCGGAATTGGTTTTCTCGAGCTCACAACCGACGCAGTACTTCACCTGATACTGTTTTTTGTAAATGTCGTCGTTTGCAAGACAGCGCTTCCAAAATTCTTGCGCAGCCGCTTTATGACTTGGATTCGTTGTACGAATAAAATGATCGTAACTCAAATTGAGCGATGCTTTTAAGTCATCAAATTGCGCCGCATACTCATCTGTATACGCTTGTAGTTCCTTCCCTTCCGCAATCGCCTTTTCATAAATCTTCTGCCCATGCTCATCCGTTCCGGTATTAAAAATCACCTCATCACCGAGCATGCGGCGATAACGAGCGATCATGTCAGCCTGGACGATTTCGAGTGCAAAGCCAATATGTGGCTTTGCGTTTACGTACGGCAGTGTGGTTGTGATGTAATATTTGTTCGGCATATTATTTTCTTTTTGGTCCAATCACGACAACGAATTCACCTTTGATGCTCGTGGATTTAAGTTTCGCGATAATCTCGGCAGCGGTGCCACGATAAATCGTTTCGTACATCTTGGTCAACTCGCGGCAAACCACGACGGATCGATCACCGATCACATCAGCAAGTTCTTGCATGGATTTCTCGATGCGGTGAGTACTCTCATAATACGCAATGGTCGAGGAAATTGTATCAAGTCGCTTGAAATACGTTTGTCTTCCCTTTTTGTGTGGAGGAAAACCGAGAAAGATGAACTCATCGGCAGGAAATCCGCTGATCGAGAGTGCCGCGATGACAGCACTCGCGCCTGGAATCGGAATAATCTCGAGTTCTTCGCCAAGCATCTTGAGCATGGCTTCGACAAGTTTGCCTCCAGGATCTGAAATGCCGGGCGTGCCCGCATCCGTTACAAGCGCGAGGGACTTGCCTTCCTCGAGCATCTTCGAAATATCTTTTACGCGAAGATCATCCGAATGCTGATGATACGCAACAAGCGGTTTTGAAACATGAATCGAACGCAAAAGATTCTGCGTGACGCGTGTATCCTCGCACAAAATCGCGTCGACCATCTCGAATGTTTGTTTCGCACGATCCGTGATATCCGAAAGATTCCCGATCGGAGTGGCGACGATGAAGAGTTTTCCCAACATAATTCTAGTTAAATAAATCCGTCCCCGGAAACGCGCTTGCCCAGGCAAACCAGAACGACGGCGTTACAGGAATCTCATTCTGATGATTTCCGCTTGCGTCGAGTTGATACGCGTGGACAACGCCTGACGTTGCATCGTCCTCGATCGATATGTTTGTTCTGTCGATCGAATCACGAATGGTCGATTGTTTCTCGAGAAGCGTCACTGGATATGCTTTCTGTTTTTGATTCCATTCGATCCCATACACAAGTGCCTTGGCTGCAAGTCGATCATCTTTATGCGCAACCGGAAACAAAATTTTCTGCGTGTACAAATAATCTCCGTATGGGTCATGTGTATAATCTCGTGAGTAACCTGTGTTTCGAGAAAGCACCTGACCATTCGAGCGAAACGCTTTGAATGTATTCCATGTCATCACGGTCGAAGGATAACGGGTGAGCGTGATCCCTTTCATTTCTCCTTCAAGAGCCTTATGTGTCATTGGATCCCACAAAGAATGTGTGGCGCGATCATACAACAAAAGATTGCTGTTTGCGAGTTTGTCGGAAAGTCCAAAATCCAAAACCGTACCTTGAGTGGTTCGTTGATAAGCCGCGCCGCTCATGGCAAACGGATTGTACGTAATGAGAAGAGGCTGTCCCGCAATGACATCGTTCACGACATGATGCCAAACCAGAATCTGATATGGGTAAAATCTGGAAACTCCATTTACAGAAACCGTGATGCCAAGCCCATCATTATTCAAATACTGATCCGCGACGTTTACGGATTCAAACGTTGGCTTATCAATCGCCGGCACACCATCTTTCAAGATTGTTCCAGAAATAATGTTCGAGGAATCAAGAATTGGCGAAGATACTGATCGATATGCACGATATTGCAAAACAACCACAGCGATAACGACAAGGCATAAAAACGCAGGAAATTTTGGAAACGGGCGCTTGTGACGCATATTGTCTGATCATGTTCGATCGGCTACTATTGTAGCATCTCATTCGTAAATTCGTATAAATTTATGTCCTCTGCAACGCAATACGAACCAAAACCACTCCCGTTCAACAAATCACTGACTGGAATATCTGACAAAACCATGGCGATTCACCATGACAAGCTCTATGTCGGGTACGTGAACAAAATGAAGGAAATCGCCGAAAAACTCAAAGAGATAAATGCAAGTGGAACAGGTCTCGACAAGGCGAACCAAAGTTTCTCTGAACTGCGCGCGCTTCGCATGGCGGAAACATTTACGGTGAATGGAGTTTACCTGCACGAGTATTATTTCAACGTTCTCGGCGGAGACGGTGCCGCAAGCGGATCCCTCGTCGATGCGCTCGTCGAAAAATACGGCTCCCTTAAAAAATTCATCGCGTTCTTCTCCGCAACCGGCATGGCCGTACGCGGATGGGTTGTTCTTGCGTGGGACATGCAGCTCGGCCGATTAAAAATTTACGGATGTGATTCTCACAATCAAGGCGGTGTGTGGGGATGCGTCCCGATTCTGGTTCTCGATGTGTATGAACACGCGTACTTCATCGACTACGGTTCTGATCGTCCAGCGTACATTGCCGATTTTTGGAAGAACTTAAATTGGAGTGCCGCAAATACACTTTTCGAGAAAGTTCGATCGTTTAACTTGTCCTAACATCTCGCTATGATTCGTATTTCACAACCAGCCCCATCATTCGAAAAAAACATTGCGTATAAAAAAGGCGCGTCTGATTTTGTAAAAATCAGTCTTGGTGATTACAAAGACAAGTGGCTCGTGTTCTTCTTTTATCCGCGAGATTTTACATTCATCTGTCCGACAGAATTAAAAGGGTTTGCACAACACAAGAGCGAATTTGAGGCACTCAATGCAGAGGTTCTCGCATGTTCCACAGACTCGGAATGGTCACACAAAAATTGGTTCGAGAAAGATCTTCCGGATGTTGACTACCCAATTCTTGCCGACAATACGCATGCAATCGCAAAGGCCTATGATGTCTATAACGAAGTCGACGGCCTCGCAGAACGTGGAAGTTTCATCATCGATCCAGAAGGCGTTGTTCGATACGCACTTATAAGTTCAGGTTCTGTCGGCCGCTCGGTCACCGAAACCATTCGCGTCTTGAAAGCACTACAGACGGGCGAGCTTTGTCCAATGGAATGGGCAGATGGAGGAAAGACGCTTGGAAAGGCATAAACAAAAAACATCGCGATGATTTCGCGATATTTTTTGTTTACTTAAGCATTTCGAGGATCTCAGGAATATCCGATTCCCTCACCTCGCCGAGGTACACATTCTTCGGCATGATCGCGACGGTTGCGCCGGATTCGCAGTTGCCGAGACAGCCTGTTTTCGAAACGCGAATCGTTGGATCCATGCCTGCGACCGCGAGTTTCAATGCATGATAAAGCTCAGACGATGCTTTTTGTGCACAGCATGGACGCCCATCTGGTTTTTCGTTTGTGCACACGAGAACGAGTTTTGAAAATTGTTTATCGGATAAGCGCATAAAGGTTGAGCGCAAGAAATCAATGTTATCGTTTTCAAGAAGCTTAGATGGAAAGTAAATATTTCAATAATGTTCGAACTCCGTGACCTGTTGCCCCCTTTTTCTCATACGCATTGATATCGCGCTCCGCAAATGCAGGGCCAGCAATATCGAGGTGAGCCCATGGAGTTTTATCGACGAATTCTTGGAGGAAGAGACCCGCGGTCAACGCTCCACCGTATCGACCGCCGATATTTTTGATGTCGGCAATATCACCCTGAATCAATTTGCGATAATTTTTCTCGAGCGGCAACTCCCACATTTTCTCTCCGGCCGATGCGGCCGCTGTCAATAATGCATTCGAGAGTGCGGGGGTATTCGACATCACTCCTGTGATTTCCTCACCGAGCGCGACAACACATGCACCTGTGAGTGTTGCAAGATCAATAATTGCGTCAGGTTTCTGTCGCGTTGCATACACAAGTGCGTCCGCGAGGATGAGTCGTCCTTCGGCATCTGTGTTCAACACTTCGACGGTCTTCTTGTTCATAATCTCAATCACATCTCCCGGACGAATAGCATTTCCGGAAGGCATATTCTCGACGGTCGCAAAAATTCCATGAACTTCAACCTTTGGTGCGATTGCCGCGATAACGGCGAAGACTCCGAGAACATCCGCAGCGCCGGCCATGTCACATTTCATGGTCATCATGTAATCCGCTGGCTTGAGCGAGAGACCGCCAGAATCAAACGTGACACCTTTTCCAACAAGCGCAATGCGCTTCTTTGACTTCGTTGCGGGTGTGTAGGTCATGTGAACGAGGAACGACGGATGGTCCGATCCTTGTGAGACGCACAAAATTCCACCTGCACCCATTTTTGCGAGTTTTTCTTCATCAAAAACTTTTACTTTGATTTGTTTGTTATTCTTTGCAATTAATTTTGCCTCATCGACGAGATGTTGCGGTGCCATATGCAATCCTGGAGTGTTGACGAGGTCTCGCACAAAAAGCGTTCCTTTGACGAATTGCTCTGCGAGTTCCATTCCCTTCTTTGCCGCAATCACATCGCGTCCATCCTCAACGAGAAGATCGAGGGATTTCAAATGCGTCTTTTTCTCTTTTTTGTATCGACCAAATCCATAATCTGCCAAACGAATCCCCTCAATCATTGCATGCGTGCGTTCTCGTACATCTGAGACATCACCAAGCAACAAACAAACAGCAGACTTCGCCGTCGTTTGTTTTATCGCGCTCAAAGCAATGGCAGCTGCTTGGCGAATGGTTTCAAGGGTACACTCCTCTTTTTTTCCGAGCCCCACGAGCAATAAACGCTTTGAAGCAAACGCGTCATTTGATCGTGCCCAAAGAATCTGATTCGCTTTTCCGTGAAACGATTCTTCTTTGGCGATTTGTGTGAGGAGCCCTTCAAGAAGTTCGTCGATTTTTTTCGAGGACGCTGAATGCTCAAACGATTGTTTATCTTGATAAACACCCAAAACAAGAACATCACTTGTTTCTGAAACGAGATCGGATTTTTTGATGCGAATTTCCATAAAACAGAAAAAAAATAAGCTTTGTGAGAGCTTACCCGTGTTCGCTAAATTATTCAAACCGAACAGAGAACGAATACACGAACGGAAGCGTCATCACAAAAAAGATGAGTGTGGAAAACAGAAAAAACGAGAGAAGGGATTTACGATGATGAGAGCAGTCTTTTCCACGCCAATACCAACCAGCAATCAAAAAGACAAACACGAACGTTCCAATCGCTTTCAAATACATTCCGGAAATGGGTCCAACCGATGGAATGATTGTGTAGAGTCGTGCAATAAAGGGAATGCGCACGACCAATAAATTTACAATCCACATGACCTGAAGTGTCAGAGCCCCCGCAAGAAGCGCGGCGCATGCGATGGATTCATGAAAGCGATTTTTGAACAGATGATGAAACATACGATCAAATCAATGACTCAAATCCAATGACAAGAACCGTGAGAAAACTCACGATCACACAAAATTGCATGGCAAAAACATACGTCTTTGCATGTGGCTCTTTTTCATGACCGTGACAAACAGAAAGCAGCAAAATAGCGACGATCGTAAATAAGATGGGAATCTGAATGAGTAACCAACGATGTGTTGAAAATAATTCGGAAATAACGCCCGTGGAAGAATCTTCATAAAGACGCGTCACACTTCCAATCAAATCAAACGCAAGAATTCCGTCCAATGTGAGGTGAATCAGCACAAGAAATCCAAGAAGTGCGCTTGTGATCAAGGAACTCAATTTCACAAGAAACGACAACACAAGGGCGGCGCTCATGAGCATGAGCAAACATCCAAATAAAATAGTTCCTGGTTCCAGGAAAAAAATGCGGAGGAGCGGTTGTGTTGTAAGCAAATAGCCGTTCATAATGTTCAAATTATACACGATCAATCGTTATTACGCACGCAGAGCAAAATTCTTGACAAAATTATCCATAAATCGTATCCTTCCTTTGTTCATACATGGGTAGGCACGAGACCTACCCCTACAAATCCAGATTAAATTTATCTATGGCAAAACGAAAAATGATTCGCACCAAATGGAAGGCGGAACGCAAAGTCCAGCTTGCAAGTAACCGCAGGCAGAAAGCTGTTCGCCTCGCTAAAGCTGCAGCAAAATAAACCACGTCACTCGCGAGTGACGTGGTAAAAAAAAGCCCTGACACATTGTCGGGCTTTTTTGTTTTCACTTGTTTCTTTATCGAACGACTCCTTCGAGTAAATGTTCTCCGGGAACCGTTGCGTTTGCTGTCTGAAGTGTTACGACAAAAAAATCATATTCGCTCAAATCCATTTTTGATGCATAGGTAAGCGTCATGATTTTTCCAATCGCATTCAACTCACCCAAATTCAAAACCTTCATCCCATCACCCCGTTTCACGAGCCATGCTTGATACGAAGATCCATTCGTTGTTTCTGGTAGATCACCAAAGGTTGCCGCAACCTGAAATTTTCCTTGCGAAAAATTCAGGTGCACAAGACCATAACTTGTTCCACCCGTTACATCCGCAAGGGCCGCTGCTTTCCAATTTTTGAAATCAACGCCGTTTAACAATTCCCAATCTGGAGTCGTGAGTTTTTTTTCATCCACAATCAACACGGCAGGATCCTGCATATGTTGAATTTCGCCCGTGTCCATAATAAGACCCTGCTTTTTTGCTTCGAGTAGAATGGCTGCGCGATCAATGTCTTGTTTATTTTCTTCTGTTGGTTTGATGACACGACTACATCCAAATCCAAGCACAGCAATCAATCCAACGAGTCCGATCACTTTCGAAATACGTTTCATATCAACAATTCATTTCCATTTCTTAAGCCCAATCACTTGAGCGTTTCTATCTACTCGATAACGTCCGACAGTATAGCACAACCTGTTTTTGATGCGAATATTGAAAAGACTCCGTTTTCGGAGTCTTTTTTAGCCTAGTTTGAAAGAAGATAGGTGACGGTTACGTGAAGGCGTAATTCCTGTGTTCCTGATTGGATAGAAGGAGCACTCGACGCCATTCCTCCGCCGATGCCTTTATCGGCAAAATACGGAACCGGTCCACCTCCATCTTCTTTATATTCGCTGTAACTCACAACACGTTCAATCTTCAGTCCGAGCGCCTTCACAATGGCTTCTGCTTTTTGTTTTGCATCCGCAAGAGCTTTTGCGCGCGCGGTTGCTTCATAAGCCGTTTGATCATCAACGGTAAATGTGGGTCCACTAATGGATGTAGATCCGTTTTGTCCGGCAATTTCTACAATCGTTGAAATCTTTTGGACATCTCGAATCTTTACCGCAAGGGACTGTGAAACCACCCATCCGGTGCTTTCAGATTTTTGTGTCTCCGGATTCCATTCCGTTTTCTCATACGCGCTGTAATCTTTTGTTTGCAAATCTGCTTCCAGAACACCTGCTTTTTTTATTTTTTCAATAAGCGTATTCATGAGCGTTGAATTTTGCTTTTGCGCCTCAGAAACTGTTTTCCCCGTGGAAGAAATTCCAAACGTCATGACCGCAATGTCTGGAGACATCGTGGCTTTTCCGACACCCTCAACAAAAATCGTGTGTTCTAAAGGTAACGGCTTATTCAAAAGAGAGGATTTAACACCAAGAAAAATAACAAGAGAAAGGCATACAAGTGAAAGGGCGACGGTGAAAAGTGGATTTTCCCGCCAGGTTGGAAAGAAGGACATAAGGGTAAGGACAGAAATTCTCTCTGCCCGATTGAACGTCAATGCGTTCGTTAATAAATAAACAGATTGCGTTCAGTATACAACTTTTTTTCAAGATTGAATATTGACGAAAAGAGTTTTTTTTGTTACAGTTTCGACCTCTTGGATGGAGGTACCCGGATGGACCAAGACGACCGGAAGGTTGCAGATCTGCTTGAAGACCAAGACATCGTCGACAGAAAATTTGCAGATCGTGTTGCAAAACGATTTGACGATATTGAGACAACACCCAACTGGCTTACTGTGTGGCGAATCATTCTCGCCGTCCCGACTTTGCTTTGTTTCTTTATCGCGAATCTCTTCGTGAATAAGAATCAAGATTTCACACTATGGCTCTGGGGAACACTCGGCACAGCCCTTCTTTACATGAGTCATGAGCTGTGGAATTTCTACCATAAGAAGAATGATATGCTGGTGACAACATCACGTCTGTTATTCTTCTCACCGTTTCTCACGGTTTCCGCCTTTGCCATCCAATCATTGCATCGTGATGCATTGATTTGGCTCTTGTGCATGACGGCCGGCGGACTCTTTTACATTTGGGCCGCTCTCCTCGATGCCTTCGATGGAGCGCTTGCACGTTTCCAGGATGACAGAGACAAAATTCCAAAACACGCTCGACCAAGAACATCTGAGAGCGATGAATACAATCTCCCATTCTCAAAGCGGTTGAATCTGCAAGGATCTTCCCATTACGGTGGAGTGCTTGACCCACTCAGCGACAAAATTCTGTACTTCGTGACAGTCTTTCCGCTTGGATGGAATACAGTCGAACACCTCTATTTATTGTTTAGCCTCTTTGTTGCGCTCTTACTCACGCTTATTCGTTTTCGCGCCATCAGACGCGCATTCGAAATTGCAGGAAAGGGCTCAGCGAATCGATTTGGCAAATACAAGATCTGGGTTGAGGTCGCAACAGTTGCGGCACTCGCTCTCCTTCTTATGGGACCATTTCGCGTTCTGTGCGCAAACATCTTGATCGGAACCGCACTCATCATCGGCATTCTCTCCCTTGCCGGCCATGCATGGCTCGGCTACAAAAAAGCTGTTGCACTTCGAAAAGCTGCGGCGGCTCGTCGGAAATCTTCCTCTTCCCTCCGTATTGTCAAATGACACGGAGGTTTTTTATTTCGCTTCCTCAAGGATCACATTTACATCCTTTTGTTCCCCTCCATGGAGCACCTTCAACTTCAATGTTTCACCAACCTTCTTTTGACGAATATACGTTGTGAGTGGATGCTCCACGTCAATCTTTTTTCCGTCAGCTTCCAAAATAATATCGTACTCTACGATTCCAGCTTTATTTGCCGGCGATCCTGGAATCACCGCTAAATCCGTTTGCTTTTCTCCTCGAACAACAAGGACACCGTAATCTACCGTCAGTTGATTTTGTTTTTTTAATGCCTCAGTAACTGGTAAATAACGAATTCCAAGAAATGGACGAATCGTTCGGCCATTCACTTTCATGGATTCGATGGATTGTTTAATCATGTTTGCCGCAAGGGCGAATCCAACATTTTCTGAACCTTGTGCAACGGCCACGTTTACTCCAACGACTTTTCCTTCCATGTTAATGAGAGGTCCACCGGAATTTCCTGGGTTGATGGCGGCATCGGTCTGAATAAGATGATCCAAATTTTCTGATGTCGCACTGTTTTGCGCAGTGATGGATCGTGAAAGACCTGAGACCACACCTGTTGAAACCGTATTTCTAAATTCCCCAAGCGCGTTTCCAATAGCGACAACAGATTGTCCAAGTTTCAATGAGTCTGAGTCACCAAACTCCGCAAACGGCAAATTCTTTTCTTCAATTTTCAAAAGAGCAATGTCCAATCCATCATCAAGTGCAATGACGCGTGCATCATATTTTTTTCCTCCATTCAAAAAGACGGTGTATTTTGCCGTCGAATCATTAACGACGTGTGCATTACTCACAATGTATCCGTCTGCAGAAATAAGAAAACCGGATCCCCCTCCCACTTCTTTTGATTCTGTCCCATTCTGACGATAGCGCGGAACTTGAAAATTTCCGAATGGGCTATTTTCTCCAAATGGATTCACAAAATACTGCTCCATGACAGGAACATCTTTTGTGATCACAATAGACACAACCGCCGGATTCACCTTCGCAACAATTTCACTAACATCCAAAGGACGCACAGGGGCAGGAGTTTTTTCCGCAGGTTTACTTTTTTTTGTTGAATCATCCATTCCAGAAAAAACAGGAATCACTGACATGGGTCGTGAAACGGATTGCAAAAAAGGCCGAAACTTTACAACAAGGTTCTGCGCAACCACAAGAACCACGACGCTTACGGCAATGCTGCCACACACCCCACCAAGTAAACCAAATAAAAACGATCGGCCGTCTCCGTCTCGAAAAAAGTCTTTTTTATTGAAAAACATAAAAATGAAATTGAATTCAATATTTACATCGCATTTTACCTAAAATGGTTGCACATCGCCAAGATATGGTAGAGTATTTCTATTCTATAAACCATATGCCTTCACAAACTCAATCACAAATTCAGACGCTCCTAGATGGCAGCGGAATCACCCTCAACGGAACAAATCCGTGGGACATCCAAGTCAAAAACGAAGCATTCTATAACCGTGTTCTCACCCAAGGCTCGCTCGGCTTCGGCGAAAGCTACATGGACGGCTGGTGGGAATGCGATGCCATCGATGAACTCATCACCCGACTTTTTTCGATTGATGTCACGCGTCGATTGAAAACGAACTGGAAAGAGATCGGACTTCTTCTTGCTTCCTCGCTTATGAATCGGCAGGCGGGAAAGCGAGCGTACAAAATTGGAGAGGAACATTACGACGTTGGAAATGAGCTTTATAAAGCCATGCTCGACAAGCGCATGGTTTATACCTGTGGCTATTGGAAAGATGCAACAGATCTAGACTCTGCACAGGAAGCGAAATTAGATCTTGTTTGCAAAAAGATTGGTCTCAAAGCCGGCGATCGCGTTCTCGACATAGGTTGTGGCTGGGGGAGCTTTGCAAAATTTGCTGCAGAAAAATATGGTGCGAGCGTCGTTGGAATTACTGTGTCGCGTGAACAACTCGCGCTTGGAAAAAAAGCGTGCGAGAGCCTCGACGTCGAATTGCGTTATCAAGACTATCGTGATGTCAACGAAAAATTTGATCACATCGTCTCGCTTGGCATGTTTGAACACGTTGGATACAAAAATTATCGTTCATACATGGAAGTTGCGGAACGTTGCTTAAAAGATGATGGATTATTTCTCCTGCACACGATCGGGACAACACAATCCGTCATGTCCACAGATCCATGGATCGAAAAATACATTTTCCCAAATTCCATGCTTCCCTCTCTCGCGCAAATCACAAAGTCCGTCGAAAAATTGTTTGTCGTCGAAGACATTCATAATTTCAGCGTAGATTACGACACAACACTCATGCATTGGTTTCAGAACTTCGAGAAGGCGTGGCCAACACTCAACGAGCAGTACGATGAACGTTTCTATCGCATGTGGAAATTCTATCTGCTCACGTGCGCCGGATCATTTCGCTCTCGCAGAAACCAGTTGTGGCAAATTGTCCTCTCGAAGAGGGGTGTTGCGGGTGGATATCAATCGATTCGATAATAAATGTTTATGAAAATACATCGCAACGCTTTGCTGATTTGCATTCCTGTTGTTGTTATTGTTTTTATTTTCATTGGACAAACGAAACAAAATTACGTGAAGACAAAAGAAATACTCCCCCAATTTATCCAAGCAGATTTTATTGATCTAGAAAAAGTCGCTTCAATTTCAAAATTCCGCTCGGGAAGTGGACATGATTTTTCTAAAGGCTCCGGAGAAACATGTCGAAGCATGAAACATTACTACAATCTTTTTCGTCCGGAAGAAATTGAGAAATGGATCAATCAAAACCATGGTTTGCCACCAAAACCCGATGGGAAAACAGATATTCTTATCTTTAGTCCCGTTGACGGAAAAATTGTAAGTATCGAATCAGAGCGAACGGATTTTGGTGAACAAATCTACCTAAGACCAAAAGCAAATCCAGATTTCATGGTTCGACTTTTTCACATCTATCCGCTCTCAAGCATGAAAAAAGGTTCCATTGTGAAGGCAGGAGAAAACATTGGTGTGATTTCACAATATCAAAATACCGATATCGCCATTATGAAAAATTGGAATACGTTCATTTCATATTTTGAGGTGATGCCGGATTCCCTCTTCATGAATTATCAAAAATTTGGCATCAAGAATCGAAGTGAATTCATCATTTCAAAAGCGGAACGTGACGCCAATCCATTCGAATGCAACGGTGAATATTTTACGGAGCTGTATGACAGGGATCCGCGTTTTGAAAATTTTATTTTTCTCAAAAAATAAGTAAGGAATAAAAAGAAAAAACGAGCTCGAATGCTCGTTTAAGAAGTCTCACGTTGGCGGCATATTGAGAACGCAGCCAAAAGATTCATGATGCGGTTGATGCTTGCGAGCTTGTATCGTCCGATCGCATCGCACACGCACAATTTTTTGATCCCCTTCATGTGCATCTCGCACGTACGCGTCGCAATAGACGTGATTCCCTTCCGTCAATGAATCTTCATTACAACTAATCATGACGATTTGAAGTTGTGTTCCCAACACGTATCGCCGAATGTTTGATTGTGCCGTCACATTCGATGGGATAGGCTTGTTCTCGCAGGCAAGATTACTTGCCGTAAAAATGAAAATGAGAAAAAACAAACGTTTCATAATCACCTCGATTCAGGCTTTGCAGGGGCTGAAGGCGTGGGCGCCGGAAGCTGCTGCATGGTTGGCGGATACGGGGCGAACTTGGGCTTACAACCACCCGTTCGCGCTCCCCAGGCACCAGAACCGCAGTCGAGCAGTTCCTTGAACTCGGGTGCGTTGTCAGCTCCTTGAAACCGACCTGTGCAGGTAATGTACCCGTCACGATCGGAATCCGTCTCCGCACAACTCTTTCCAAGAAGCTTGTAGTTCATCTCTTTTGAGTACTTCTCCAAGTTCTCAATCGCGCCTTCCTCAGAGCCAACAAAGATGGCAAACCCAACGGCTTTGTTGTAGGTCCACGCGCTCAGAATTCCTGTGACAAGAAGAATCAAACCAACAATCAATCCTTTCTGCATCTGTTTCTCCCTTTCTCCAATCAACATTGATGGAGAAAAAAATCTACACGAAATAAGACAAAATGTCAATGATTCTTCAAAACACATGCGAATCGATTGACAGAACCCCATTTTCCTGATAGTCTTTCAGCATAATTTCGCTCGACTTTATTTCGAGCATGACTCGTGGCCTCTTGTCTATTTTACGACCTGATGGAAAAACGGGTCGTAATTTTTTTAACGCTTCCTAAGCGCCTGGTCCCTTTTTGGGCTCCTTGCTCGACTTTGGTTGCCTTACTATATGACAGAGACACAAAAACCGTCTTTTGACGGCCTCGGGATCTTTCCAGATCTCCTTACCCACTTGAGTAAAATTGGATTTCACCATCCAACCCCCATTCAAGAAAAAGCGATTCCGATCGGCGCAACGGGCGAGGATTTGATTGGAATCGCCCAAACAGGAACCGGAAAAACACTCGCGTTTTCCATTCCAATGATGCAGCAAATCTCGATCAACAAAGGTCAGGGACTTGTTTTGTTACCAACACGCGAGCTCGCTTTGCAGGTTGAAGAGACCCTTCAAAAACTCAGCAAGCCATTCGGACTTCGCACAGCCGTTCTTATTGGAGGTGCGGCCATGAGTTTACAAATTAAGGCACTTCGCAATAAGCCACACGTTATTGTGGCAACTCCAGGACGTTTACTTGATCACATGGAGCAAAAAATTCTTGGTCTTCAAAACGTAAAAGTTTTGGTGCTCGATGAAGCAGACAGAATGCTCGACATGGGATTTGAACCACAAATCAAAAAAATCCTTGCGGCCGTTCCAAAAGAACGCCAAACCATGTTGTTCTCCGCAACGATGCCAGAAAAAATTTCGCAGATTGCGGAAAAGTACATGAAGAAACCACTTCGTATCGAAATGGCTCGTCAAGGAACCGCGAATGAAAATGTTGAACAAGAATTCTTCATGGTTGGAAAGGGTGACAAATTACGTCTTCTCGACAAGGTCCTCGTCGATTATAAAGGATCTGTTCTCGTATTCAGTCGAACGAAACATGGCGCAAAAAAAATCACACATGCGATTGAAAAAATGGGACATACTGTTTCCGAAATTCACTCGAACAAATCATTAAACCAACGCAAGATGGCGCTCGCCGGATTCAAATCCGGAAAAGTGCGCGTGCTTGTCGCAACCGATATTGCTTCACGCGGAATCGATGTGACAAACATCGAACTCGTGATCAACTTTGATCTTCCAGACCAAGCAGAAGATTACGTTCACCGTATCGGACGCACGGGTCGCGCAGGGCGCACGGGAAAAGCCATTTCATTTGCAACGCCAGATCAGAAAAATGATCTCAGAATCATTGAACGTTTGATTCGCACAAAGCTGAACGTCTTACCAACTCCAGAACTCCCCCCTCATCGCGCGGCTCCGGTCTATGAACCAGAACGTGGTGACCGCAGAGGGTCATTTCAACGAGGTGGTCGCGGAGGATTCGGTGGTGGATCTTCTCGAGGCGGAAGTTCATTTGGACATTCTCGAGGTGGCAGCTCACATGGTAGTTCTCGAGGAGGATCTTATGGCGGAAAACCAAAAGAAAAAGTTTATCAATATAAAGATGTGAAAAAAGAAGGTGCGACGGGAACAACATCGACAGACAAGCCCCGCACACAACACAAGCCATACGACCGAAAACGCCAAGGTGGTGGACAAGGATATCAAGGTCATAATCCACGCCCAATGAATCGCGTATAAAACGAAAAACAAAACCATCGATTAAATGTCGATGGTTTTGTTTTTGAAATCCAGTGCCAGCGAATTAATGCAGTAGCGCTTCCCTGTTGGACCCGGACCATCGTCAAAGACATGTCCGAGGTGCGCACCGCAATTTGCGCATGTCACTTCCGTACGACGCATTCCCATCGTCGTATCGTCCGAGAGCTTCACGTGCCCTTGGTCAACAACGTCCGAGAAGCTCGGCCAACCAGACCCAGAATCAAACTTTGTGTCCGAGGAGAACAGCGTTTGCCCACAATTCACACAGGTGAACATGCCGTTCTCGTGGAAATCAACATATTTACCGGAGAATGGCGGCTCGGTTCCTTTCAAAAAACAGATGTTCTTTTGTTCGGCTGTGAGATTTGGATTTTCCATCTTTGGCATATGAATCGATCATACAAGATCGTTGACAATGAGACAAAAATTGCATACCCTCAGTTCATCTCATTCATAGGAGAACACAATGGATCATCTCATTGTCATGAATCCGTTTGCGAGGCATATGCGGAAAGATCGAACGCTTCGTACGCGCTTGCGCTCGCTTGTGCGACGACCCGCGTCGGTGATTGAGCCGCAATCTGTTGATGAACTGATTAAAACCATGAAAGCCTTGGGAGACGTTCGAGGTCTTGCGGATGTGACGGTCTACATCGTTGGTGGAGACGGAACGTTCAATCAAGTCTTGAATTGGGTGATGACATTGCCCGCGGAAAATCGACCGCGCCTTATGCCGGTTGGTGGCGGGCAATTCAATTTCATGACCAAATTCGTTGGTCTGAAAAGCACGGATCCGTCTGTGAATCTTGCGAAAATCTTTTCTGGAGATATCGAAACTGTTTCAGAACCCTGGAAGTCCATTCGTATTCATCATTCGACTTCAAATGAGACACGCTTTGCCGCGGTTGTTGCAAACGGGATTCTCTGTGATGCGGTGGAATGGTACGAAGAGGTTGGCAAAGGTGATATGGCGGATGTAGTGAAGCTGATCGGCGCCATGGTCGCAGATTTTGCCAAAAACATGATTCATGGCCGCCATGGTCGCATCAAACCCACCAGGGGTGACATTACGATCAATCACAACAATCTCGGAGTTGAGGAATACGCTGCATTCATGTTCGGTACTGTCCCAGAGTTTCTACCGGGCTGTCGGCCGTTTCTGTCACCTCCCAACCACGCATCGTTTTCAGCCATGGTCTACTCGGGAAACCTTGCATCGCTTGCGGCAAGTGTCCCGCTCGTTTGGAATGGCTGGGCTTCACCGCTCACGGATCTGCACATGTTCAACGCCGACGCGGAACATGTCGTTGTTAAAACAAAAGACCCGCGCCTCCTTGTGGATGGCGATCTGCATACCTGGCCCGTTTCTGAACAGCATCCAACACACATCCTCACCATCACGCACAGCGAACCCATTCAGCTTCTTCACGCAGTCTCCTAAAGGCTGCTTTTTTGTATCCATCCGTTGACTTTTCGATCTATTCCTATATAATTCGAACGAATTTAAATACACCCCTATGTCCGACCACGGAAATGTCATTGTCCGATTTGATAACGTTACGTTTGGTTATCATGAAAAAAACACGCTTCTGAAAGACGTGAATTTTTCTATTCGCGAAAATGCCAAAGTCACACTCATGGGACAAAATGGTGCTGGGAAATCAACGATTTTTCATTTGATGCTTGGAGATGCAAAACCCCTCAAGGGACAAGTTCATATCAAACAGGGGGCAAAGATTGGAATTGCAAAACAAGTCATGGATCGCTCATATCTCGAAATGACGGTCGAAGATTACTTCGCAACAGCATTTGCGGAGAGACCACGAAATCTGCCGGCTCTCATTGATCAAGCTCTCGAAGCGGTAAACTATCCTCTTGATCACAAAATCACCATCAATCGTCTGAGTGGAGGACAACAAGCTCGTCTCCTCCTCGCCTACGCCCTCATCCAAAAACCGGACATTCTCCTTCTCGACGAGCCAACGAACAATCTCGATGAGGACGGCATTGGTCACCTCATCACCTTCCTCATGATGTATGAGAAAACCGTGATCGTTATTTCCCACGATGCAGACTTCTTAAACACATTTACCGATAGCGTCATCTATCTCGACGCGCAAAAACAAGAAGTGGACTCCTACCAAGGCGACTACTATGACGTGGTCGAACAAATCAAATCACGTATCGAAGCCGAAGAGCGCAAGAACGCTCAGTTGCTCAAGAACATTCAAGATCGAAAAGAAAAAGTAAACTTCTTTGCAAACAAAGGAGGAAAAATGCGTAAGCTTGCTGCAAAGTTGAAAGAAGAAATTGAAGAGGATGAATCCAACATGGTGGACGTGAAACAAGATGACAAAACGATCGTTCGCTTCGACATCGAAGCGACAGAATACAAAGATCCAATCGTCGATGTCTCGTCCGTGGGTGTTTGGAATCAAGGCGAGGCGATTCACTGCCCTGTCGAACTCAAACTACGCCGCGGAGATCGATTACTTCTCAAAGGTCCAAACGGAATTGGAAAGACCACATTGCTGAAGCGACTCGCGACACGCACAGAAGAAGGTGTGTTTATCCCAGCCGATGTGATCGTTGGATACTACGAACAAGACTTCTCCGGACTCGACTTCTCGCAAACAGCATTCGAATCTCTCAAATCCGTCATGGCCGTTGGAGATGATGAAACCGTTTACGGAACCGCAGGTCGCTTTTTACTTCGAGGAGAAACCATGCAAACACGAGTCGGCGCGCTTTCGGAAGGACAAAAGGCCCTTCTCTGTTTCGCTCGCTTCGTCATTCAAAAACCAAACTTATTGATTCTCGACGAGCCAACCAACCACGTAAACTTCCGCCATTTGCCTGTGATCGCACAAGCGTTGCAGAATTTCAAAGGTGCGATGATCGTAGTCAGTCACGACACAGAGTTTCTCAAATCGATCTCGTTCAACAACGAACTCGACCTCGGAGCGCTTCGTAAGAAAGCGTTATCATAAACAAAATCCTCGAGTTGATCTCGAGGATTTTTTGTTACTGGATTGGAACGGCTGGCGGCATCTTTTCTGTCACTGGCCGATACAGTTCCGGGTCAATGGTGCGTTCGAAACAAATGCGGCCGCCGCCATGAGACCAGTTATCCATGAAGGACTCTCCGTATCGCATAGGGACTGCAGGATATTTGCTAAGTGAGTTTGTTTCAGATGAGTACGTGAACGTTGCGCACAACTCGAATTTAAGATCACCTTTTACAAAATACTCATAAGGTTGCTTTGTACTTGGATCCAGAGGCGGAGTAAAACCCGAGAGTGAGTCGGTGAGTTCTGATAACTGCGCAGGGATCTTGGATTTTTGTGTCCAATGATTAATGATGTTCGATTGAATCATTTGAAGATCTTGCACGCGCTGATCATCAAATCTCATGGCACGTTGCTTTGCGGGACTTCCGATGATAAAAAATCCTGCGACAATCGCTGCAAGCACAACCACTGCACTTGCAATGGCTGCCATGCGTGTCACGTGAGTCTTCTTCGAGGGATCACGGCGAAGCTCCCAGAGGTAGTAGGCAAACACGGCGGCTGCAACCACAAGAACTACGAGAACTTTGAGAACAAATCGCGTTGTAATCTCTCCGCTCAAAAAACTGTTGATGAGTGTGATCAAATCAACAATGATGGTGATTGATGCAAGGAATAATGTGAGATACAAAAGCCATTTGCGAATGCGAGAGTCTTTTTTGTGAGGATCTTGTCGCAAATCTTTGCCAATAAGCCACGTCATAAAAATCATGACTGGCCAGACAATGAGAAGCGCGGAAATATATCCTCGAATCGCGCCGGAAGCACCCGAGTAGTAAAAATTTAATGCATCGGGAAACTTCACCTCTACGTATTGCCAAAGCAATCCGACGAAGCTGATCACACCAACATAAAGCATGGCGATCATAAGAAGATACGAAAACACATCTTTGGCAGCGGACGAATGTTTTAGAGTGGGCATATGATCAAAGTATAGCAAAAACAAAAACACCTGACGAATCAGGTGTTTTTGTTTTCAAGCTATTACGCTTGTTGAACGTTTACAGCACGTGGTCCTTTGTCAGAAGCTTCAGTTTCAAAAGAAACTTTGTCTCCAACAGAAAGATCATTGTATTGAACGTCAACTAATGCAGAAGAGTGAAAGAAAAGATCCTTACCACCATCGTCTGGTGTGATGAATCCAAATCCCTTTTCTGTCATTGTTTTGATGGTTCCCATCATAATGTCTGACTTCATGTGATTTATCCGCAAATTATGGCCGCTTTGCGAAATTCGACGAATCTCCGCGTTTGTGTGGCTTACTTTTGCTTGGCTGCACTATACACCAAATACCGGATTTTGTCAATGGATCGACGGAAAGATGTCAAGGGGGAGAGATGAAAGGCGGAAAGGGCGGAGAGGGCGGAAAAGGCTAAGAAAATAAACGCTTATGTTGTTATTCGCCCTTTCCGCCTTCTTCGCCCTTCTGCTATACTTCCCCCATATGCGTCTCCCAACTCGAAAAAAAGAACTGGATAACAATCAGCTGAAGGGCGATGATGGTCCTGTGTACCTCACAAAAGCCGGGCTTGAGAAACTCGAGCATCAACTGGTTGATCTTGAAGTCCAGCACAAACAGGCGGTAAAAGACACACAGACGACTGGTGAGCTTGGGGATTTCTCGGAAAACGCGGAGTACCAGGAAGCAAAACACCGTATGCGTAATCTGGCATCGAGAATGACGATTATCAAAGAGAAACTGAAAAACATGATCGTGATTGAAAAAGACGAAACGGACGCGGATCGCATTCAACTCGGGTCAACGGTTGTGCTCAATATGAACGATCGAACACTCACATTCGAGATCGTTGGGCCACATGAAGCAAACCCAATGCGTGGAAGAATCTCACACCTCTCCCCGCTTGGCTCGCACCTGATCGGACACACAGTAGGTGAAACGATTTCGGTTGTGACGCATGGCGATGAATTGGTTTATACGATTCTCAAAGTAACATGAATTCCCCCGTGTCATTCCGACCGAGGAGTCATCGACGAGTGGAGGAATCTCACATTTAGAAACGCGGGATCCCTCGGCTTCGCTCGGGATGACACAAGAAAAAAGCTGGACATTACGTCCAGCTTTTTGTTACAGGCTTCCCTTCTTCATATCCGGATGCAGTCTGTACTCCAACAATTGCTTTTTCATGAAATTCATCGAGATTGCGCGCACCCGAGTATGTGCACGCACTGCGAACTCCCGCCGTGATTTCATCGATAATGTCCTCAACACTTTCTTGGCCTGGATTCAAATACATGCGCGTTTGACTCACCCCCTCTTCGAAGAATTCTTTCTGCGCCTGCTCAAACGGATCTGTATTCTCGGTACGATTCGTCACCGCGCGTCGTGACGCCATGCCAAATTGTTCTTTATACATGCGACCATTCTCGTCGAACTGAACATCCGCCGGGCTCTCGTACGTTCCGGCAAACCAAGTTCCGATCATAACCGAATGTGCGCCGGCCGCAAGTGCGAGCGCGACATCACGCGGATGCTTTACGCCTCCATCCGCACACACGAACGCACCATGCGCCCGCGCGTACTTCGCGACTTCTGATACAGCCGAAAATTGCGGACGTCCGACTCCAGTCGTCATGCGCGTTTTACACGCCCCGCCCGGACCCACTCCCACTTTCAAATGCGTTGCGCCTGCGTCGATCAAATCCTTCGCCGCCGCTTCGCCTACGATGTTCCCAGCCATAATCGGTTTCGACGGACCAACGAGCGAGCGCGCTTTCTTTACGGCATCAATCATCATCTTCTGATGTCCGTGCGCAGTGTCGAGAACAATCATATCGACGCCGATCTGGTTTAATCGATCGAGTGTTTCGTCGAGGCCAAAACGAATTCGAACTGCCACGGCAGTGAGGAGATTTCCACTAGAGTTTAGCGCCGGCTTATACTGCACCGCGCGAACACAGCCCTTTTTTGTCATGACGCCGGCGAGCGTTCCGTCGAGATTCACAACGGGCGCAATCGAAAGTCGACGATCGTGAAGTGTTTGAAAAATCTCTTTTGGTGTTTGTGTGCTCGGAACCGTAATCAAATCGCGCGTCATGACGTCGACGAGACGGTTATAGCGATCGCGACGATACGCATCTTTCTCTGTAAAAATTCCAACAGGCTTGTTTTGTTTATCGACGATAATGACGGCGCGATGCGCTCGCTTGTTGATGAGGTTCAACGCGGTCTGCACAGACTCTTGCTCATCGAGCACAATCGGCGTCTCAAATACCGGATGACAAACCTTTGTTGCCTTTACGATCTCTTCGATGCGCTCGAGCGACATGTCCTGTGTGAGAACCACGAGACCGCCGCGACGTGTCACTGCTTCCGACATACGTTTTCCTGCAACTGCCGTCATGTTCGAGACAACGATCGGCAACGTCATTCCCGTTCCGTCTTGTGGCGAAAGGTCAACGTTCATGCGCGAGACAATATCCGAAAACTGCGGCATGAGAAAGACATCCTGATAAGTCAGTTCTTTTTCGGCGTCGAGCGGATGAAGGAAGTGCATAAAAAAAGTCGATAAGTCGTTGAGTCGTTAAGTGAAGGAGATTCTTTGTTCTGGTTCTGGCGCCGATACGGGCTCATCTATCTTCAACAGCTTTTTCAGTTGAACAACTTCTGTGTTCGTGAGTTCTCGGTGTTGTCCAACGATCAGATTTCCAAGTTCGATGTTCATGACGCGAATGCGCATGAGCTTTCGGACATCATACCCAAGTTCTTCACACATGCGACGAATTTGGCGATTACGTCCTTCGGTAAGCGTGATGTGAAATGTGTCGGCGGATTCTCGAGAAACGATCGCGGGTTTGGTCATGGAACCAAGGATCACGAGTCCGCGACGCATCGTCTCAAGATCTTTATCTTCAATTGGACGATCGACGGTGACGACGTATTCCTTGTCGTGATCATATCGCGGATGCGTAATGCGTTCCGAGAGGCGGCCGTCGTTTGTAAGCAACAAAAGTCCACAGGAGGCGACGTCCAAGCGGCCAATCGGAAATACGCGTTCTGGATAATTCACGTACTGAATGACGTTATCGTGCGCGTTTGGATCGACAGATGTAATAATCCCAACTGGCTTGTTAAATGCGAGGTAAACCTCTTTTGGTTTTGCGACCTGCAACATTTGTCCATCCACAACAACTTCGTCCGAATCATCCACTTTTAGTCCGAGTTCCGAGACTTGTCCGTTTACCACAACTTTGCCAGATGAAATCAAATCATCGGCTTTGCGTCGCGAGCAGACGCCACGGTCTGCAAGGTATTTGTTAATGCGGGTTTTCATAGCGGAAGTATTGTAACACAGTCGCAGTCAAAGGGGTCAGGTCTGGAATTTGAAATTTGTGTAAAATCATTAATGAATACATCAAAATTCCAAATTCCAGACCTGACCCCTTTTTCGCGCACAAAAAAACAGACGCATGCGCGTCTGTGAGATTACTTGATCTTCCCTGTCAGTTCCGCCCAATTTGCCTTGGGCTTGAGACGCTTCGAGCCGGCTGCGCAGAGCGGGCAGTCCTTTGGTTCCCAGGTGTCAATGTCGTAGTGACGGACGTAGTGAATCGGCGTGCCTTCGAACTCGAACTCTTTGGATCGATGAACAAGCGTGAACACAAGAGGAGCAAATTGGACAGGAGTTGGATTTCCAAAGCGCACACCACTGCGCACTCGGCTCAGAGTTGTTGTCGTTGTCACGAGCTCTTCAACCTGTAACACGACTTCATTTGGATCGATCTGGAACCGTTTCCACACCTGAGTGTTGTTTGAACCTTTTTCTGTAAAGTCATGCTGACACCCAAGGCGTCGAGCAACTTCATAGGAAAAAACCGCGCTCGCATGATCCGATCCAATGATCCAATCCACTTTACCTACTTTTTTAATAAGTGGATGGCTCATCTTGTGTAAACAATCAACAATTTGACGAGCCATGAGCTCGCAGAGATTTGTGTATCGGAGCACGCGCAACGTATCCACAAACCCGTTCGAACATTTTCCAGACGTAAGTTCCGCATGCGGATCTTTCGGGTCACCCGAATGAAGCCAGAGGGCGTCACACGCATAAAAAAAATGATCAAATGCTTCCGGCGTCAATGGAAATGAAAATTGTTTGGATCGCAATTGACGAACCGTTTCATTATCCATGAGAACAACATCTTCTGAACTGAGATTTTCCCACTTTCCTAAAGTCATAAACATGAAATACATTCCCTTGTTGAAAGAACTCCCTTTGATCTCGCACTTTTTCGAACAAAAGAATCTTAACAAAAAGAGAGATTTATGACAACCCCTCTATTATCTGTTCTTGTAATTTGAACCATTCCTCTTCTTTGCGTTTGTATTCTTCATCGAGCTCCCCGAGTCGCGTTGCCTTCTCCGGCGCATACTCGGTGGGATTCTCGAAATAAAACTGGAGGATTTCACTGCGCTCGCGATCAAGAGCCTTCATGAGTTTCTCGAGACGCTCGACGGCACGCTGTAATTCTTTGATCTTCGCACGAGCCTCGGCCTTCTTGACATGTGCCGCGTTCCCTCCTCCTGTCGAGGGAGAGCCAGGGGAGGTCTCCCTTCGAACTTCCATTTCCATAATCTCCGCAAGATCCGCCACATATTCCTCATACGGCCCAGGATAATTCCTCAGCGTGCCGAAGCGAATTTCGAGAACTTTGTCGCAAAGCGCGTTTACGAATGTGCGAGCGTGGGAAACAAAAATCACTGTGCCTTCGTACTGTTTCAATGCAACCGCAAGCGCTTCGGCCGTCTCGACGTCGAGGTGGTTCGTTGGCTCGTCGAGGAGGAGGACAGAGTGTTCATGAAGCAGAATGCCGGCGAGACACAGGCGGGCTCGTTCACCTCCGGAGAGA
>MGEI01000003.1:236679-237159 GCA_001791305.1 Candidatus Uhrbacteria bacterium RIFCSPLOWO2_01_FULL_47_17
AGATCGTCGTCGCGAAACAAAAAGTTTCCCGCCATCATGAGGATCCGCTCACCACTCGAAACATGCGGTGCCATGCGCATCAAATAATTCAGCACCGTCTCGTTCGGGATCAACGTCGCATCCACTTTTTGATCGTAATAACCGATGTCTGCGTGATGCCACCATTTGAGTTTTCCTGAGATTGGTTCGAGAAGACCTGCGAGTGTCTTGAGTAACGTCGTCTTTCCCTGACCGTTCTCACCCGCAATCACAACTTTGTCTCCGCGATTGATGTGAAAGTTGATCTTATCGACAATCACCTTCTCACCGTAACCGACCGAAACATCCTCGGCATAAACAGCCGTTCCTGGTGGGACGAGTGGACACTGAATCTTAATCTTCGTGGTTGCGAGATCTGCATGAACGCCGGCGATCTTCTTTCTGAGCTTGGCGATATGCTTCACCTTACTTTGCGCTCGAGACGCCATCGTTGCTTTTACC
>MGEI01000003.1:237183-239080 GCA_001791305.1 Candidatus Uhrbacteria bacterium RIFCSPLOWO2_01_FULL_47_17
CGTTGTTCTTCCTTGAACACTAAATAGTTCTCGACGGTTCCATCGTACGTTGTGAGCTCGCCACGTTCGAGCTCGAACGTTGTCGTGCAGGTGTTTTCGAGAAACTCGCGATCGTGAGCGATGAGGATGAAACTTCCCTTATACGATTTCAAAAAATGTTCGAGGAGGAGCAGCGTGTTCAAGTCGAGATAGTTGACTGGCTCGTCGAGCAATAACAAATTTGGTTCCTCGAGAAGCATGGCGACAATCTTCACACGCATCTGATACCCGCCGGAAAGTTGTGCGGCGGTCTTCTCGAGATGATCGGTATGCAATCCAAACTCGCTCGCGAGTTTCGCGATGGTCCAAACCGGTTTGCCGGTTCGGTTCTCGAGAAACTGCGCGACCGAGACGTCACTTGGAAGAACCTCGTGCTGACGAATGACACCGACACGGGTTCGATCGAACACTTTGAAATCGCCGGAATCGCGTTCCTCGGCACCGGTCAGCATATTCATGAGCGTTGTCTTGCCCGATCCATTTCGCCCAATAAGCGCAATCTTTTGCCCTTCACCAACAACAAACGAGACGTCTTTGACGACGATCTGTTTTCCGTAGGATTTGTTGAGATGGTTCACTTCAAGAAGCGGACGCGACATAGTGCGCACATACTAACATAATCGAAAACAAAAATCCCCCGAACTTTCGAGGGATGTAACCTTTACTGATTTTTGTTATCGATCTTACAAGCTGAATGAATCCAGCACCAAGCGGTAAAACTCTCGACGAGTGCGATCCACGCAACGACGAAAATTGCCCAATTCACCCAATCGATTGAATAGGTTGGTGCCCAAGGACCGAGCCACCAAAACGCAAGAAGAAAACGTAACACACGATCTAATTTGCCCAAATTTTGTTTGAACATATCGATATTTTGTTCTTTCGAACAGAAGAATTATTTGTTCAAAGCCTCTTTCCCTTCAACCGAAGCGAATTCCCCACCACACTCACGCTCGAGAATGCCATGGCGGCTCCCGCGAAGATCGGATTCAAGAGGAGGCCGAATAATGGATAGAATACACCCGCTGCGAGCGGAATACCAACAATGTTGTAGAAGAACGCCCAGAATAAATTCTGCTTGATTCCTCGCATCGTAATCTCGGACAAGCGAATCGCTTTCACGAGTTTCGAAAGATCACCGCCGAGGAGTGTGATTCCTGCGGACTCGATCGCAACATCCGTTCCAGTACCCATCGCAATTCCGACGTCCGCTTGTGCGAGTGCGGGCGCATCATTGATTCCGTCGCCAGCCATTGCAACAACTTTTCCGAGCGCCTGAAGTTCTTTGATCTTCGTAAGCTTATCGTGAGGCATCACTTCAGAGACAACATCATCGATCCCCACTTGCTTTGCAATAAACTGCGCGGTGTTGCGGTGATCGCCCGTGAGCATGACAACGCTGATTCCTCGTTTATGAAGTGCTCGAACTGCTTCGACCGCCTCAGGCTTGATTGCATCGGCGACATAAACGGTTCCGAGAATCTCGGAACGTGTCGCAAGCATCACAGGCGTCTTGCCCTCGAGCGTTGCTTGTTCGATTGGCTGTATCTCGAAAGACAACTTTAAATCCTCCATCAACTTTGTGTTGCCTGCAAAATATTCTTTCCCGTCAATGCGTCCATGAAGTCCTTTGCCTTTTATGATTTCGAAATCCGTTACCGCTTGAATACCAATTGTATTCGCCTTCGCATACGCAACAATAGCCTCACCAATTGGATGCTCTGACTTTGATTCAAGTGATGCGAGAATCGAGAGGTGTTCGCGATCGGATGTTCCTCCAACAATCTCTGGTTTTCCCTTTGTGATTGTTCCCGTCTTATCAACCACAACCACATTTACCTGATGCAGCTTCTCAAGA
>MGEI01000004.1 GCA_001791305.1 Candidatus Uhrbacteria bacterium RIFCSPLOWO2_01_FULL_47_17
CATTCCGGTTGTGGTCGTCATGTTCCAACCAGACTTTGGATCCGCAGCTGTGCTTATGGGAATTTGGTTCATTCTTGCGCTGTTTGCGGGAATGCCTATGCGCACACTCTTTCTTTTGTGCATTGCCGGAGTTGTTGTGTTTATGATTGCATGGTTCGGATTATTTGCGCCGTATCAAAAAGCGCGTATTGCAACGTTTCTGAACCCAACCGAAGATCCACTTGGGCAAGGATACAACGTGGCGCAGGCCGTGATTGCAATTGGTGCGGGTGGCTGGTTTGGTCGTGGTCTTGGATTTGGCACGCAAAGTCAATTGAAATTTTTGCCAGAAAGCCAGACAGATTTTATTTTCGCGGTGATTGCCGAGGAGCTTGGATTTTTTGGCGTCACGCTTTTGCTCGGTGCGTTCTCGCTTTTGTTTCTTCGTGTCGGAAGACTCGTTCGATTGTCACGTGACAACTTCACGACGTATCTCCTCCTCGGAATTGTCGCTCTCCTCTTTTTACAAATTCTCATCAACGTCGGAATGAACCTTGGAGTCTTTCCTGTCACAGGAATCGGTTTACCATTTGTGAGCTACGGAGGAAGTTCGCTTGTTGTATTTTTGTTTTACATCGGCGTCATTCAAAGCATTGCGATTCGAACCGTCCGAGTGACGTATCAAGTATAGAAATTTGAAATGATTCGTAAACGTGATAAGGTTAAGTGGTAAAGTTAAAGAGTCAAAAAGTCTAGGAGTTTCTTTTTATTTTTTTGAATAAGTTTCCCTCTTCCTTCACTTTTTGACTCTTCGACTCTTTGACTTTTCCTATGTCCACTCCAAACAAACTTGATAAAACAACACAGGGTTTGCGTCTTGTTTCGTATTGTCCGGTTTGTGACATGCGTTCGAAATCCATGAACGCGCGTACACTTGCGGCACAAGGTGAAACAAAGCTCATGCATATTCAGTGTCACAAATGCGCGAACGCCTTTTTGGCTTTTGTTCTTGTGAATCAAGTTGGAGCAAGTTCGGTGGGAATTCTCACAGATCTTGGATATGAAGACGTCATGCGTTTTCGATCAACCAAAGATGTGAGTGTGAATGATGTCATTGCCGCACATGAGTATTTTGAGAAAGGAGCGTTTCACGTGACTGTCGAAAGGAAACGAGCAGCTCGAGTGAAAGCGCCGGTGAAACACGCAAGAAAAAAACTCGGAAAATAAAAGTCCCCACGGAAACATCATCCAGAGGGGATTTTTGTTTGCGTGGGGAAGAGGGTTACTTGCTGGAAGGATCCTGTGGCTTGACCGGCCTCGCGAGGCAGCAGCCGACGGTACGCACCTTGGGCTGCTTGCATTGCGTGTCTGACGGCGGCGGCATGTCGACGGCGCAGAAGTAGTGTTGGCATGTGTCCGCGACGTGCGCGAACGTGTTGCCGTTCGCGTCCTTCACGAAGGCGATCACGTGATAGCCGTTGAATTTGCTGATGTCCGTGGCCGAGCTCACGCCATCGAGGCATGCATACTCGCTGTCCGCCGGATTCATGCACATGTCTGCCTTGTGGCTTTCGTGCACCCAGTCGAGTGCCTCGCCTTGCTGTTCCGCGACGGGTTCGTCACGAACGTTGTTCGAAGCGGCCGCCGAGCAGCCGAAGCAGAGGATTGCGGTGAGGGCGAGGAAGAGGGAACGAGCCATGGGAAACCTCCAATTGCCAATTGATGCAGTGTTTTGTCGAGACCTCCTCGACGGACAATGCATCATTCACTCCAATTTAGCGAGTGTTTTCATTGGTCTTTCGATCGAAAAACCTACAGAACACGTGCCAAATTGACGGAGAAGAATACCATAATTTGGGCATTTTGTCAATGAATACAATAAGGGTTGACTTTTTTTGGTAGATTCCGCACAATACTGGATATTTCAAGAGGAAGAAGTGAGATCTTCTCTCCTTCTCTCCTTCTTTATTCTTCTTCCAAATATGTCCACATTTACCCTCGCTGCAGATAACCGAACGCTTGCTGGCCGCAAAACAAGCAAACTCCGCGCGGAAGGAAAAGTTCCTGCTGTTGTTTATGGTTCTGGAACAGAGCCAAAAATGATTACCGTTGATCGCAACCAATTCGTAAAGACGTACAAGGACGCTGGTGAAAGTACGATCGTCGAGCTCGCGGTGAACGGCGGAAGCCCGCTTCACGTGCTTATCCAAGACTTTCAATTGGACGCGCTTCGCGACGAAGTCACCCACATTGATTTCCGTTCTGTCGACATGACAAAGGAAATTGAAGCAGAAGTGGACCTTGAGTTCGTAGGGGAGTCCATGGCGGTCAAGGCACTTGGCGGAACGTTTGTTCCATCCAAAGATTCCGTGGAGGTTCGTTGTTTGCCGGCAAAACTTGTTCGTAAACTCACAATCGACATCTCGATCCTCAAAACGTTTGATGACGTGATCCGTATCTCGGATATCGTTGTTCCGGAAGGAATGGTAATTTTGGATGATGCAAACACAACGCTCGCAGCTGTACAAGCTCCACGTTCTGAAGAAGAAATGGCAGAATTGGATAAAGTGGTTGAACTCGATGTTACAGCCGTAGAAGTTGAAAAGAAGACGAAGGAAGAGGAGGAAGCGGCAGCCGCTGCTCCTGCCGCAGAAGCGAAAAAGTAATATCAATCCAACATGTATGGAGAGAGGCATGTTTTCAAAAATAAAACACAAGCGTCTGTTTGCCACCGTGGCAATCACGCTTGTGTTTTTGATTGTGGGAACGGCATGGTTTGGGCTTCACGCGCAAACCAATAAGACCGATCTGACCAATAAGACCAATACTGTGTCTGCGTCGCAGACACAGTCGCGTGACCCACTCACAGGTCTGCTCGTTGAAGAGGTACATGCAAATCAGCAAGTGTATGGAGTGATGATCGATGAACATATGGATGCGCGTGCGCAAAGTGGAATCGATCAAGCGTTTTTGGTGATCGAAGCGCCAGTTGAAGCGGGCATTCCTCGTCTGCTCGCATTCTTCTCAGAAGACCAGAAGGTCGAGAAAATTGGACCCGTTCGATCCGCTCGTCCATACTTTGTGGATTGGGCTCTTGAATTCGATGCGCTTTATACGCACGTCGGCGGATCAAATGAAGCACTTGCGAAGATTGCGAACGGCGCAACGTTTGATCTCAATGAATTTTGGCACGATCCTCAGTTCTGGCGTGCGACAAATCGAAGTGCGCCGCATAACACGTACACATCTACGGATCGCATGGGGGAGTATGTAAAGGCAAAACGAGACGCTGGTCGTGCTGCGCCGCTTTACGGAGTTTGGAAATTTAAGACCACAAAACCAACGGAGGTGTTGCCAGAAAAATTCAGTATCCGTTACGCATCATCTGATTACACATTTTCTTGGGCGTATGACGTTGAACAAAAAGCGTATGTGCGATTGTTTGATGATCAACCGGTAAAAACACTCGAGGGAAATAAGATTGATGCGCAAAACGTTATAGTGATGATCTCGGATGTGGAGGTGATCGACTCGATTGGTCGACGCCATATTCGTACGACGGGAGAAGGGGTCGCCTCTGTGTTCCAGGATGGAAAAAAGATGGAAGCGGTTTGGAAAAAACCAGCCGCATCCGAGCGCCTTCGATTTTATACCAAAGAGGGGCAGGAGATTGAGATGAATCCAGGAAAGACATGGATTGAAGTGATCGCGGAAGAATCGCAGTTGATTATGCAATAAATCACGTCGCTCGCGAACGACGTGATAAGCAAAAACCGATCGCACACGCGATCGGTTTTATAATTCCGCAATAACCACTCGATCATGCTTTTGTATATCCTTCTCAGTTCGCATGCTTGCCTCGGGGAAGTAGTGTTTGATGAGTTGCGTTGAACGATCGAGTTGATCGGGATCGATCTCGATGAGCACCGTGATGTTTCGCGGAAGCAGGTCACGATGTTTTTTGCATTGTCGGAATAAATCCCAGTACGCATCTAATCCATCTACGCCTGCCACAAGCGCGCGTACAGGTTCAAAACGAACATCTGGATCGAGGACATCCATTTGGGATGTTGTGAGATAGGGAAGGTTTGCGCAGACGATTAAATCTTTAAACGGATATACAGAGGAAATATTTGGATTCCCAGAAGCGCGAATCGTCTCGAAGAGATTTACGAGAGGCTCAAGAAGGGATCCGTGTTGAAAATCGATCTGTTCCTCAACCGTGAACGTTTGTGCATTGCGTTTGGCGATCACGAGTGCGGATTGATCGACATCAATGGCAAGGACGGGGGTTTGTGTTTCTGCGGCGAGCGTGATCGCAATCGCGCCTGAGCCCGTGCCGATATCCACAAAGAGGGTTTTGTCTCGGTCGCATGTTGAAAATACTTCGAGTGCCTGCTCAATCATGGTTTCTGTTGCGGGGCGCGGAATCAGGACGGATGGATCCACAAAAAAGTCGCGTCCGTAAAAACTCTTTTTGTTTATGAGGTACGCAACCGGTTCGCGTTTCATACGACGATCAACCAGAATAAAGAATTTCTCTTCTTGATGTGGTTTCAGGTCATCTGCAATGTGACCAAAGAGCCAGGACTTTGGAACATCCAAAACAGCCGCAAGCAAAAGTTCTGCATCGAGCATTGGGGATTCAATCCCTGTTTTTTTGAGTTTATTGTTGGCCCATTGGAGAGCCTCGAGAATCGTCATGGGTTCTACAGTATGGTATTTTTGAAATTTTTACAAAAAAAAGAGAGACCCGCAAGGAGTCTCGAGAAGAGTGGTGAAAAAGGGTTCCTGCGAGCCCGGAGAGTTCCTGAGAGAGGCGTGGCTTGGTCGAGATCAATTACATGCTTTGGACTTGCGTCGTTGGGCTTGCAGATTGTAGGCTTCGGACTTGCGTCTTTCAGCTTCCAATTTTGGCGATCAAGATTTTGTACACGCATCACAGAGAACTCTCCGGACTACACAACTCGACAACTTTGCTTTTGACAGCGAATCATCGAGAAAGTGGATGGACGAGCAAGCTCATCTTGTTGTTTCCGTGGGTTTTCAAGCCACTTCAACAGGGTTCGCATTCGCGGTTCAAGTCTTACGACTTTTGCTTGAGGCTTCCGTTGTCTTACGACTCGGTGTATTCCTGGCGTGAACGTTGAATTTGAACGAGTTCCACTTTGGAGGTTGGCAATCATCTTGAACGATTCAGTCGGCAACGGTCGGAACCATCATCGAGAATCTGAGCTTGCGCTCTGTCCAAAATAATTACCGGGTCACCAAGCTGAAAGCCAGGCTCAAGTGGTCCGAAGACCTTCGCACGAGCAAGCTCGCACTATTGGGAGTTAACTCTCCCGATTCGCTTTGACCGAAGTCTAGACGAATCACTTGTTTGGTCTAAGACCACGCAACGAGACGAGCTCGTTTGCGTTGTGGGTACTCCCACGATCCACCTCGACTCGCGCCGATTTGGATGCCAGGCTTTGTTCTTGCGAACGTCAGCTGAAGGTTTCACTATCATAAAGCAATAAAAAAACAGCGTCAAGCGCTGTCTGTGGATAACTGATTTAATTCGCTTATTTAAGATGCGAATTAAATCATCCTGAGCTTGTCGAAGGATCTCATCCTTGCGACGAAATTTTTTCTCGCACAAATTTTAACTCATCCGGAGTACCGATTGGATACCATTCGTGTGTCATTACGACATCGATTGGAAAATGTGCGGCACGAACCGTGAGTGTTTGCGGTAAACCATATTCTTCATGCGCGCTCCCTTGGATTTTGACGGGTTCGATGTCGAAATAGGTCTGATCGAGTACGTATGCACCACAAACACGAAAGCTTTTCGTGTTTATTGATTCGGTTAAGCCGATAAATTTTCCATACTCGTCGAGCTTTCCACCGTTCATGAGGTGCATATTGGTCGGACAGAGCAAAATTGAAGTCGCATGTGTCAACATTTCGTCGAGTGCTTCTCGAGAATACAAATCATCGCCATTTACGACAAGAAATCTATCGTGAAGCTGATCACGAAGCAACATTATCGCTCCGCCCGTTCCGTCGAGAGGGTCTTGCGTGACGTATCGAACGGGAATTCCTCGATACACATCACCAATCTTCGCTTTGATTTGATCGCCCAAATAATTCACAACAAGAAAAATCTCGTTGATCGCGTTTGGAAGCGCATCGAGCGTGTGTTCGATCAGGGTTTTATTTCCGATCGGAATGAGTGCCTTCGGAGTGGTGAGGGTGAGTGGTCGAAGACGTGTGCCAAGACCAGCCGCAAGAATAACGGCTTGCATATTAGTCTTCGTCTTCTTCGTTTTCTGTCTCGACAGGCGCTTCGCCGAGAAGGGAACGGATCTCGGCTTGCTTGAGATCTTCGATTAATGTTCCAAGTCCACCGTTCATGATGCCTGGAATGTTGTGATAATTTTTGTGAATGCGGTGATCTGTGACGCGATCTTGAGGAAAATTGTACGTTCGAATCTTCTCGGAACGATCACCGGTCCCAATCTGTCCGCGACGGTTTTCCTCACGTTCTTTGCGTTGGCGTTCTTGTTCCTGTTCGTACAAACGCGCACGCATAATGCTCATCGCGCGTTCTTTGTTTTGTTTTTGAGAACGTTCGTCCTGACAATAAACGATGAGTCCTGTTGGAATGTGGAGGATGCGAATCGCGGAATACGTTGTGTTCACGCTCTGTCCGCCGGCACCTGTCGAAGTTGTGGCCTCGATACGTAAATCTTTCATGTCGATTTCAAAATCGACTTCCTCGAGTTCGGGAAGGATCGCCACAGTCGCGGTTGATGTATGAACACGCCCTTGCTTTTCGGTTTCCGGCACGCGTTGTACACGGTGCACCCCACTTTCGAATTTCAATTGACTGTAAACATTTTCGCCTTTAATCCCAAAGACAACCTCTTTGAATCCACCAATTTCGTTACGACTCGCCGAAATATGTTCGATTTTCCAGCGCTTTGGCTCCGCATACATGGTGTACATGCGCATGAGCTCACCCGCAAAGATCGCGGACTCATCACCTCCTGCACCCGCGCGAATTTCCACAATGACATCTTTTGCGTCCATTGGGTCTTGTGGAAGAAGTGCAACGAGGAGCTTCTTCTCAAGCATGGGTACAGATGTTTCAAGCAACTCAACTTCTTCTTGCATAAACGCCTTCATGTCCGCATCGTCCGATTCTGTGAGGGCGTGTTTTGCGCTCTCGAGATTTTTGAGCGCAGTCTCATATTCCGTTCCAATCCCCATCAACTCTTTCATACGCGCATAGGCGCTTCCAACTTCTTTCATGAGTTTTGGACTCGAAAGCACCTCGGGTTCACCGAGTCTGGATTCAAGTTTGTGAAATTCATCACGTTTGATTTTGAATTGGGTCAATAATTCCATATTGGGGGATTGTAACACAAAAGCGTCTTCCGGGAACGGAGAGACGCTTTGTAAATTCAAAAGCTAAATATTTGTTTTTTGAGCGACGCCAGACTTTTCTTCCTTCTCTTTTTTGCTCGCTGCACGCTTTTCTTTCTTCACTTTCTTTCCGGTCGTAACTTTCTCGACCTTCTGAGAAGCGCGTTCTGTAAACTTTTCCACACGACGTGCTGTGTCCATCATCTTTTGCTTGCCTGTATAGAATGGGTGACACGCTGCGCAGGATTCCACGCTGATCTCTTCTTTTGTAGAACCAATTTTATAAATGGCCCCACAAGAACAGGTGATGGTCGCGGTTTTGAAGTATTCTGGGTGAATTTCTTTTTTCATATGGATAGGACACTTTGTATATGCCCGTAATTAGATGGCGGGAGTGTAGCAGGGGGGAGAAGAGGAGTCAAGGTCGGAAAGGGCTGAAAGGGCGGAAATGTTGGAAATGCATGGAATTTGTAGGGGTGCCCCTTGTGGGTACCCATGCGAATTAAAAAACAGATCGAAATCGATCTGTTAGGCGTAAGCGTCCATGAGTTGTTTGCCAAGTGTTTTCAAGTAATCTCGGCCGAACGGTCCGTTTTCGAGCTGGTCGAAGAGGACTTGTGGGAGATCATTCGGCATGCGGCAGGAGGCGATGCCAAGCGCGATCGCGGCGACCGAGTCTGTGTCGCCACCGAATTGGATGGCGCCGCGAAGGACTTCGGAGAGGGTCGAGCAGT
Source organism: Candidatus Uhrbacteria bacterium RIFCSPLOWO2_01_FULL_47_17 (assembly GCA_001791305.1). GTDB lineage: Bacteria > Patescibacteriota > Patescibacteriia > UBA9934 > GWF2-40-263 > XYB2-FULL-45-11. Next base: position 8,127 of record MGEI01000004.1, read on the forward strand.
GCGTGAGAAGATCGAAAACGGCGTGAATTGTGTTGGTCGCTGGATTTTTTACCGGACCGCGCCAACGTTTGTGGATTTGCATGCGATGCAACAGCGTTGAGTGTGGCAAATGGATTTCAAGGAAATCCTGCAAACGATCAAACGGATCGTCTCGGTAAAGAGCGAAGTGACTCATGAGAGCCACGGCTTGTGCACTGAAAATTCCGATGGGTGTGTCGTGCGTTGTCTCAGCTTGCGTTTTTGCAATCGAGAGAACTGTGTCGATCGATGGCAGAACGCCGATCGGAACCGCGCGCATGCACGCACCGTTTTTGATAGAGTCCGGACGAATATCGCGCATAAACGCGATTCCGGTTTTGTGCGATTCGAGGAACGCTTGAAATCCGCGAGCATAGCCATCACGTGGATCACGATGAAACACGCGTGTGAATGCGTCTGCAAAATCAAGGGGTGTGGGCATGCGTCCAGGAATCAGGACTTCCGCCACCGCAATCGACATCTGTGTGTCGTCTGTGTACATCCCGGGTTTGAGATCGAGATGTGTTGGATGCTGATAGTACCCGTCGAGGCGCAACGCGCTCTCGATCAATTTCGGATGTTCGTGCGGTTTCACATATTCCGTTGCGGCCGCAACCGCGTCACCAATCGCAATGAACAGCAGTATGTCGTCGTTTCTGCGCAACATTGTTTCTCCAAATCCTCAATCTTGAGGATCGTGCATCATACGGTTTTCTGCCCAGATCGTCAAGGAATCCTTGACGTTTTCGTATTCTCGTGCTAAAAACATCCGTTGTCGTTTCTTGGCAACGGAGGTACAGATGCGTTCTTTGATCATCTGTTTGCTTCTCAGTCTTTTGCTCGTTGCGTGTCGTGATCGCACGGAGTCTTTGTCGAGTTGTCCGGAAGGAATGACTCAGGTGATTCCGAATGTGTGTGATGATGAGATTGACACTGTGTACATCAATATCTTTGAAATGCACGGTCGGGATTTGGATAATGCTCTCTGGCTTAAGCGAGAGTGGCAAAAGAAGTTTCCGAAGAAACACGTCATTTCATTTTCCTATTCGAACGCGCATCAAACGATGATGCTCATTGTGTATGAACAACGTGTCGCTCGATAGCGATAGGAGGTTAACATGTTGCGTTTCATTCTATTGACCATTGGGTGCGTGACGCTTCTCGGGTGTGAATTGAAACCTGAACAGATATCTTGTGTATCTGGATCAACAGAAGTTTTGTCTGGACTCTGTGATGACGGAAACGGAATTGCTTATTTCAGTTATGGGAACGAGACAATCTCCTCGGACGAAAGTCTGCAGAAACTCATCCGTTATCGTCGCGCTTGGACCGACAAGTTTCCGAACAAGGAAATCTTTGCTGTGAATATGACATCGTATTCAAGAGCTCGCGATGTCTGCATCATCTGGTATAAGTTTCGCGAAGCGCGTTGACATCCGATCTGCAATCTCCAAAAGAGATTGTTTTTTGTTTGATTGAATCAAAACATTGATATACTGTGCACGTCCGATCAAACGCATGGGTACCCACGAGGGGCATCCCTACGAATATGTCTACACACATTTCCCAATTTGATTACACTTTTCCAAAAGAATTGATTGCCCAACATTCGGTTGAACCGCGTGATTTCTCGAGGCTGATGTTGCTCGATCGAACAACTGGCGAGATTGAGCACAAGCATTTTTACGATATTCTCGATGAGCTCGTTTTGGGTGATGTTTTGGTTTTTAATGATACGAAAGTTTTTCGGGCGCGGATGATTATAGGCGGGGTGCCCTCACCCCGCTCCCCGCAAGAAATTTTTTTATTGCGATGCGTATCTTCGGTGGGGTCTGCTGACCCCACTCATAACACGGGTTCGATCTGGCAAGCGTTATTGCGTCCCGGTAAGAAAATTTCTGTTGGCGATATGATCACGATCGGAAACGTAGGGGACGGTCGCGACCGCCCCCTACAAATCATTGTGCGTGAAAAACATGAAGACGGCGTCGCACTTCTTGAATTTCCTCTCGACGAAGCCGGTGTTCTTGCGTTTACCGATTCGCACGGCTCGATCCCGGTTCCGCCTTACGTTGACGAGGTTCCTGACGACGCAAACAAATATCAAACCGTTTACGCGCGCGAAGTTGGATCGGTTGCGGCACCGACGGCGGGGTTTCATTTTACGCGAGAGCTTCTCGAAAAAATAAAAGCGAAAGGCGTCGAAATCGCATTCGTCACACTTCATGTTGGCATTGGAACATTTCGTCCGGTTCAGACAGAGACAATCGAAGAGCACGCGATGCATGCAGAGTTTGTGCAAATTTCGCCGATGACGGCGCGTGTCATTAATGCAGCAAAGAACGAAGGAAGACGCGTGATTGCGGTGGGGACAACGACTGTGAGGAGTCTCGAGGGAGCCGCGATGTTGTCTGGTGGAAAACTTCTCGAAGAATTTTCGGGCGATGTAAACATGTTCATTAAGCCTGGGTTTGAATTTAATGTTATCGACGCACTCATCACGAATTTTCATTTACCAAAGTCTACACTTCTCGTTTTAGTTTCCGCGCTTGCAGGTCGAGAGAATATTTTGTGTGCGTATGAAGAAGCGGTGCACGAGAAGTATCGATTCTTTTCGTTTGGGGACGCGATGTTTATTCGGAAGGGCGGAAAGGGCTGAGAGGGCGGAAATGGCGACAAAGAAAAAACAGAACACAAGTTCTGTTAGGGTTGCGACGGATCAGGAAAATCGATTGCGGCGCGATGAAGCGTGTGTGGTTTTGCATCTGATGACTCGGTCTTCATTTCATCGCGTTTGATTTTGTCGATCAGCGCTTCATTCTCAAGACGGACAATGAATCCATTTTCGAGTTTGACATCATATGTCGTGTGATGCGGACGTACCTTTTTTTCACATGCGACGCCGCACATGATAAGCATCGCGGCCATCACTTCAAGCGTGACTTTGGTCGGATAGATTTCGATATGATCGAATCCGCTCATCTGACTTCCGTCCGGCTTCTGATCGGAAAGTTCAAGGACCCAGATGTCTCCAAGAAGTGTCGGGATCGCGCGCGGAAGTTTGACGATTGCGATGCGACGTTCTGAAATTATCGATTGATAAACGAACGCGCTTTCGCATTCAAGCAGTGCACGCATCGATTCGAACTCTGTTGAATCACTACATTTGAAACAGATGTGATCCGCATGGGCGGCGTTGCGCAGTTTTGAAACCCATGTATTGAACACATCGACAAACGGTTGTGCGGCTTCGTAGAATGCGTTGATGGTTTGAAACATAGAATTTTCTCCAGGGTATTGAATCCTGGAGGATTGTAACATGAATTGTTTGATTGTCTATTTTTTTTATCAGTGCTACACTTTAGGCACACTTAAATTGATTTTATGCCTACCGCGAAATATCGTATCCATGTCAGTGTTCCAAGAGATGTTGAGATGGCGCTTCAGCGTCTCGCAAAACGCGATGACGTTCCTTGTGCATCCAAGGCTCTTGAATTGATCAAGGCGGCTTTGGAACTAGAAGAAGATCAGGTTTGGAATCGTCTTGCCATCAAGCGGGACACGAAAAAGGCCAAATTTGTTTCTCACGAAAAGGTATGGGGATAGATTTTATTCTTCAGTATCATGAGTTTGTTCTGAAAGAAGATGTCGTGAAGTTATCTGCATCAAATAAAAAACAGATCAAGCGCGCCATCGAGGAAAAACTCACGACACATCCGGAGCTCTATGGAAAACCCCTGCGTCAGTCCTTAAAAGGATATCGTAAATTACGCGTTGGGGATTATCGCGTGATTTTTCGTATTGAGAAACAAACGGTTAAAATATTGATGATTGGGCACAGGTCACGAGTGTATCAATCGATTTATATGAGAATCGAACCGTGAATAAATTAGTATGCAAGATTCACGCCACCCGATCGAGACGATTGGTGCGATGGTTGTTTATCTTTTGCGGAAATAATTTTGTATGAACATCGCCATCATCACCGGCGGAGAAACAGGCGAGCGCAATGTTTCGATTGCGTCCGCAAAGAATGTCGCAAGCGCGTTATCCTCCCCCGAGCGCGGGGGAGGCATGGTGGGGGCAGTCGTCTCGACATTTGTGTTTCCAGAAGAGCGAGCGAGATTTATCGAGAACGCCTTGAAGTTTGATCTTGTGATCCCCATGATTCACGGAAAAGGAGCGGAAGACGGCTCGGTTCAGCAGCTTTGCGAATCACTCGGTCTCCCGTTTATATTTTCGCCGATCGAAGCACACAAGATTGGGATTGATAAAGTATTGTCAAAAGAATTTGTTGTGCGCGCAGGAATCAAAACAGCAAAACGGTTTTCGAGAACGAACGCGATTTTTCCCGTATTCGTAAAGCCGCGTTTCGGCGGATCGTCTGTGCATACAGCGCGCGTCGAGTCGAGTGAGGAACTCGAAGCGTTTCTCGAAAACACAACCGAAGAGATGATGATCGAAGAATCTGTGAGTGGTCGAGAGTTTACGGTTGGAGTTATTGAACAAAATTCAGGAGATCCAGAAGCGTTGCCTGTGATTGAGATTGTGTTGAAGAATAAGTTCTTCGATTACGAAAGCAAGTACGACGCGGATCATCTCGCAAGCGAGATTTGTCCAGTGCGAATCGACCGCATACTCTCGAAGCAGCTCCAAGACGCCGCGGTCGCGGCACACACGCTCATCGGCGCGTCACATATTTCACGATCAGATTTTATTGTGACCGATGCAGGCGAAATCTATTTTCTCGAGATCAATACGATTCCCGGCCTCACGAACACATCGCTCATCCCAAAAATGCTCAATCAGGCGAATATCTCATTTCCTGGGCTTTTGGAGCGATGGTGCCGAAATACCCAGATTTCTTGACGCATTCCCTGATTTTCCTTATACTCCCGACATAATTTATAACATCAGATGGGTTAAACATTTACGGATCCTCCCCCGAGATTGGCTCGCGGGCCCATGATTGTCCATCGACGAACAAAAGGAGACTATTTAAAAATTGGCGATCTGCTCGTGCTTCGGGAAAAAGACGCTTCGTCGTATGTGAATACGCCTTCAGCGGCTTTTTCCCTCCAACACTTCGCATCTCATCCAATTTTTGAAATAGTCACACAAAAATATGCCAAAATTACCGAATTTGGTTGAAATGCTTCAAGCGGGAATGCATTACGGCCACGGTGCCTCACACTGGCACCCAAAAATGGGACCATTTATTTACGCGGAAAAGAGTGGAATTCACATTATTGATCTTGAGAAAACACAAGCTCAATTGGAGAGTGCACTCAATACATTGAAGGAGATTGCGTCTCGCGGTGGAGTGATTTTGTTTGTTGGAACGAAAGTTCAAGCAAAAGGAATCGTTCAAAAGTACGCAGAAGCTTGCGGAATGCCATACGTCACAGAACGTTGGCTTGGTGGAACGCTCACAAACTTTCAACAGTTGAAAGAAACCTTGAAGCGTTTGAAAATGTTGAAGGACCAACGTGAGAAAGGTGAATTGAAAAAGTATACGAAGAAAGAACAATTACTTCTTAACCGTGAGATTGACGAAATGGAAGTGAAAATTGGAGGAATCCAACACATCACAAAAGTTCCAGACGCGATTTTCGTGATCGATGTCCGTAATGAAAAGACCGCTGTACAAGAAGCACAAGTCACACATACAAAAGTCATTGCGCTTTGTGACACAAACGTAAATCCAAAAGGAGTCGACGCAATCATTCCAGGAAATGATGACGCGGTTAAATCCATCGAACTTGTTTGTAAGCTTGCGTGTGAAGCGGTGAAAGAAGGAAAAGCAAACATGGCAAAAATGGTTGCAGATAAGGTTGCAGCAGATACAAAAGCGGTGGCAGATAAGGTTGTTGTGGAAGATGTTGTGACGGAATCGGTTGCATAAGCATGTATACATAAATCGTGCAGGGTCTGGGGACCCTGCCTATAACCAACTTATGTCCATTACAGCCAGCCAAGTTGCCGAGCTTCGTGAAAAAACCGGAGCCGGACTCATGGATGCAAAGCGTGCTTTGGAAGAAACAGGGGGAGATATGGAAAAAGCCGCAGAGGATCTTCGCAAAAAAGGAATTGCAAAAGCGGGAAAGAAATCTGAACGCGAAACACACGAAGGTCGTGTGCACGCGTACATTCACTCGAATGCAAAGCTCGGTGCGATGGTTCAAGTGCTCTGTGAAACAGATTTCGTTGCGCGTACAGATGCGTTTATCGACATGTGCAATGATCTTGCTATTCACATAAGCGCGATGGATCCAATGTATCTCACGCGCTCGGACGTTCCCGCAGAAGTTGTCATGAAGGAACAAGAGCTGACACGTGGAGAGCTTGCCGCTCAAAACAAACCGGCCGACGTCATTGAAAAGATTATGGAAGGAAAGATGAACAAGTTTTTTGGAGAAAACGTTCTCATGGAACAAGCGTTTATCAAAGATGACTCAAAGACGGTAGAAGAATTTTTGAAAGAAAAGATGTCTGTCCTTGGAGAGAATATGCAAATCAAGCGATTTAGCAGATTCAGCTTTTAGGAAAAGAAACCGGATTACCACAAGGGATCCGGTTTTTGATTTTCCAAAAAAGTGTTAAACTAGGCCGTGAGTTATCCACATTTTACTTGCACGCAGGCTGAAGCCTGCGGCTACCAACATCTCTTATGCTTCGAGTCGCCATTAATGGTTTTGGTCGTATTGGTCGTGTCGCTCTTCGCGCGGCCTATGAACGAAAGGATCTTGAGATTGTCGCCATCAACGACTTAACGGAGCCGTCTATTCTTGTGCACTTATTGAAGTACGATTCCACGTTTCGTGTATGGGGTCATGATGTGAAGGCGGGGAAAGATCATCTTGTGATCGACGGAGTGAAAATTCCGGTTCTTACAGCCATGGATCCCGCGACACTGCCGTGGAAAGATTTGAAGGTGGATGTTGTGATTGAATCAACTGGACGTTTCACAAAAAAAGAAGATGCAGGAAAGCATATTACAGCTGGCGCAAAGCGTGTTGTGATCTCGGCGCCTTCTGAGGATGCGCCGACGTATCTTATGGGTGTGAACCACAAGCTTTGTAAAAAAACAGATACGGTTGTGAACAACGCATCGTGCACAACAAACTCGGCGGCTCCTGCTGTGCAGATTATGACTGAAACACTCGGTGTCAAAAAGGCGATGCTGACAACTGTACATTCCGTAACGGCAGAACAAAATCTTGTCGACGGTCTTCCGCCCGCTCGTCACCCAGATCTTCGTCGTGCGCGATCCGCTCTGATCAACATTGTTCCAACCTCGACCGGTGCGGCAAAGGCAACAACAGAGGTTGTGCCATCACTGAAAAACAAGTTTGATGGAATCGCGATTCGCGTTCCGTCCATCGATGTTTCGCTGACAGATTTCACGTTCGTGGTTGGAAAGAAAACCAGCAAAGAAGAAGTGAATAAGATTTTTAAAGACGCGGCAAAGTCTCCTCGCTGGAAAGGGATTCTTGGAGTCACCGAAGATCCGCTTGTATCCACAGACTTTATTCAAACTCCTTTTGGATCGGTTATTGATTTGCAAATGACACGCGTGGTTGATGGGGATCTCGTAAAAGTTCTCGCTTGGTACGACAACGAGTGGGGATACACGCAACGTTTGCTTGATCTGGTTCAATATGTTGGAAAATTAAAATAAACTTATGAAAACTTCGTCGTTTGATCGTCTTGCCCACGCAACCGATGCGAAAGGATTTATTATTCTTTGTCTTTTGTTGCGTTTTGGAATGGCTATATTGTTGCTCTACGCCGCATGGGCAAAAATCACCGCTCCAGACTGGAGCGCGGCAGGATATTTGAAATTCGCAAGCGGTCCGTTTGCGCTTTGGTTTCAATCGCTCGCAGGAAATGCGCTTGTTGATGGGCTCGTCATGTACGGCGAACTCTTGATTGGTCTTGCGTTTTTGTTTGGTTGTCTTATTAAGCCCGCTGCGTTTTTTAACATCATTCTCATGATGTTATTTTTTGTGTCTGGTTGGATCATGAATACGTCACACGGACCTGTGAATGAGCATATTATTTACGCCCTCGTTTCCGGATTGTTTTTGTTTGGGGAATTCGGCCACTGGTACGGATTAGATTATTTTATTTCGCGTACAAAGTTTGTTCAATCAAGAAGCTGGCTTTTGCGACTCTTTTAGATTCCGGGTATGAAATTGCGAAAATTAAAATCGGATGCGGATTTTGCGGGGAAGCGTGTGCTCATTCGCATTGACGGAAATGTTCCGATTAAAAATGGAAAGGCCATTGACGGCCCACACGGACGCATTGCGCGTTCCGCGGTTGATATTGATTGGCTGAGTCAGCGCGGCGCGAAAGTGATTGTACTTTCTCATCTTGGACGTCCAGATGGCAAGCGCGTCTCCGCGTATTCTTTGAAGCCGGTCGCAAAACGACTCGGCGGACTTTTGAAAAATCGCGTGACGCTTAGTCGAGATATTGTCGGACCAAAAGTCGTGAAGCTTGTTGAGAAGATGAAAAATGGAGATGTGTTGCTTCTTGAGAATTTGCGATTCGATCCGCGCGAAGAATCGAATGCGCCTTCGTTTGCGCAAGCACTCGCGTCTCTCGGAGATTTGTATGTGAACGATGCGTTTGCGGTTTCGCATCGTGCGCACGCGTCGGTAGATGGAATCGTTTCTGATCTTCCCTCGTTTGCAGGTCCATTGCTTGCAAACGAGATTGCGATTCTCTCGAAACTCGATAAACAGCTAAAACATCCGTTCATTCTTGTAATGGGTGGACTCAAAATTGAAACCAAACTTCCGGTGATTGAACGATTCCTTGGTTCCGCCGAAAAAATTCTGATCGGTGGAGCCCTTGCAACAACGTTTTTGGTTGCGCAAGGATTTGCTGTTGGAAAATCTGTGTACGACGCGGATGGTGTGAAAGAAGCAAAAGCGTTGCTCGCAAAAGCAAAAGACAAATTGGTTTTGCCTATTGATGTGATTGTCTCAAGTTCTGTTCGAAAGGATGCACAGACGCGTTGTGTGTCTGTCGATGCTGTAAAGGCAGGGGATCGTATCGTGGATTTGGGAAAGAAAACACTTGCCAGATTCGAAGATGAACTTGAGCACGCAAAGACGGTTGTTTGGAATGGTCCGCTCGGCATGACGGAGATTCCGAAGTTTTGTCATGGCACCCTCGCAATCGCAAAAGCAATCGCCGAACGAACAGGTCCTGCGACAACGATTGTTGGTGGAGGAGATACAGTTCCTGTCCTCGAGTCGGCACATTTGGCGGATAAGTTTACACTTCTCTCGACAGGAGGCGGTGCGCTCCTCGAGTTTCTCGGAGGAAAGAAGCTGCCAGGACTTGAGGTTTTAGAAAGTGAATAAAATATTTTATGTCCAAAATCGAATCCATTCATGCACATGAGATCCTCGACTCGCGCGGGAATCCAACCGTAAACGTAACGGTGCTCCTCGAAGATGGAACGAGTGGTTCTGCTTCGGTTCCAAGTGGTGCGTCGACGGGCATTCATGAAGCGCTTGAGCTTCGTGATGGAGATGCAAAGCGTTACAACGGACAAGGGGTGTTGAAAGCGGTGAAGCATGTGAATGGGTTGATCGCAAAGGTGCTTGTGGGAATGGATGTGATGGATCAACGCAAACTCGATGTGACAATGATCGCGCTTGATGGAACACCAAATAAATCGAAGCTCGGGGCAAACGCGATTCTTGGTGTCTCGCTTGCGTGTGCGCATGCGGCGGCGCGTTCGAAGAAGATGCCGCTCTACGCCTATCTTCGCACAGCCTTCGACCTTCCATACAAAAATTATCGCATGCCGATTCCAACCATGAACGTCTTGAATGGGGGAGCGCATGCAGGATGGATTTTGGATTTTCAGGAGTTCATGATTGTACCGACACAAAAGAAATTTAAAGAACGTGTGCGTTGTGGCGCAGAAATTTTTCATGCGCTCGGCGGACTCCTCAAGAAAAAAGGTTTCTCGACGCTGAAAGGAGATGAAGGTGGATACGCGGTTCCGTTCAAGAAGAATGAAGATGCGTTTGTCGCGATCATGCAAGCGATTAGACTCGCGGGATACAAAGCGGGAAAAGATGTGTTTCTCGCCATGGATCCGGCTGTGTCCGAACTTTACGATGCAAAATCGAAGCGTTATAAACTTCGCGTCGATAAGAAATCGAACACATCCAAAGACATGATTGCGATGTGGAAAAAATGGCTTGCGAAGTATCCGATTATTTCTCTCGAGGACGGACTCGATCAAGATGATTGGGCGGGATGGACGGAGCTTACGCGTCAGCTCGGAAAGAAAACGGTTCTCGTTGGAGATGATTTTTTTGTGACCAATTCGAAACGTCTCGCAGAAGGAATTGAGAAAAAAGCCGCGAATGCCATTTTGATCAAGTTGAACCAGATCGGTTCATTGTCCGAGACGATTGATACGATTTTGCTCGCACAACAATACGGTTATAAAGTTTCCGTTTCGCATCGTTCCGGCGAGACAGCCGACACAACCCTTGCGGATCTTGCGGTCGCCGTAAACGCGGATTACATTAAGACCGGATCGTTGTCGCGTTCCGAGAGACTCGAAAAGTATAATCGCGTGATGGAGATAGAAGAAGAAGTGAAAAAGTGAAAGAGTGGAAGAGTGAAGGAAGTTGCTATTCATTTTTTTTAACAAATAAATTTTCTTCCAACACTTTTTCACTTTTCTACTCTTTCACTCTGCCTCCCCTCTATGCCCGAACTCAAAAAACCCACGGTCCTTATGATCCTCGATGGTTTTGGTGTTGCGCCGGCGTCGGATGGAAATCCGATTGCGAGCGCGAACATGCCGAATTTCAATAAGTACATTCGCCTGTATCCAACCATGACCCTCAAGGCTTCTGGAGAAGAAGTTGGTTTGTCGTGGGGAGAAATGGGAAATTCGGAAGTGGGTCACCTTGCGATCGGTGCGGGACGTGTTTACTACCAACTGTTTCCACGCATCAATCGCGACATCCTCGCGGGAGAATTTTTTCAGAAGCAAGCGCTCATTGATGCGGCGGAGCATGTGAAGAAACACAAAAGCAAATTGCATCTCATTGGCCAAATCAGTCCAGGTGGGATTCATGCGATGGATGAACATTGCTACACCCTTCTTGAGTTTGCAAAGAAGCAGGGAATCAAAGACGTGTATGTGCAAGCGATCATGGATGGTCGCGACACGATTTACAATGCGGGAATTGATTTCATTACAAATCTGCAAAACAAGATAAAAGAAATTGGTGCGGGAAAAATCGCTTCACTTTCAGGTCGTTACTTTGCGATGGATCGCGATAACCGATGGGATCGTGTTGAGAAGGCGTATAACGCAATGGTTCTTGGCCAGGGTGAAATGGCGACCGATCCAATCGAAACGCTCAAGGCTTCGTATCAAAAAGAAGTGTACGATGAACAGGTTGTTCCAACGGTGATGACTGAGAATGGAAAACCAATCGCGACCGTTTCGGAAAATGATGCGGTGATCTTTTTCAACTTTCGTCCCGACCGCATGCGCGAAATCACAAAAGCGTTTGTGATGCCAACATTTGATTCGTTTGCGCGTACGCATGTGGAGAATCTGTTTGTTGTCACGATGGCCGAGTATGAAAGTGGATTGCCCGTCGAGGTTGTGTATCCACCAGAGAAGATTGAGCAATGCCTCTCGCAAGTTTTTTCGGAGAAGGGAATGACGCAGTTGCATATTGCAGAGACGGAGAAGTACGCGCACGTCACGTTCTTTTTGAACGGAACACGTGAAGAACCGTTTCCGGGCGAGGATCGACAAATTGTTCCATCGCCAAAAGTTGCGTCGTATGATCTCGCGCCGGAAATGAGCGCGTATGAAGTCACGGATCGCATGGTGAAAGCGATTGAGTCGAATGCGTATGATTTTATCGCAATGAACTTTGCAAATCCGGACATGGTGGCGCACACGGGAAACATGGAGGCAACGCGTAAAGCTGTGGAGTGTATCGATGCTTGCATTGGCAAGATTGTTGATGCAGTCCTCTCACGAGAAGGGTTTGTGTTTATTACGGCGGATCACGGAAACGCGGAGGAGTTGAAGAATTTGCGAACGGGCGACATCGACAAAGAACACGCAACGAATCCGGTTCCGTTTTTGATTATTGGAAAGCAATTCGAAGGACAGCCTAGTATCGCGGGCGAGGTGCCGGATGGAGATTTGTCCCTCATGTCACCGGTCGGAATGTTGGCCGATGTTGCGCCAACGATTTTGACTGTGCTCGGAATTCCACAACCAGAGCTGATGACGGGACAGCCGTTGGTTTAGTTTATGTCGGATATTGTTGCAACACTCAAAATTCTTAAAAAATCTTTTCCTAATCCGGGCGCAATGGAACTTGGCTCTCCGTATCAGAATCTTGTTGCGGTGATGTTTTCTGCGCGCACGCGAGATGAACAAGTTTTGAAATTGCTTCCGGGATTTTGGAAAGCATTTCCATCCGTCGAGGTACTCTCGAAGGCAACAACCTTGCAGATCGAGGCACGGATCAACACAATCGGGATGTATAAACAGAAGGCAAAGAATTTGAAAAAGATGGCGGGGGATGTTGTCTCGAAATTCGACGGAAAGATTCCGTCGACCATGGAGGAACTTGTGTCCCTTGCAGGAGTCGGTCGTAAGACGGCGAGTGTTGTGCTCGTGTGCTCCTTCGACAAGACGGCTATCGCGGTTGATACGCATGTTTTTCGCGTGACGAATCGTCTCGGTTGGATCAAATCAAAGACGGTCGAGGATGCGGAGCGGAAGTTGCTCGAGAAGGTTCCGGCGAAACATCATCAAACCGTGAATCGCGTGTTCGTGAAACTTGGGCGGTACATTTGCATTCGAAGTCCTCGTTGTTGGGCGTGTCCGGTTCGCGAGATGTGTGCATTTAAGAAAAAGAATTTGGTGCCGCCGAAGAATGCAAACGAGATCCTCGAGGATATCGAGAAACGGGAAAAGAACTTAGAAATATTACGTGAGAACGCTACATGAAAAATCTCGACGCACAACTTTCTGATAAACTGTTCTTCGCCACGAAGTCCTCGCGTGTCTTTTCGAAGATCGCGATTTTTTGTGCAGCGTACTTGCTTTGGATGTGTATTGCCGCACTCGTTGTGTTTGTTGCATGGTCGCAAATCAAAACTCCAGGACAATTCTCTTGGACAAATTTTTTATTTCTCGAGTCCGCTGTTTTTCTCCGCGTGTTTATTCCATGGATTGTGACCATGATCTTCTCGCTCTCGATTCGCCGTAAGCGACCATTTCGCGCAGAGCATCACAAGCCACTCATTCACATGCCGTTTGAAACACCTTCGTTTCCATCTGCACATGCGACGATCTCGTTTGCGTTTGCAACGTTATTCATCGGTGACATGATCTTGTTTCCGATCGCCATCGCCATGGCAATCGCGGTGGTTTACGGACGCGTGGCCGTTGGGGTACATTATATTTCCGATATTCTTGCGGGTGCGGTTGTTGGACTTATATTCGGAGTACTCGTCTCGAGGTTTCTTCCTTTATTTATTGGGAGCTAATCGACAAGCCTTTCAAACCTTTCCCTATGTCTAAAATCGTTGCCGTATCTGGCGGATTCGATCCTATTCACATTGGCCATGTCCGAATGATTCGCGAGGCGCGTGCGCTTGGTGATGAGCTTGTGGTTATTTTGAACAACGATAAGTGGCTCATGCGCAAGAAGGGATTTGTGTTTATGCCGGAGGAAGAACGCAAAGAAATTATCGAGGCTCTTGAAGGCGTCTCGAAAGTTGTCCTCACGAAGCATGTCGACAATGATCCGGACACGAGTGTCTGTGGAGCATTGCGCGAGATTCAACCGAATATTTTTGCAAACGGTGGGGATCGATTCGCCGACAACATTCCCGAAGCGGTGCTCGCGCGCGAACTCGGGATCGAATGTGTGTTTGGTGTGGGTCGAGGAGGGAAGGTACAATCGAGCTCGTGGCTCACATCGAAAATCAAATCTTCTTCTGTATGATGCGAAATTTTTTTCTTGTTTGCGCCGCTCTGATCGCCCTTGTGGGAGCGCCGTTTGTGTATGATGTTTTTTTGATTTCCCCAAAAGAAAATGCGGCCCCTGTCGAAATCATCATCACACCTGGCTCGAGTGTCAGTGCGATTGCGAATCAATTGAACGAAGCAGATCTTATTGCGCACCCAACATTTTTTAAATGGTTCGTTGCGCTGTCACGAACGTCAAACAACGTGCAGGCGGGAACGTTTTTGATTTCACCGAATACGTCCATTGCCGCAATTGTTCTTCAGTTATCCAATCCGCAGAGCACAGAAATTCAGATCACGATCCCAGAAGGATTCACAAAAGATCAGATCAAAATAAAGCTGGTAGGCGCGTTTCCGAATTTTGATGTAACGGCGTGGGAGACGCAAACGAAAAACCTCGAAGGATATCTCTTCCCAGACACATATCGTTTCGAGAAAAACGCGAGCGTTCAAGAAATCGTGCAAAAAATGCGCTCGACACTTGATCGTCGATTGCGCGAAAATGGCATTGCGGAAATTTCCACGGACAAGTTGATCATGGCATCGATCATTGAAAAAGAAGTACAAACTCCAGAGGACATGAAGCATGTTGCGGGCCTCCTGTTTAATCGCATGAAAATTGGCATGGCGCTTCAGGTGGACTCGACCCTCACCTATGTGACACAAAAAACGAGCGCGGAGCTGACGACCGCAGATCTCAAACTCACATCGCCTTATAACAGTTACACACACAAAGGGTTGCCACCGGGCCCAATTTGTAACCCTGGCATGAACGCCATTTTAGCCGTGTTGCATCCAAGCCCCACAGACGACTTCTATTTTTTGACCACCAATGACGGAAGAACCATTTACGCAAAGACGCATGACCAGCATGTGGTGAATAAGCAAAAATATCTTAAATAAAAACAACCCATGTGGGTTGCAGGTTATCCATAGATCACTTTTTCAAAGGCGGTTTTGGTTTCTTGATCAAGTACGGTGTCAAACGCGAGACCAAGATTCTCAAGCTCGTAGACGTATTCCTGGAGCGTGAATTTGCCGCACTGTTTTGTCCTGAGCATGTCATTTTTACGTCGTTGCGTGAGTTCACCAACGAATCGGATATTGAGGTTGGCGAGGATATTGCGTGCACGTGTTGACAGATGTCGAAGATCCTCGATGCGAATGAGAAGACGAAGAAACAGATCGTTTTGCATATCGTCATTTTCGATTCTGCGTTCGTGTGACTTGAGGTTGATGTCATGACGCCACAAGCGCACATAGAAGATGGCCAGATCTTTTTGCATCGCTTCGACGGACGCGGGAACCGGACGCTTGCCTTCGAGAAATGTTTGAAGGTACAGCATCCAGATGAGACCTCGTTCACAATTCGGATATGGTGTTCCCAATTCTTGCAAAAACACATCTCCCAAACCTGTATTTTTCATATCTCCGACGAGGAGGTCTTTCGTTGTTCGCATTCCATCAATGAATGCAAGGAAATTTTGTTCGAATACGTCGTCTCGCAATGTCTCGAGTTCTTGTTTTTCCGCTGTGGTTCGAGATTCTGTCGGCTGAATCTCAAGATGCGCATAGCGCAAGATTTGATTGGAAAAGCTCTCGGTGCTCACGGTTCTCCTTTGCAAGAAATATCTCGAGAAGATCTCAAGATGAAGGCAGTTCATCAAAATTATCTTGTATTGTCAAGGGAAGGATTGACAAAACCTTCCTTTTTTGTTATCCTGCCGCTTCGACTCAACCAAAACACAAGGAGGTGTTCCATGTCGAAATTGGCAGAAGATGTTCGTTTGATTCATGATCGGGAGCTCATTGCTACGCTCGATCTTCACAATCCGCAATTCGAACGGCGTTCATTCGTTCTTCGGATGCGAGGTTCAAAGGAACAAGAACTCACCTTGCGTTTGCAGGTGCTTGTTCCGAGCTCGATGTACTTGGTTCTCGAAGACGGCTACGGCCTGAAGTCTGGACAAGTGCTCATTCGAAACTTGGAGATGATGCGTCGACTCGGCTGCGCGGGTGCACCGTATGACAAGCAGATGTTCGTGCGTTACGACAATTTGTTTGATGCCTGGCGCGCAATGTCGCGATTGAATCCGACCTACAAGGCGGAAGAGATTCCCGCGATGGATGCTTGGCAGCGGAGTTCGGACGAGCTCATGGAGCTCGCGTGGTCGCTCGAAGTTCGCAATGTTGCACAGCATCACGAGTACAAGGTGCGTGCGTGGGAGGCTGTGAAGCCGCACGCAAACGTGGTCAACCCGAATAAGGTTGAAGCGCGTGCACAACATGTTCGTGCGACGGAACTGCAGGATCGGCGAGGTCGATTCAATGCGGGACGTTTGCCGCTCATGTTGGGCTCGATCGATGTTGCGGTCTGGAAGCGGATTCGCGAAGTGCGTAGCATTGGTCACCGCATGGATTTCCGCGCGATGGTGCTCGAACTGTACATCCACAAGCTCTCTGAGATGGTGGAACGTACACGACTCGATCTCGTTCAACTCCTTCGGGTGAACGGTGTGTTTGGCAAAGGGCCGAATCGGACACCTCGCAAAGTGGAGGAAGTGGCGAGGCGCGTTCGCGGAACAGCAAAGCACTTGGATACGCTTGTCGCCCGTCCGTTTGAACACGTGTTCCAAAATGTGGCGATGGATTTCGAAGAAGCGGCAGCCCTCATGGAAGAGGCTGCGGCGAATCGTGAACCGATCAAGATGGATGAAGCAAAGTTGTACGTGCATCGTGCCTATCGTTCGCTCGTGCTATTTCAGCAAGGGTGTCTGATTCACGAAGTGCTCGCAAGCGTTGCGGCGATTCATCATCGCAAGCTAGGGTGGGGAAAAGACGTTTTTCCGGATGCTAAAGATATTCTCGAGTCGGCTGTCTATAAGATTCGTACGGGTGAATGGTTCACAAACGAACCGTTCGAACAAGGATTCCGTCGGCCGATCGTTGATCGCGTCGTTGTCTCTTTGCAAGCCGCGCTTGGCCGATTGGAAATGCTCGAAACCGAACCTCACAGTACAAAGCATCTCACAGAGCTCCACAAGCAACTCAAGCTTGCGGTCGCGCCGTTCTAGACCTCTCACGAACTCTGAAACAGGGTTCGTTTTTTTGTTGAATCTAGACGTCTGTGATTTTTTTTGATAACGTCACGCGTACGGAACCCCATTCTTTTACAACCACGAGGTGTGTCATGGAACAAGAACTTCTGGCCGAGACTTCCGAATCCCGTCCGAATGCCACGCGATTCGCTGAGTATTTTGGTGGAACGGTGGCTGTCATTCTTTGCATCATGCTCACCTTCGCGCATTTTGTGTCTTGGGATTTTGCGTACATCATGGCCTTGTCTTCGTGTGTCCTCGGTGGGCATCTCTGTTTCTATCGTTTCGAGGAACGCGAGGCTCCTACTCAGATGATCGCTGGAGCGTGTGCTGTCTTGTTTATCGGCGGTATGACGGTTCCGTTTACAGCAAGCTTTCTTCGCATCCTCGGCGTGCCGGATCGCTCATTGGGATGGATGGTTCTTATGAGTGTTTGCAGTATCGGTGTATGGGTGGCATTCATTGAATTCATCGATCGCGCGGTCAGGCGTCATGGGTCGGATCAACAAATGGCATACCCAAAATGGCTGGTCATGCTCGCTGGCGCAACTTCCTCCGCTCTTTTTCTGATCATCGTCTTTGCCTCCGGTGTGAAGATGACATGACAACGCATCCTCTTTTTCGATCCTTGTGGGTCGATTTTTTTGTCTCTTTTGACTCTCCTCATTTTTTTTGCTATTATTTGATTAAATTATGCCAGTCCTCTCACCACTCAAATATCGACTTTCTCTTTTGCGAGATGTTCTCTTCGGTGATCAAGAAATCATCGGAGAGGTTTTGGTTTGTCATCAAAATAAATTGTCAGGTAAAAGCGTGCAGGTCTCTTGGCAAAGAGATGGCAAATACATCGTCGGATCCATTTTTATGGATGGTCAAAAATTCATGACACAAGCACTCTCTGCGAAAGAGTTTGTTGAAATGGTAAATGATACGATTTATGCCGCTTATGACATTCCGCCAAAATACATAAAGAAACTTGGTTCGGATTATTATTTTCGTCCTTCTCAAGAAGAATTTGAAAAATTAAATAATCAAGCGGTAAAAAAAGCTGTTTTTAATTTTAGTGGAACAATGCAAAAAATACCTGCCGTTGCTTAAAATTTTATGGGGGAATATGCTGATGTAAAACGTAAAAAGATTCTTAGAATGTTGGAATGGCTTAAAACACAATCAGGATTTTCTGTCGATAACGGAGGTGATCACCAATGGGTGATCCGACATATCGCCTGGAAAAGACCATTTCCAATTTCGTTTAAGCATGAGGTGATGAATAAGTTTATTCTTAAAGAACTGGTAGGGAAAATTGTAGCAACAGGTGTTTGTACCAAGGAACAATTTGATGAACATTTGAAATAAAGATCGTTTTGTCGACGTTAACAAAACGATCGTTTTGTTATCCCCACAACCCTTGATTCATCGTCTCAAATAGAGGAAAATGGACGCGTTATGAAAGAAATCATCCTCACCGATTCTCCCGCCTTCGACTCGAACATTGATTATCGCAAGGAATTGAATGAAGAGCAGCTCTCGGTCGTAGAAAACGGCGACGGGGCGTGTTTGGTTTTGGCGGGAGCGGGATCGGGGAAGACACGGACGATTACGTATCGCGTCGCATATCTTCTCGAACGCGGGGTCGCACCGCAGAATATTTTGTTGCTGACGTTTACGAATAAAGCGTCGAAGGAAATGCTTGCGCGTGTGGAGTCGCTGCTCGGTTCATATCCGAAGGGACTTTGGGGAGGCACATTCCACTCAGTGGCGAATCGCATTCTGCGTATGTACGCGGACGCAATTGGCTTTACGCAGAACTTTACGATTCTCGATAGCGAAGATTCTGAATCGCTCATCAAAACGATTTTGAAAGAATTACAGGTCGACACAAGCGAGCGACGATTTCCATCCGCGTCGAAGTTGAACTCGATTTTGAGTTACGCGCGTAATGCCGGTCGATCCATTAAACAAATTGTCGAAGAGAAGCACGAACACTTTTTTGATCTGATTCCAACCATTGAACGCATCGGTGAGGTTTACGAGCTTCGCAAACGCCAAGCGGACGCGATGGACTTTGATGATCTTCTCATTCGACTGCGCGATCTTCTCGTTCAAAACCCCGTTGTACGCGACCGGCTCGCGATGCAGTTCGAATATGTCCTCGTCGATGAGTATCAGGACACGAACATGCTCCAGGCGCAGTTGATCAATATGCTCGCGAGTGTGCATAAAAATATTCTCGTTGTGGGCGATGACGCACAATCCATTTACTCGTTTCGTGCGGCTGAGATCAAAAATATCTTGTCGTTTCCGGATCAGTACGGAAGCGCAAAGACCTTTCGGCTTATGACGAACTACCGCTCGTCACCCGAGATTTTGTCGATTGCGAATGATTCGATTGCGAATAATAAAAATCAATTCAAGAAAGATTTAACGGCTGTTCGAGGAAGCTCGGAGAAACCACAACTGGTTCCGGCCGCGAACGCGCCGCAAGAAGCGCAGTTTATTGCGCAACAAATCACAACGCTTCGAGATGCAGGCACACCACTTCGCGAAATCGCCGTGCTGTTTCGTGCCGCATTCCATTCGCAGATGCTCGAACTTGAACTCATGCGTCGAGATCTTCCATACGAGTATCGTGGAGGTTTGAAGTTTTTCGAACGCGCACACATTAAAGATCTGGTGATGCACTTGCGCATCAAGGCGAACTTGAAAGACGAAGTGGCATGGATGCGTGTGCTTGGATTGCAAACGGGAATCGGACTCGTGACGGCACAAAAAATGATTTCGCAAATTCACGGATTTGAGTCTCTCGAGGAGCTCGTCGAACAGTCGATCGGAAGCGGCGCGCGCGCATCGGCCGGATGGAAGACGCTCGCGGTCACGCTCAAAAAGTTTTCGCAACAGTCTCTACCAGCAGATCTTATTCGCACGGTCGCATCGAGTGAGTACCGCGCGTACCTCGAGGCTGAGTATCCAGATTTTAACGATCGTTGCGAGGACATCGAGCAATTTGCAATCTTTGCCGAGCAATACAAAGATCTCACGACATTTCTCACAGACGTTTCGCTCACGAGCGACTACGGGATTCTCGACGAAGAAACACACGGCGATGAAGAGCGATTAATCCTCTCAACCATCCACCAAGCGAAAGGTCTTGAATGGGACGCGGTTTTTATCATGAACCTCGTTGATGGGAAGTTTCCGAATGGTCGCGCACTCGAGGAACGAGATGGGCTTGAAGAAGAACGCCGATTGTTTTACGTTGCAACTACGCGTGCACGAAAGTTTCTTTACTACACGTATCCACTCGTGACCGGAACAGAATCGCTTTTGTTCAACCAACCATCCATGTTCCTCCAAGAACTTGATCCTGCTATGATGGAGGAAGTGAAACTTAAACGAGAGGTCGCGAAACAAACAACTTCGTGGAATACCACGGAATGGGATTCGTCAGAATGGGATTCCTCGAGCAGTGATGATGGACCAGCGATTGTGTTGGATGATTTTGGGGAAGAGGTGAAAAAGAAGACTGTGAAGTCGAGTGGAAGTTTTTTGAGGGACGTATAAAAAAATCACCCAGGAGGTGATAAAAAAATTTTTGCTTGCAATGCGTAGTGTGCGCTCACACACATAACAAGGCTGACCATAATGATTCCTCGAAGTGCGTAGATGACCGCAAGTGTGTCGTAATCGAGGATTGCGGGTACGAGTCCGACGAAGCCCGCCAAAAGCACGATGCTCCACGTCTGAAATGATTCTGTGTTTTTCTTCCAGCTAATCATTCGGTGAATTGTTGGAATGTAGCCGATCATGATGAGCATCTGCGCAAGTAAATTTGCGGTCATTGCATTTTCGGTAAGTTTCCATACCATGACGATGCATATTGCGACAATGATCGAAAACTTTTCAAGAACGGTAAACGGAACAGAACGATTTCCCCAGAGCCACACGGCTACAAACGAAAGGCCAGTGCAAGTGAAGTCCATGATGTTTAAGATACCGGATTGTAGATCATGCTTCTTGAATGTCACGTATGTCCCAATGCTGATGCCTGTGCCAAGCAAGAAAATGAACCAGGTGGTCACGGGCGGGGTGGTTTCTTTTTTCCGTACGTTCGAAATGAATCGAACGACAAATCCAATCTCAATGATTGCGACAAGCCAAATACATATCTCTTTGATCACGATTGCCTCCGTCTATATCTGATCGACAGACATAAAAATCTAGCAGTGAATGTAAAAATTGTCAATATGAACTCCTCAGAACAATCCTTGATTGAACACAAAAAACATCACGGTAAACTCTCGATTGCCTCAACCTTCCCGCTTGAAACGCGCGAGGATCTTTCGGTTGCGTATACACCGGGTGTTGCGGAGCCGTGCCGCGTGATCGCAAAGAATAAAGAGCTTGCGTACGACTACACCATCAAAGGCCGATCGGTCGCGGTCGTTACAGATGGATCAGCTGTACTTGGTCTTGGAAACATTGGACCAGAAGCTGGGCTGCCTGTCATGGAAGGCAAGGCGGTTTTGTTTAAGCGATTCGCAAATATCGATGCATACCCAATTTGTCTTGCCACACAAAACGTGGACGAAATTGTTGCTACCGTGAAAAATATTTCTCCTGGATTCGGCGGAATCAATCTTGAAGACATCTCTGCACCGAACTGTTTCGAAGTCGAACGTCGGTTGATCGAGGAACTCGACATCCCTGTGATGCATGATGATCAGCATGGAACAGCCGTGGTTGTTCTCGCTGGACTTCTCAACGCGCTCAAGCTCGCCGAGAAAAAAATCGAAGATGTTCATGCGGTTATATCCGGTGCGGGTGCAGCTGGGATGGGAGTTGTTTCGCTCCTCATGGAAGTTGGACTCAAACACATCGACATGATCGACTCGAAAGGGATGATTGCAGAAGGCCGAGAGGGAATGAATGATTCAAAGAATGCGCTTGCAGCTCGAATCAACCCCGAGAAGAAAACCGGCACGCTTGCGGATGCACTTCGTGGCGCCGACATCTTTATTGGTGTGAGTCAGCCGAATTTGCTTTCGATTGAGATGATTCAGTCGATGGCAGCAAAACCAATTGTGTTTGCGATGGCGAATCCGGTGCCTGAGATTATGCCGGACCTCGCGAAAGAAGCGGGGGTCTTCGTCATTGCAACCGGACGATCAGATTTTCCAAATCAAGTAAATAACGTGCTTGCGTTCCCGGGAATATTCAAAGGTGCGCTTGAAGGACGTATTCGAAAATTCACACCCGCGATGTTTATTGCTGCAGCACATGCGATTGCCGGAATGGTTCTTGAGCCTTCAACCGAGAAAATTTTACCTACGCCATTTGAACACGGAATTGCAGACGCGGTTGCGAATGCCGTTCGTGCATCTGTCTAAGTATGCGTTATCGCCACTCGTATAAAGGATTACAACAGCGCACTTCGCGGTCTGGAGCGCGCATTCCTAATCATATTCATCTTTGGTTGATGATTGGTGGGTTTGTTGTTTTGTTTATTGTATCGGTCTTTTTCTTTCGCAACACGAAGCCAGAAAAAATCGTTGCCGCTACAGGAATTCTTGCCACCACAGAATCATCTGTCGCTTTCTCACCTGTTCCACCCCCAACATCGGACGCAACACTGATCGGCGTCTCTTCCCAAAAAGCTGTCGGAAGCGCTGCGCGTCTTTTGGAGAATGGAACATTTCATTTGAATATACGAGCCACACTCCCGGGCATTGATCGAGAATCTCAATTTTTTCAAGCCTGGCTTGTGCGTCCGGTTCCATACGATTATTTTTCTGCCGGTGAACTCGTGACAAATGACCTCGGAACGTTTGTCCTCGATTGGGCTGGATCTGCAGACACGGATTATAACGGATACACAGATGTGGTCATCACATTACAAACCCGAAACGGAGATCCGGATCCGCAGGTGCATATTGTGGAAGGGGAGTTTGGGAAATAATTACAGTTCATGATCATACCCAAGCCCACTCGCGCGATTTTGAAACGCGATCGGTAGCAGTGACGCGCGTGTCCAGGCCTTCGAGCCATAGCGCGTTTGAATTTTATCGAGAGCGGAAAGAACAGAAAGATTCTTCTGTTCTTTTTGAAATAGAGAGTTTGGCGCGGATGTGTGCGACAGGTGTGAGGTGCTGACGCCGAGGAGGCGTACGGGTTTGCTTCGATCGCGTATTTTCTCGAGCAGACCCCAGGCAATCTCAAACAACCGGAGACCATCGGCTGTGGCTTCTTTGAAAACATGTTGTTTACCATTGCCCGAAAAATCTCCGTATCGGACGTATGTCGATACAGCATTCGCAACGAACCCATCGCGCCGCATGCGCCACGCAACTTTTTCGCACATGCCGAGGAGGTAACGTTGCATGAGCACGGGGTCGAATGTGTCTTTTGGTAAGGTGTACGAATGTCCGACGGACTTTGGATCCTCTTCTTCGATGGACACTTCGGATGTTTCTCGACCATACGCCGCCTCGTGTAACCAGTATCCGTACGAGCTAAACTCATCGACGAGTTCCTCGCGCGGGAATTCTCGCAGTTGTTTGAAGTTCCTGATACCAAGATCATTCAGTCTTCGCCCCATGCGCGGACCTATGCCGCACAGATCGGTGAGCTGAACTGAATCAAGACGTGTAATTGCGTCTTCTTTTCGAGTCAGAGTGATGCCATTTGGTTTCACGCATTCGCTTGAGAGTTTCGCGAGGAGTTTATTTGGTGCGATCCCTATCGAAGCGGTTATTCGTTCGCCGCATTCTTCTTTGAGTCTCTCGCGTAGACTATGTGCGAGGTACACAGCACCGAACCAATCTTTTGCTTGTTCTGTAATGTCGAGAAAAGATTCGTCGACACTGAATTCCTGAACAAGCGGGGTGAATTCAAAAAAAAGTTTATTAAAACGATGTGTGATTTCTGAATATTTTTCAGGATCACCTGTGATGAGAATCAAACTCGGACAAATCTTTTTTGCCTGCCACGTGGACATGGCGGTTTTCACGCCGAGTTTTTTTGCTTCGATAGACGCTGTTGCAACAATGGATCGTTCTGATCGTTTACCCGTAATCCCAATCGGCTTCCCACACAAAAACGGATTCGCCTGTTGCTCGACCGAGGCGAAGTAGGAGTTCATGTCGATGTGAAGGATGATTTTATGCACAAAGCGGGTCTTGATTTTTGTTTTTAAACGTGTTACATTTTTACTGTTGTTATCGTGACCCATTTAATTCATGTTGATTTTTTCTTATGTTAACAAAAGAAGATTTGGGTCAAATCCGTGAGGTAGTTCGTGATGAGGTGACGGCCTCAGAAAAACGTGTAACCAAAACAATCATTGAAGCCGTTGGCCAGATGATTGATGATAATATCTTGCCGCAATTTGATGAAATCCATGAAGAGATCGGAGAATTGAAGAAAGACGTAAAAGTCTTGAAACAAGATGTTTCTGAGATAAAACAAGAAATGCGTTCTATGAATGCAAAAATGGTCACAAAGGGCGGGCTTGAAGATCGATTGGTTGATTTTCGTCTTTCTCTTTCTGGAACATCGGCCTAGTTTATCGAAACACGCCCCAAAAGGGCGTGTTTGCGTTATGAACTGTATACCTCGACCAAGTGCCATTCGAGCGTTTCTGTATCAAGTCGTAGTTTGAAATAATTTGCAATGTCTGAGACAGAGAAATAAAAGATTTTTTTCTGACCCTCTCGCGCCGTGTGCACAAGGTTTACGTTTTTAATGGAATAGTTGCGGTCGTTCCAGCGCATATGAAGCGGGCGCACGCGGCGATCGGCAAAGGTGGCGAGAACGTCAACGGAGTCATGGAGAATGTTGTGCATATGGGGAGGAGATGAGAGGAAAGGGGTTATGGTTAGAAATATTTACGATTGAGAGATTTGAATACGTGACGACGCAATAATTTTTTCATACGTCGTCCGCTAATGGCTGCGAAAATGGATAATCGTTTTTTTGGAGCGGATTTATAGCGGCGAGCAATGGAAACATATGCGGGTTCACGATAGCCGAGTGCGTATGTGGGCATAAGCGAAAAATTAATTTCGAATTTTGGCAACAAAAAAACAAGGGTTGTTACGAATTAACGAATTGGCTACGAATCTACAAATGGGAAATTTATTACACTGGCTGAAACTTGCGGATCACAGCTCTTACAACTCCCTGAATAATACAGTCCTGAACGTAAATAGGATCCATGGTTTTGTTTGCGGGTTGCAAGCGAATGCGTGATGGTTCGCGGTAAAATCGTTTGAGTGTTGCAAAGGCGTTATCAAGGAGAGCTACGACGACTTCTCCATTACGAGGGGAGGGGTTTCGTTCAATGACTACGAAGTCTCCGTCGAGAATTCCATCGTCGATCATTGACTGACCTTTGATTTTGAGAACGTACGAGTTTGCGCCATCCAAGACAAAGCTTGCTGGAACCGCCATTGTCTCGTTGTCTGTGATTGCCTCGATAGGTTGTCCGGCAGCAATGAGTCCCATCATTGGCAAATTGATGACATCTGCCGAAAGTCGGAAGCCCCTGTGGATAGGTTCTGGCTGTGCGACGAGTTCAATGGATCTTGCCTCACCTTCGTCTCCGATGCGGATCATGCCCTTATCAACAAGACTCTGAATGTGTCCGTGGACGGTTGCCGAAGAGGAGAGTTTGAGATGTTCACCGATTTCTCGGTAAGACGGAGCATATCCACAATCTCGGATGTGATCTTTGATGAATTGCAGAACATCGTTCTGTTTTTTTGTTAAATTTCCCATAATGTTTGTAGGGGAGGCTTGTGAGTCTCCCGTGCATATGAACGATTAGTCGTTCGCGTTATGTTCGTATTCTAAACCGAACAAAAACCGAACGCAAGGGGTGGGGTGTGGATAACCTCGAAAAGATCTGAGAGGTTGGAGGTTGATGAAAAATTTGTTATTGTGTCGGCAATCTTATGCGAAAAACTGTCGAATCTACGCTTCAAGGACAGCCGGATAAAGTTTGCGATCAAATTGCGGATGCTCTTGTGGATGAGTACATTCGTCGTGATCCAGAAGCACATGTGGATGTGAATGTTATGGGGTCTCACGGAATGATGATGATTGGTGGTGAGGTCACATCAACTGCGGATTTGGATGTTGGAGCGATTGCAAAAAAGGTTTATGCGGATATTGGCTATACAGATGAGATTGAAGTCTTTGCAAACATCGAAGAACAGTCACCAGAAATAAAACGTGCGTCTCATGGTGCGCAAGATACGGTGATTGTCAATGGATACGCGACGAACGAAACACGCGAACGTCTTCCACGCGGACTTGTGTATGCGCATAATATTGCGAGGCGCATTGATGACTTGCGAAAAATGGATCCTGCGTTCTCCTGGCTTCGACCGGATGGAAAAGTGCAGATCATGACGGAGAAAGACATAGTCGTCGGTGTCACGATTCTTGCATCGCATCATTTGAACATAAAAGATCAGGAAGTTCGAAACGCAATTCTCGAACGCGTAGTTGTTCCGATTCTTGGAGAGGGAATTCAGATTTTTATTAATCCGATCGGTTCGTTTACCGATGTCTGTTTTCGATCAGACTCGGGTGTGAGTGGCCATAAAGTTCATGTCGACACATACGGCGGGCTCATTCCACATGGTGATGGAGTGATGATCGGCAAAGATCCGATGCGTGTTGAGCGTGCGGGGGCGTACATGGCACGTGCGGCGGCGAAGTATCTTGTCGATCAAGATCTCGTTCAGTCGGCGATGGTGCAAGTTGTGTATACGCTTGGCCGCGCGGAACCGATTCATCTTCACGTTGTGGGAATGGGTGAAAAATCACGAGGATCAAAAATCGACTTTACGAATCTCATCAAACAACAATTTGATTTTCGACCAGAAGCGATCGTCGAGCGACTCGCTTTGCGCAAACCGATCTATCAAGCCGCAGCGGTGTATGGAAGTTTTGGAAGAGAAGGATTTCCTTGGGAAGGATAAAAATAACCATCCGAATTTCGGATGGTTTTTTGTGTTACAATAGAGTCACTATGGCACGGAGGAATCTTACAATTAAAAAATCCTCGGAATCTTTTTTGGTTCCTCTTTTGTTTGGTCTTATTGTCGCAAGTTTTTTTGTGGTGTTTGCTCGCGCGCCCGAGCGTGTCGTTGCGGCCTCTTCGGATCGAATGGTCAGCGTCGAAGGGGTTTCGCATGAAGCAACCTCTGTTCAGATTTTGCGACTGACCAATGTTGAGCAATCGATTCCGCTCATGCGAGGACCGGTCTATGAATTTGTTTTGCAAGATGGAGGAGTCCTCAATCCATCGGTTATTCAATACCGCATCCCAAAGGACTTACGATCCGCTCCTTCGCATCTTTTGACACTCATTGCCTTTGATGCTCGATCTTTATCTTGGAAACCCATTTCAACAACCATTGATGAAAAAAATGAAGTTGCACAGACAAATGTGCCTATTGAACAGACACTCATGGTCGGTCTGGGGACAAAATTCTAACCTGTTTTGTCTCTTCGAAAAAAGTTTGTTATAATCTTTGTACATTTTAAGTTCTTTCATTAAGGAGGAAACCTATGGCAACCAAAAAAGCCGTCACAACAAAAAAAACAGTTAAAAAAATGACTGTCGCGTCAGAAAGCGTTGTTCCTGCACTCACATTTGCACCGCTTGTCATCTCTCCAAAAAAGAGTGCAAAGAAGTCTTCTGCTAAAAAATCTGCAGCAAAAAAGTCATCCAAGAAACCAGAAGTGATTGTTGTAGAAGAAGTGACGCTCGGCGCAAAAGAATCGCTCAAACTTCCGTATGAAGTTTCAAAGGAATACGTCATTGTGCATCGTTGTACAAATTGTGAGCATGTTCCGTTTTCTATCTCAAAACTCGTTACGCTCTTTTCTGTTTTGATCATGTTGCTTTCTGTTTCTGTGTTGATCCAAGTTGGAACGATTGATATCTCAAAAATAATTGCTTTTGTGTCGCCGGTTGTGAACGCCGCTTCCGCATTTGCGAATCGATAATGTTTTTTATGAAACGTTTGACTCTCTTTTTGTCTCTCGCCCTTCTCTTGCTCGTTGGATCTGGATGTGTTAAATCAAAGGATGCATCTTCAGATGTCACCTTTAATTATCCTGATCAAAAACCTGCGGAACAGACCGCGCCGTCATCAGACGCGATACCTCTCCCCCCGCCCTCTCCTTCGAAAGGAGAGGGGGCCGCGGCAGCAACAACCAAACCTATGACATGGACTTTTCCAGGAAAACTTTCGGATAAAGAGATTGCAAAGAAACAAATTCGCTTAACAACAGAAAAGGGAGACATTGTGTTTGAACTTTTTGCAGAGACAGCACCTCTTACCGTCTCAAACTTTGTCTATCTCACAAACGGCGGTTACTACAATGGCCTCACATTTCATCGCCGTGAAGAAGGATTCGTCATTCAGGGCGGAGATCCAAGTGGAAATGGAACAGGAGGTCCTGGTTACAAGTTTCAAGACGAACTCGCAGATAAATATACCTACACGCGCGGAATTGTTGCGATGGCAAATGCGGGTCCGGCAACAAACGGCTCTCAATTTTTCATCATGCTCGCGGATGCACCGTTGCCAAAAGCGTATAGCATTTTCGGTCGCGTGACTGTTGGAATGGATGTTGTCGATAAAATCAAAATCGGAGACAAGATGGTGAAGGTTACGGTGGAGGATAAAAAATAAAAGGCGGAAAGGGTGGAGAAGGCGAAAAAAACAAGAGACATTGTGCTCTTGTTTTTGTTTTATCACCCTTTCCGCCCTTTCCGCCCTCCTGTATGATGACATCATATGGAGACCACTTTTTTTACCTCAAAAAAATTTATCGTGGTTACGATTATTTGTGTGGTGCTCGTGAGTGTTTTTATTGCCTCTATTCAAATTGTTCGATCCATCCGTGCGCGCTCGACCGTGGTTGCCGTTGCGCCAACAGCCGAAGTAGTTCCGAAGACAATCGTTCCTGAATCGCCGCCACTCGCACCGGAACCGCCTCCTATCATCCACATTCCGCTTCCAGAAGAAGCACGTGGGATTTATTGGACGGCGGTGACGGCTGCAACGTCTCGAGGGGATGTGCTTATCGATTATATGCAAAAGACAGGGCTTAATACGGTCGTGATCGATCTAAAAATGGACAATGGGCAACTTGCGTTTGTTCCGAATGACGCATCGCTTTCACCTTATGCCATGAAGAAACCCGCCATTCAGGATCTTGATGCGCTTTTGAAAAAACTCGCGGATGACAACATGTACCGCATCGCGCGCATTGCGGTGATGCGTGATAGCGCGTTTGCAAGCGTTGTGACATCGTCCGCACTTCGATCCTCCGGCGGAGGATTATGGCGCGACAAAACAGGATCCGCATGGATTGATCCAACTTCACCAGAAGCTGTCACATATGCACTTGCGCTTGCACGGGAAGCATACGCACGCGGGTTTGATGAAGTGCAATTTGATTATGTTCGGTTTGCCTCTGACGGAAGAATCTCGGCGATTGTGTATCCACTTTATAAAACATCCGAGCTCAAGGTAGATGCCATGAAACGATTTTTTGCGGCAGTGGGTGATCCTCTTCGACAAGAAAAAATTCCCGTCTCGTTTGATTTGTTTGGACTCGTTTGTATGGGAAATGACGGACTTGGAATCGGTCAGCGCCTTTCGGACGTCATGCCTAGTACGGATTTTGTGTCTCCCATGGTTTATCCCTCCCATTACGCAAACGGCTTTCAAGGATTTCCAAATCCCGCCACACGTCCGTATGAGGTGATTAAGATTTCGCTTGATCACGCGCTCGAATTGTTGCTTCCACCAAAGATTGAAACCATGTCGATCAAAAACACGGATGGTTCGGAGACAATCTTGAAAAAAACGATTCCTCGAACGGCAGAAGAACACGCGGCCACCGCAAAACAATTCCGTCCTTGGATTCAAGATTTTGATATCGGCGCAGTCTACACAGGCGCCATGATCGAAGCACAAATAAAAGCGGTGCGCGACGCAGGCGGATCCGGGTACCTGATTTGGAACGCACGGAATGTGTACGAGCCAGCGAAGTATGTTGAGACAAAGTGAAAGAGTGAAAAAGTGGAAGAGTGATTGTGTGGGAAGTTATTTGTTGTGATAGAATAAAATAAAGTGCCGAAAGGATCCGAGAAACTACGTCGTGATTGACGAGGTTTCGATCAAGAAAAAGAATCAAAAATCAATCCGATGAACGGATTGATTTTTCGGTCCCGGAACCATGACTCTCGACATGGTGGACCCGACGGGATTCGCACAACAAACGGAGCGAGAGAAAAACAAAATTCGATTTTGGTTTTCCGAGCGAGTTCAGTTGTGTTGCCTGAAAGGCAAAACCCGTAATTGTCGGTGTCAAATCGACTAAGGTTGCCATTACCTCCACAGGCCCATATTTCCGGGAAAAAATAAAAGAACCCCCAGGATAAGCACAGGGAGTTCTTTATTGATACCGACAGGATAGTGAAGTTAATCACCTTAATCGTGTATCTATTACCTCATCAAAAAATATTTTTTTGTCAATAGTCGTTCTGTGGATAAAAAAATCGAGCTTGATTGCTCGATCAGAGATGCGAACCCCACGAGGGATCGCTTGAGGCATTGGTGAGGTCGGAAGTCGATTTGGAATCGAGAGGCTTTGACGGTTTCTCTTTGTCGAAGGCGCCTGCGTGCATGAATTGGCAATACCAAAATCCGAAGAGGGTACCGATGACAAATCCAGCAATGAACATGTGTGCTTCCTTGGTGGTCGTTTGGTTCACAGACTCATGTCAGTGGGGCTATATCCACTCGGTTCCGGATCCGGTTCTTTGTCGCGCATGGCATTGCGTCCACTCAGCAGAAGCGTGATTCCTTGGATGATTACGATGATTGCGATTTGCGTATACATCCAAAGAGGACTCATGTGCCGATCCGCATTGGCTGCGAGGACAGGAGCAAACGGCACGATGAGAGAAACAACGAGCCCGATGAGTATGCACCACACGTTGAGAAACGTGCGTGATTCTTTGAATCGCAACAAGTGAATGACACAGCGAATGAACATGAATGGCATCACAATTGCCATCAAAAGAACACACAAGCTCATGAACACGGTCACGACCAGTTCCATCGCTTCCCTCGCTATTTTTGAACCTATTCAAACGATATGCCGCACAGGGGTTTTTGTCAAAGTCGATCATTCCAATAAAAAATCCGAGCCTGTTGCTCGGTAAGGGGTTTCACACTGTGTTGTACATCCACCGTCGGAGTCGACGGACAAAGCGTTGCCATGGTGTGAACGGCTTCGGCATCTCCCAACCGACAGGAAATGGAGTAAGACACATCGGACGGAAATCAGTCGGTTGCGTGAGCGCAATACGCTTCCTCTCAGAGGGCTTTTTTTCACCCTGCGTATCAATCGCGACTCCCGTTGAATCTGTCGGGATATTTATGATCGATGTAAATGCGTTTGTGTGATTTTGCAATTCACGTTTGGCTTCGATGATAGCAAAGACATGCACAGCGAGATCATCAGGCACATCTACTTCGCCCAAAAGGACACATTCTTCGATGTTCGACAAAAGATTTGTTGCCGGTTCATCGTAGTTGATGAAGGTTTTGCCTTCATATGTGCTGATTGAGACGCGGGTTCCATCTCGTTCAAGGAGTAACTCACGGCGTTTGTAGCGCGGTTCATGGATATCGAACAACACAAAACCTTCGATCACAAGCGCTTTCATTTGTTTTTCCTTTGTGAATGTACGGGCATTTAATCCGTTTTTTTTGATTCTGTCAATCTTCTCAAAATAAAAAAACCTGATCCATTGGATCAGGCAAGTCTGAGTTTCTTTGCCTTCTTGTCGCCTGTGCACATGGCGAGTTTTGTCCACGAGGGGCAGCGTTCGTTTGTGCAGAGTTCTTTGTCGGCCGCGACGACCTCGCCGCATTCGCAGGTCCATGTTTTGTGGGGCTGGAGGTCGTAGATGTCTTTGCGACAAACCCGTTGGCGCGAGTTTCGATGGATCCACCAGAGAATGAGGCCGAACAGCTCTTCGAAGTCTTCCTCCTCTCGCAAGAAGCGAAGATCGAAGGGGTGTGTGCCCGCAAAGGCTTGATGTGTTCGACCTGAATGAAAGTCGATGTGCTCAATGCGTCTCTGCTGGAGTCCGTGCAAAATGCCACGGATTCTGTTTTGCAGAGGTTTGGGGAGGTCGCTGTAAGTGAGGACGAGCGATCCTGAGGCGGTGAAATGAACGAAATGGATGTCGTCAAAATCGATTTGGATCTCGAGTCGTACCGGTCTTACACCATCAGGCATGGAACCTCCACGAAAAGACCATAAGCACAATAACAGAAGTGGAAAAGAAATGGTATACTGGCGTTACATGTTCCACAAAATCACCGAGAAAACGTTTTATCAGTACGTGAAATGCCCACATTGGGTGTATTTTGATGTGCATTCTGATCGCAAGCGTCCGCACCATCCGCTTATGGAGCGGCTCATTGATGACGGCATGATTGATGCGCGTCAGCGTGAAGTCATTTCTGATCGTGAAGATGTTGCGGAAGTTATGGCAGAAGATCCGGATGATGCATTCAGACAAACACTTGCCTTCATGGCAGAAGGCAGACAAACGATTTTTCATGGCGTCCTCGTCGACAGGCACTGGGTCGGACATCCAGATGTGCTTGAAAAAGTTGAGGGCGTCTCACGATTGGGAAACCATTATTATGTTGCGGCGGACATGAAGCGTTCGCGGTATCTTCGCGATGAATTTAAGTTTCAAGGGTGTTTTTACGCGGAGCTTCTCTCAAAAATTCAGGAAGTAAAACCTGTAAACGGATATGTCATCACCCCAGACAAAACTGTTTTGTCCTACCCCATTGAAGAAATGGAGGCGCAGTTTCATTTGAATTTGATGGAGATTGAAAAGATTATTGCCGGGCTGAAGCCTGCACACTTTGTGACCACAGGCTGCAAACAGTCTCCATGGTTTTCGGAGTGTCGCACAGAATCGGAATCGTGTGACGATTTGTCCCTTTTGAATCGTGTATGGCGAGAAGAAGTTGCTGCACTTCAGTCGTCCAACATTCGTACGATCACAGAATTATCGAAACTGACGTTTGCAGAACTTGAACGTCGCGTGCCAAATATGAGTGTTGCTCGATTAGAAATCATGCACGACCAAGCGCTCGCCATCAAACACGGAAAACATTTCATCCGAAAATCCATTAAGCTTCCAAAAGCGGATATTGAATTGTATTTTGATATTGAAAGCGATCCACTTCGAGATTTCGATTATTTGTTTGGTGTGCTCAAGATCGAAAATGGAAAAGAGAGTTATCATCCATTCATGGCAGCATCCGCCGCGCAAGAATCTGATATGTGGCTCGAGTTTTGTGATTTTGTTGCACAGCATCTCGAGGCGCCCATTTATCATTATGGATTCTTTGAACAAGAAGTTGTTCGTCGCTTTGCCTCGCGTTACGGCATTTCAGAGATCGTGCAAGAAGCGCTTGATCGCAACATGATTGATTTAATCGAGCTTGTTCGTCCTGCAATCATTTTTCCCTTATCGTTCTATTCGCTGAAAGACATCGCAAGCTACATTGGATTTCACTGGCGTGCGGATGATGCGTCTGGAGCAAACTCTGTGTTATGGTTTGAAGATTGGCTTGCGTCCAAGAGTCCAACACTCCTCCAGAAAATTATGGAATATAATGAAGACGACGTCATGGCAACATGGAAATTAAAAGTATGGCTCACAAAGCACGCAAATTAGAGGTTTTGAAAGAGAAAAAATGGTTTCCTATTGCTCTTGTGGCCATGGTTATTCTTGGGTTGTTTTACGTGGAACGCGGACGTATTTTAGATGTTTTACGAACGCAGACAGCTCCAGCGCTTCCAGATGCAATTGATTATCAAGGTGACCAATTTGCGGAATCAAAACCCGGGACAACCAAACCTGCTCAATCACCCGCAACACATACGACTATTGTCGCGGAAATAAACCTTGCCGTTCCGTTTACGGTTCAGGCTCCAACGACAGACTGGAATCAGCCGTATCAAGATGCGTGTGAAGAAGCGTCTGTGCTTATGGTGAAAGAATATTACGCAAAAGGTCCGAGGCTGATCGATCCTGACGTCGCAACAAAAGAGATTCTCGCCATGGTTGCGTTTGAAGATCAGTTATTCGGATACAACATTGATACAACCGTTGCAGAAACGGCTTTGTTTGCAGAAGAGATGTATGGATTACAAGCAGAAATTTTGGAAAATCCAACCGTTGAGCAATTAAAAGTGCGATTAGACAAAGGGCAGCCGATTATTTTTCCCGCAGCCGGACAGGTGTTGAAAAATCCGTATTTCACTCCGCCGGGACCAACGTATCACATGGCGGTTATTCGAGGATACACAAAAAACAACTTGTTTATTGTGAATGACCCAGGGACTAAACGTGGTAATGCGTATGTGTATTCATTTGATACCCTCATGAGCGCGATCCATGATTGGAACGCGGGGGCAGATATTTTGGAAGGCAAAAAAGTTGTGCTTATTTTACATCCAAAAAAATAATATGGACTATCTTCTTGGCGCATCTCTTGGGGGACTCATTGCGTTCGCATACTCGATTCCCGCGATTATGCTCGAACTCATTGAGCGTGGGAAAGCATCTGTCGCTCCTCCGGTTATCACCGTCAAAACAATTTTTGGGTATACGATCAAAAAACGAGAAGCGTTTTGGGTTGGATTGTTGCTTCATTTGTGTATCGGCATGTTGTTCGGTTTGATCTATATTTTATTTGTTGAGCGCGGATGGTTGTTCGTGACACATCGTCCGTACACTTTTTTGTCCTTTGCCGTGTATGGATTTTTGAGCTGGATTTTTGTCGGACTTGTTGTGTATCCTCTCTTACAAATGGGTCTGTTCGGCCGACGTGAAGGAAAGGGGATTTGGCTCGAGACCCTCGTCACACATATGCTCCTCGGCGTCACGATGGCCGCACTCGTCTATTGGTTTCAGCCGTATTATTTTGCTGTAACATTTTAAACATGGAACCTGTTGTTTTACACGTTGCGGATTATCTTGCGCTTTTAAACGAGGTGCTTCACGATCGCGTGCCGTCAAATGAGATCCTGATCGAAGGTGAGGTTTCGGATTATCGCGTTGCCCAGCAGAAGTGGGTGAGTTTTGATTTGAAGGATGAAAAGGCGGAAGCGGTCTTGAAATGTTTTGCAACCGTGTGGCAGATTGGTACGCCGATCGAAGACGGGATGCGTGTACATGTGAAAGGGTTTCCAAAAATGTATGAGCGATTCGGAACGCTCAAGTTGAATGTGCAATCGATCGAGCCGATCGGTGAAGGAGCGCTCAAGCGTGCGTACGATCTTTTAAAGAAAAAACTCGAGGTCGAAGGGTTATTTGATGTTTCTCGAAAACGCACACTGCCGCGATTTCCAAAGAAGATTGGCTTGATTACATCTCGAGATGCCGCGGCGTACGGAGATTTTTTGCGTATCGTAAATAATCGTTGGGGAGGAATCGAGATTGATCACGCACATGTGCATGTACAAGGGCGCGAGGCTGTGCCCGAGATTCTCGGAGCGTTTCGACATTTCAATGCGTTACCTCTCGAGGAACGACCGGATGCAATCGTCCTCACGCGAGGCGGCGGTGGTCTCGAGGATCTCCATGCGTTCAACGACGAGCAAGTTGCACGCGCGGTTTATCAATCCATCATTCCGGTTGTTGTGGCGGTTGGACACGAACGTGATGAGTCGCTTGCGGATTATGTTGCGGATATTCGTGCGAGCACGCCGTCAAACGCGGCAGAGCGCGTTGTGCCTTCTCGAGCCGATGTAAAATATGAGATCGACATGATGCTCACACACAACGAACAGCGATTGCAGTTTGTGATGGACGAATATCGTACAGCCGCAGAAAAGATTGCGACGCGCGTGGGACACATTCTCGAGCGTGAACGTGAGCGACTTGTAATGATCAACGCACGATTGCATGATCGCGCTGAGCGTTGGTTGCCTCTGCTTCGAGAATCCGTTGAGTCGTCGGCGCGCATGCTTCGACAAGTGGATCCAACGCGTATCCTCGCGCGAGGATACGCCATTGTCCGCATCGGCGGGGAAGTTGTAAAAGACGCGTCCTTGCTTGCGATCGGACGCGAAGTCGCGATACAATTGGGCGCAGGCGCAGTGGATGCAGAAGTTTTACGTGTAAATGGAAAGGGAAAGCAAAAACTTGTATGACCAAAAAACAATCACCTGTAGACTTCGCGAAATCTTTTGAGGAACTCGAAAAAATCACGCAGTGGTTTGATTCGGAAGAGCATCTCGATCTCGACAAAGGACTCAAGCAATTTGAACGCGGACTAGAACTTGCGTCAATGCTCAAAGAGAAATTGTCCGAAGTGGAAAATAAGGTCGTCGAAATTAAAAAACGCTTTGAAGATTAATTCTTGATCGGTCTTGTGACCCCATTTTATGGAACTGCTTCTTCGTTGGCTCCTGAATGCGCTTGCGCTTATCATCGTCGCAAACGTTGTCCCAGGAATTCATGTGGATAGTTTTTATCATGCGCTCATTGCTGCCCTTATTCTTGGGCTCGCAAACGCGCTCGTTCGCCCCATTCTCATCGTGCTTACGCTTCCGGTCACGATTCTCACGCTTGGATTATTCATCCTCGTGATCAATGCCCTCATGATTTTACTTGCTTCCACAATTGTAAAAGGATTTACGGTCACTGGATTTGTTCCAGCGTTTTTGGCAGCGATCGCGCTTTGGTTCATGAGTATGGTGACCAACTGGTTTATTCAATCAACGGAAAAATAAACGCCATATGGCGTTTTTTCGTATACGATCGAATGGGTACCCATGAAGGGCACCCCTACAAACAAAATTCAATTATGAAACATGAAAACATTTTTATTCTTTCGGTCGGTGGCTCGCTTGTGGTTCCGAAATCGGGCATTGATGTAAAATTTTTACAGGATTTTAAAAAACTGATTGTGAAGCACGCGAAGCTTGGCAAGCGCTTCGTTATTGTTGTGGGTGGAGGAACAACCGCGCGGAATTATCAAGACGCCGCTCGACGTGTTGGAAAACTTACACGTGATGACATCGATTGGCTCGGCATTCACGCGACGCGTTTGAACGGACACTTGATGCGAACCGTGCTTCGAGATATTGCGAACCCCATCATGGTCAAAGATCCAACACGTCCAATCGGGAAATGGACCGAGCCCGTGCTTGTTGCGGCCGGATGGAAACCTGGTTGGTCGACCGATTATGTGGCGACACGTCTCGCAAAGAAGGTTGGAGCGACCACGATCGCGAATCTTTCGAATATCGATTACGTCTACACCAAAGATCCAAACAAGTTTCGCAATGCGAAAAAGATCGAGTCGATCTCGTGGAAAGCATTTCGAAAAATGGTCGGTGATGTCTGGGATCCAGGGATGAACGTTCCGTTTGACCCGATCGCCTCAAAACTCGCCGAGCAATGCAAAATGCATGTCGCGATCGTAAACGGCACGAATATCAAGAATTTGGATCGATTATTGTCAGGTAAGTCCTTCGAAGGGACGCAAATCGAGGATTGACAAATCCTCGATTTTTTGTTATTCTGTGCGGTTCGGAAATAAGTTCGAACATCGGTGCTTCAACGATTTCGCGGAGGAAATCATGCGTTTCGAGTATAGAATCGTGACGCGTACAGCGTCGCGTCATCGTCGATCGGAAGATGCGTGCGAGGCGATGATCGATTCTCTGAATCGGTTCGTGGCCGTTGTCGCAGATGGACACGGTCCGGATCTGCAAACCGATCGCGCACAAGAGCTGTCGAAGCAAGTCGCTTCGGAGTTGGTGCGAGAGGTGGTGGAGCGTCAGGATCTGGGAGTGTTCCCGGAAATCTGTGGTGCTGTACAGACTCGAGTCAAAGTGACGTTCAAAAAGATTCCTGTCGGTGCGGTTGCAACCTGTGTGGTTGCAGACGAGCGCGGAATTACAATCGCCCAGGTGGGAGATTGTGTGGTCCTGAAGTTTATACCGGATGAATCGTTCCGTGTTGAACGGTTGACGCAGGACCACGTGCCAGATAATCCGACGGAGATTCCTCGTCTCCGTCCGTATTACGCAGATGGAAAATTCGATTCGCACATTTATGAGCACGGAAATTTCTGCGTTTCTCGGCTGCATTGTAAAAAGACAGGAGCCACAGCTGCGTTCACACGCAGTTTCGGAGATCCGGATTTTCGTCCGATCGTGACACATGAGCCGGAAGTGAAGTTTTTCGAACATGTCTCGGAAGACGAGCTGTACGCGGTTTGTTCGGATGGGGGCGAAGATACGGCACGTATCGCATTTCGTCGCTTGAAAAACAAGCGAGTGCCTCATGACGATCAGTTCATGGATACTCTCGAACGGTTTGCCACAGAAGAATTGCCTGACCGTCCCGATGATGACATCACGATCATATTCTTTCGCGTTTTGCGCGACTCGCCGACCTCATAAGAGGTCGGTTTTTCTTTCTCTCTTTACATTTTGCACATCTATGCTATTTTATTCTCCTCTCGATTTTGAGAGACGGGTTTTGTGCAACCACAAAAAGGTAAAGAGGCATGATCATTGACCATACGGTTCTTTCGCTAAAAAGGCGGCATGAATACGTTTCGGAAGATGCGTATCATGTGCCGAAAAAAATGAGATTTCCGTTTTTTGCAGCGGTTGTGAATGGTGGCAGCATGTCTGTGCCACAATCGCGCGTAGCGGAATTTTCAACATGCATCGTTCAGCGTTTGGTTGCCTCGTTTGAAGAACTTGGTTCATCTCCGGACGCCTTTGTCAGGATGTTTGATCAAGCCGAGCAAGAGGTTGAAATCAGGTTTCCGCATCAGCCGATTGGAGCGACCGCCGCTTGTGTGAGTCTCACAAAGGAAGGGGTTCTGAACATTGCGCACATTGGCGATTGTCGTCTGGCGCGCTATGCCAAAGATAATTTTGACGGCATGGATCGACTGACACATGATCACAACGCAGACAGAAAAGAGGAGCTTGATCGTTTGCAGCCGTTTGTGAAGAGTGGATCGTTTCAAATTCGTTTGTGCGGAGAGTGGACGCCCATTCTTGATTTTCGCAAACGTCGGTTGCATTACTTTGAAACACAGCGCGGTTGGTCGGACCATTCCTTGCGCTCGACACGTGCGTTTGGACATCCGCAGTTTCGTCCCGCCGTCACTCATGAGCCGTGTGTCCAAACACAGCAGATTGATCCAAACGAACCCGCCTTGTACGCGCTCAGTTCAAAAGAAGGCTACAAGATCGTTCGCAAAGTGTTCCATCGTCTCCAGGATCGCCGAGAAACAGATGTGAGTCTTGAGCAGGCAGAAGGTCTTGCGCGTGAGTTTTTCGCGCAAAAACCAAAAGGTCCGAAACAAGACATCACCATCATCTTCTTCAAGGTTTCCCCTTGATTCTGCCGATTTCGCAAGAAGTCGGTTTTTTCTTGACATAAATCCAGCTTTCCCTTATTCTTTTCACAAATCCAATCGCCCAAGACAGCAGGTGCCGCAAGGCATAAGTCCTGCCGAGGTGAAACGAGTGTCGAGTTTCGACATGTTTCATGTAGTCCTGGCGAAAAGCCCGGATTTTTTATTAAAGGTCGAAGACTCAAACATCGGATAAAAATACTATGCCAAAAACCAGAAAACAGAAGGCTGAGATTAAAGATGAACTCGCGGACAAGTTCGGAAGAATGAAGTCTGTTGTGTTCACCTCCGTCTCTGGCTTCACCATGAAAGACGCAGATGCGCTTCGTACAAAGGGAAAAGCTGAAGGTGTGGACTTCTTGGTAACAAAGAAAACACTCCTTGTGCGCGCCTTGGAAGATAAAGGAATCACGTTGTCAAAAGACCTCGTATCCGGAAGTCTTCTTACCGCCATCAGCTATACCGATGAGGTTGCACCAGCCAAAATCATCGCAGACTTTTCAAAGGGTCGCGAAGGATTCAAGATGGTTGGAGGAATTTTGGAAGGATCATTTGTGGATTCACAAGCGGTTATCATGCTTTCAACCCTTCCATCTAAGCAAGAATTGCTTGCGAAATTGGTTGGTACATTGAACGCTCCGGTTTCAGGATTTGTAAACACTCTTGCTGCGAACGTTCGTGGCCTTGTGGTTACGCTGAACGCCATTTCGGAAAAGAAGGCGTAATTAAAAATTTATTTTATCTCTATGGAAATGGAACAAGTAGAAGTCCCAGCAAAGTTCAAGACCCTCGTTGAGTCTATTGAAACAATGTCTGTTCTCGACCTTGCAGAACTCGTTAAACTTTTGGAAAAGAAATTTGGCGTCAGTGCAGCTGCTCCAGCCATGATGATGGCAGCAGGTGGTGCAGCAGCAGGAGCTCCAGCAGCAGAAGAGAAAACATCTTTTGATGTTGAGCTCACCGCTTGTGGAGACAACAAGATCGGTGTGATCAAAGTTGTTCGTGAAATTACGGGTCTTGGACTCAAGGAAGCAAAAGATATGGTTGATGGAGCACCAAAGGTTGTCAAAGAAGGTGTGTCAAAAGACCAAGCAGAAGAAATCAAAAAGAAATTGGTTGAAGCAGGTGGAACAGCGATTGTTAAATAATCGCAACAAAAAATCCTCCCCGCCGTGGCGGGGAGGATTTTTTTTATTACTTTTTATACAACTTCATCCCATCAATCATGATGGTTTTTTCATCAATGATGGAGATGTAAATGTCATACGTTTTATTGTAGGGAATGGATGTTTTTTGCATTTGCACAGAAACATTGTCTTCAAAACGTTTGATGATTTGATAGGTTCCATTGTCTTTAAACGCAGATTCGGTTTTCATGTCATAGGTTCCATTTTTGAAGGAATATTCCACAAACCACGCATATCCATCTTTTGTGACCGCATCTGCACGCCATGTTCCGGTGAATTCATCTTTCATTTCTTGAACCGCTGGAGAAGAGGTTTTTTGGAACAGAACAAATCCGCCCACACCAAGAAGAGCTGCTGCAAGGACGATCGAACCAAGAAGGGAGAGCTGTTTTTTTGTCATATGAGGTTAAATTTTCAAATGTCCTGACGAAATCGTATAAATATTCGCTCCGGACAAAAGATAAATGGTTTGAGAGGTTTCGTCAACCACGAAGTCGGTGAGTTCCGTAAATGTTTCCGAGGTGTATTGCACAACAAATGCCCCAGTGTCTTTTTTGTAAACAATCACACGTCTTGTTTTTGGTTCAAGAACGTAGATAAATTTACTTGTTCCGTCCGTCCAAATGCGTGTCGGTTCTGTTGCGGACGGTTCCACAATGCCAAGTTGCCATCCAACTTCTGCTCCATTTTGAAAACGCGAGATGTTTCCTGCGCCATGAAGGACGTAAATGGATCCATCGATCGTGAAGGCATGAGGATCTGTAAGCGCTTTTGTTTTTGAAGAGATCCAAGATGTTCCTGTGCTGTAGGCTGATCCGGACTTTGTGGACTTGAGGATTTCTGCGTCTTGTGAATCCGCCGTGCGGCGTAAGACATACATCCGATTCGCGTAGGCAAGAAGAGAAATCGACTGGCTTGTGGATGGCATGGTGAGCGAGACAGGTGTCACGGTTCCACCCTTTGTGTCTATATCAAGGAGTTGATCGGATGTATTCAGAGCAAAGATATGACCACCATCCTCGGACGCATCAAGAATAGGCGTTGGAGAAACAATCAGTCCTCCGGAAAAAGCCTCGATTGTTTTTGCAGGAGAATTTATTTTCCAAACCGCTTGGTGATCATCGATCACGTACAAGAGCGAACCGGATCGGATGATTTTTACCCCTTTTTGTTCTTCGCCTGTTTGTGTTTTTATCGTGGCAACAAGAGCTGGGCTTGGAATGGTTACGACATGGCGCAGTTCGTTCATGGCTGTTTCAATGTCTTTCATGAGTTTTTCGATTGTTTCTTGTTGTGCGGGTTTGTCTGTTGGGAGCTGTTGAATCAAGGTTGTGGCTTGTTGGTAAAGCGAGCGAGCTTGATTTTCATCTTTATAAATCATGGCCCCACCCGCTCGATCAATCGTGTCTTGAATCAGTGAGACGCGTTCGGTGAATTGTTTCTGTCCTTCAGACGTTTTACGAAATTGGGCAAGGCTTGTGAGACCAATTCCCAAAACAAAGACAAGAATAAGACCAATTTGTGCGAAGCGTCTTGTGCGAACAGGGAGCGCACGATAGGCATGCATGCATGTTCGCGCCCATTGATTTAGGTGTGTCTTGAGTGTTGGAAGAGATTTCCATGCCGCGTTTCTTCGTTCTTTATTGACGAGTGTGACGGCAGCAAAGGAAAGTCCTTTCACGGTGCGTCGGAGTGTTTTCCAGATGTTGTGGGAAAGAGAGTGCGTGATGTTGAGAAGGATTTTTAATCGTGGTTCTCCGCGGCGAAGATCTGAAAGG
This sequence comes from Candidatus Uhrbacteria bacterium RIFCSPLOWO2_01_FULL_47_17, assembly GCA_001791305.1. Classification (GTDB taxonomy): domain Bacteria; phylum Patescibacteriota; class Patescibacteriia; order UBA9934; family GWF2-40-263; genus XYB2-FULL-45-11. The sequence goes on from MGEI01000004.1 coordinate 50,796, forward strand.
ATACGCGATCGTTCCGTGAGTTTTTTGTACAAGAGATTGAGATGTGTTTTCAGAAACCCAATAAGATCCGGTTTTTGGTCTTCAAGGAGTTTGGAGGTTTCATCTTGTCCGCGAACAAAGGAATCAATGGAAACATCCGAAAGGGGTTTTGCGTAAGATTCTGGAACGGAAGAGATGGAAGATTCTGCTTTGATAATTAAAAGCAGAAGGCCATCGTTTGCCGCAAAGTATTGTCGGATTTTTTCCGTGGCACTTTTTGGAGGGAGGGAAGTTAGAATGGAGTTTAAATCATCTTGCGGGATTTGGTGTTGGATATCTTTTTGTGAAACACAGAAGACATCTCCATCTTCTAAATCGCCGTCGAGGACGACCGCAAAGGGTTTTTCCCACGTTGGGAGCGCTTGCTCTGTTTGGATTCCCCGAAAAAGATTGAAGACTTGATAGCGTTGTGTTGGTTTACGATGCAAAAAAAGAGCGGACAGTTCACCTGTTCCAGAAAGAAACATGCGATCATCACAGATAATACCAACGGCGGCATGGAAAAAATGGATGGGAATGTGAAAACGGCCATCGCGCACGGTTTGTGAAACGGTTTCATTCAGTGCGCCCAAAAATTGTTCAAAACGATGTTGGGCGTTTGCATCTTTTCCAAACGAACTTGCGAGTCTGTGGACGTGGTCGCTCAAAAGTTGAAGTAAAACTTCATTGTCTGGATTTTTTTTCCCTAAATAGGCGAGAACAAAAACATATCCACTTCTTCCTTCAAGAGGAAGCATGACAGAAAGCCCCTCCACATGTTCATTTGGGGATTTAGGCTCATATTGTGCCGCTTTAAGATAAGGGACCATAACAAAGTTGCTCAAGATCAGGTGTTTGTGTACATTATACCTGTAAAGGAGGAGGCTGCAACCACTATGAACAAGCACACCTTCAACCTCGAACACATGTTTGGTTCAAAGACACGAGCTCGCTTGATGAGCTTGTTTTTGCAACAGCCAAAAGAATTGTTTTTTGTGCGAGAACTCACGCGTCGGATTGGAGCGCAACTCAACTCCGTACGTCGCGAATTGAAAAACCTCATTGACATGGGGCTTATTTTAGAAAAACAATCGGAACATGCCCGATTAACCGGAGCTCTTGCGGAAAAGAAAAAGTTTTACACCGTGAACACCGATTTCATTCTTTATGAAGATTTGCGGTCTTTGTTTCAAAAGGTCCAAATTTTGTTGAAACAAAATTTAGTCCAAGAGATCGATCAAAAAGGATCGATCGCGTATTTTGCGTTTACAGGACGATTTGTAGACGCGAAAGATATTTCAACAGATTTGTTGATCGTTGGAGATATTAAACAGGAACTTCTCGAAGAGGTGATCAAAAAGTTTGAGGCCGAGATTCCGTATGAGATTAACTACACCCTCATGCCAAAAGATGAGTTTCGTGACCGACGACAAGTTGCAGATCGATTTTTGTCGAGTATTTTAAATGCGGAGAAGGTTGTGATGATTGATCGCATCTAATTATGGATTTGTTCCTTTGTGCACAAGACATTCAATTCATAACGTTTGGCCTTGTCTCCCACCCCACCCCAACCCTCCCCTCAGGCAGGGGAGGGGGACTTCGAATCGAAAAAACGTTTGAGGTTCCTCCAGAAAAGTATCTCGCCTCTTTTGATGCTTTTTTGCGTGAACAACAGGTTTTGCCGGAGCACATCTCTCGTTTGCTTGTGGTGAATGGTCCTGGTTCGTTCACCGCGAGTCGTGTGAGTGTTGTGATCGCAAATACATTTGCATTTGTTCGCAAGATTCCGGTTATTCCCGTCGAGAATCCAGACCGTCTCCCCATTGAAAAACTTTTACCGATTCTCCAAACACTCCCGGAACACATCTTTGTGACCCCGGCATATGACAGGCCGCCGAATATCACATAAAATAGAAACAAATCGTTTTGATTCTTAATTTACCTCTATGTTATTTGACACCACTCTTTTGCAGGCGCCGCTTCTTGAGCTTTGGAGCACTATCGTTGCGTTTTTGCCAAACGTGATTGGGGCGGTGATCGTTTTTGTGGTTGGAATTTTGATTGCAGTCGTTTTTCGTCAGGTGGTCATGCGCATCATCGCGCTCTTGCGCATTGATGATCTTGCGGAAAAATTGGAGATCAAAAAGCAATTCGAGCGCATGGGAATCCGATTGCACATCGGTTCACTTCTTGGCTGGATCGTAAAATGGTTTTTCATTATTGTTGCGCTTATTGCGGCAACCGATATTTTGGGATGGAATGAAGTGACGGATTATTTAAAGCAAGTCGTGTTATTCGTTCCAAACGTCATTATTGCCGTGATTATTCTTCTTGCCGGAATTTTGCTTGGAAATTTTGTTCAGAATGTTGTTCGTTCAGCGGTCGAAGCGGCTGAGCTTGCATCCGCTCAATTTCTCTCTGCGCTCGCGAAATGGTCCATTCTTGTTTTCAGCTTTATGGCTGCACTCGTACAGTTACAAATTGCTCCAGATTTGATTCGAACTTTATTTACCGGACTTGTGTTCATGATTGCACTTGCGGGCGGACTCGCATTTGGACTTGGTGGGAAAGAACACGCCTCACAGATGTTGAGTCGACTCAAAAAAGAAATTTCGTCGGAGAAATAGCATGGAGCGTTATCACTACGGACAATTGCGTTTTTGGGAAATGCTCCCCGGCCTTGTGGTCTGGGGAACATTTTTGCTCGCCCTCGTTTTGTCATTTGTGGCGCCGCTTTGGGTGATAATCTTTATCATCGTGTTCGATCTCCTGTGGCTTTATCGCGTGATCTATTTCAATCTATTTGTGATCATTGCATGGGTTACGTATCGCAAAACATTGAAAATGGATTGGAAGCAAAAATTGATCGGCATCTCAGGCGCCGAGTCGAAGGTGCATCTCGTATTTCTTCCAACCTACAAAGAGGGCTACGAGATTATCGAAACGACACTCACGTCTCTTCAACACAATTCATTTCCCGCACATCGCATGATCATTGTGATTGGCGGAGAGGAAGGGGATAAAACGCATTTTCAGGAAGTGGCCGCACGCGCGCAGGCGAAGTTTGGGGATGTGTTTAAAAAATTAATCGTCACGATGCATCCAAAAGGATTACCGGGTGAAATGTCGGGGAAGGGCTCGAACTTGAATTGGATGGGGCACCGTACAGAAGAAGTGTTGAAAGCAGAATTTCCAGAACTCAAAGACGAGGACGTAATTGTTTCGGCGTTTGATGTTGATACGATCGCACATGAGCATTATTTTTCGTACCTCACGTATTTGTACTGCACGGTAAAGGATCCGACACGCAGTTCGTATCAACCGATCGCTTTATTCTCGAATAACATCTGGACCGCATCTGCTCCTGTGCGCATCGGAGCCTTTGGAACCACGTTTTGGTTGTTCGGCGAACTTGCCCGGTCAGAACGCTTGTGGACTTTTTCTTCACACTCCATGTCTTGGAAAATGTTGCGGGATGTTCGGTTCTGGCAAAAAGATATCGTGAGCGAAGATTCGCGTATTTTCATGCAAGCGTTTTTGCATTATCACGGGGATTACCGCGTGACGCCCATGTTCCTTCCGGTCTCGATGGATGCTGTGACGGGAAAAACATACACCGAATCGCTCGTTGGATTGTACAAACAAATGCGTCGTTGGGCATGGGGAGTCGAACATCTTCCATATCTGATTGACGGATTTCGACGAGACCCGTTGATTCCACGATTCAAAAAGGCACAATATATTTTCAATCACCTGGAAGGAATGTTTACGTGGGCGACCGCACCGATCATCATGTTTCTCCTCGGTTGGCTTCCTCTTTGGGTGGCAAAAGGACAAACGAACGCCATTATTCAAGCCGCACCGTTTACGCTTGAACAACTCATGCGCCTCGCTATGATCGGAATTTTGCTTTCGGCAAGCATGTCCCTTACACTGCTTCCACGGAGACCCGGAACGGTTCGACCGCACGCATGGATCATGATGTTGCTTCAATGGGCGCTGCTTCCAATCACATTTATCGTCTTCGGATCTCTTCCGGCGGTAGACGCACAAACACGTCTTATGATCGGAAAGTATCTTGGGTTTGAGGTAACAAAAAAACAGAGAAAATAATATGTATCCAAGAATCTCCATTCATATCGTCTCTTGGAACTCGATGCAATTCATCCCGGATCTTTTGGCATCCATTGAAAAGCAGACCATGAAGGATTTTCAGGTTCTGATTGTGGACAATGGATCAAGTGATGGGATCGAAGCGTTTTTGCAAGAGAAATATCCGAGTGTGCGTTTTATTCGCAATGCTCGCAATTTGGGATTCTCGGGAGCACATAACCAAGGCATTCGTTATGCCCTCGAGCATTGGGGGGAAACGGAACTCGATGACAAATTTATTTTGATTACAAACCCAGATATTATTTTTACACCCACATATCTTGAAAAACTCATGGAGGCGACGCGCAGCAAGGATGCATTCGGCGCATTCGGCGGAAAGCTTTTGCGTGCGTACGGAGAAGGAGTTGCCGATGAAGTTTTGCGAGAAACGGTTCGTTCGGATCGGATTGATTCTACAGGTTTGCGGTTTCACAAAAATTTTACGTTTACCGACCGCGGTGCCGGAGATTTAGACGAAGGTCAGTTTGATCAGGCGGAAGAAGTCTTTGGATTATCCGGCGCACTCGTTTTATACAGAGCACGCGCGCTTCAGTCTATTCGCTACAACGACGAATTTTTTGATCATGATTTTTTTGCGTACAAAGAAGATGTCGACATGGCCTTCCGTATGCAATACGCTGGATGGTCTGCGTGGTACACACCGCGCGCGGTTGCATATCATTATCGTGGAATGTATGGGCAAGAACAGATGGGGATTTGGGCGCGCATCAAAAATCGCAAAAAGAAATCTCTGCACCGCAGCTATTTTTCCACGCGAAACCATTGGTTGCTTTTGCTGAAAGATTTGGATGTTATTTCCGCTTTCGTGCTTTTCCCTCGACTGTTCCTTGCAGAAGTTGCACGTTGTGGATACATCATTCTGCTCGAGATGAAAAACGTGAAAGCGATTTTCGATGCACTCAAATTGATCCCGCGCATTTGGAGCAAACGTCGCAGAACGATGCAAACGAAAGTTGTCCCTGGTCGGTTGATTCGTAAGAAATTCGCAGAATAATTTTGTATGAAAAAAGACGTCTCCATTCTCATTGTCCACTACAATACTCCAAAGTTGTTGCGCCAAACGTTGAAAGGTATTTTTGCGATGCAATCAAACGCGACGTTTGAAGTTATTGTCGTTGATAACAATCCAAACATGCGGGTCGACAATATGATTCGTGGAGAATTTCCGCAAGTGAAATTACTCATGTCAGATCACAACATTGGATTTGGAAACGGCATGAATCTTGCGATGATAAATGCGGTTGGACGCTATTTGTTTATTTTTAATCCAGATATTGCCATCAACAACCACGCCCTCGATGACCTTATTCGTTACATGGATGCTCACGCGGATGTGGGAATGGTTGCACCGCGTCTCTCGAATCCCGACGGAAGTTTGCAAAGCAGTTGTTACCGATTCATGGGGCCGGAAATTATTTTGTATCGACGTGTGCCCTTGCTCGCCAAACTTTCGTTTGCAAAAAAAGCGGTTGACCATTACCTCATGAAAGATTGGGATCATGCAGAAACGCGCGATGTCGACTACGTGCTTGGAGCCGCAATGTTCGTTCGTCGTGAGGCGTACGAAGCGGTTGGAGGATTCGATCCAAACTATTTTATTTACTTCGAAGATCAGGATTGGTGCCGACGTTTCTGGAAAGCGGGATGGCGCATTGTGTACCACCCAGAAGCGAATTTTGTGCACTATCATCGTCGAGAAACCGCCGAAGGGGGATTTCTCGGTCAGATTCTGAACCCGCTGACACGCAAACAAATGAAAAGTGCGATATACTACTATCGTAAATATCGCGGAGAAAAACATCCGCGCATGTAAACATGTCCCACACTCCTTCGTTTCTTGAACATGCGTCAAAGGCGTCCCATAAAGCGCATCGCAGAAATGTTCTTCCGCGAAGGATTTTGTTTTGGTTGCTCGTTGCAGTGGTTGTGTACGGCGCCGCCCTAGCTTTTTCTGTCATACAAGTGGTCGCTGAGACAAATCAGGCGATGACTTCTTTGAAAGAGGCAAAAGCAGAGGGAACCCTGTTGCGTTTTGAAAGTGCGAATCGTGCGCTTGCAGATGCACAAGGGTCGTTTGCAGAAGCAAGACGGTTTTCTCCTTTTTTAAAAACAGCTGTCTTTCTTCCGCTTATTGGTTCCACGATCGCACAATCAGATGAACTCATTACGGCCGGGCAAGATGTTGTGACATCATTGCAATCCGTTTCGGATATTGGAAAGAGTGTGTTGCAGCTTTCCGGATTGAGTGAAGCCTATTTTGAAGAGGTGAAACGTGGAACACGTCCACGTGTTTCGTTTTCTGATTTAACACCCGAGGCGAAGCATCTTGTTCTTGCACGACTTTCCGCATCCTCAAATCAATTTTCCCTTTTATCGAGCCGCCTTGCGCTTGTGCAAGATGAGCTTGAGGAACTGTTGCACAAATCATCTGTCGATGCATCTGTTGAATTTATTTCTGTGGCGAAAGAGGATCTTTCTGAAACACAAAAAATGCTTGAACGCGCCAGCCTCTTCACAGATTTGGTTCCAGTCTTTGCTGGGGTTGGAAAAACGGCGCATCATCTTGTTCTTTTTTTGAATAATACCGAGTTGCGTCCTGCGGGTGGGTTTGTGGGAAATTATGGAATCGCGACGGTCACGAACGGCTCACTTGATTCGTTGAAAACAGCGGATGTCTACGCGCTTGATCGTTTGGCAGAGGCGCAAAAGGGGTTTGTCAAAGAACCAGCGCCATTTGCCCTTCAAAAATATAACGCAACGCCCTATTGGTATTTCCGTGATGCAAACTGGTCACCGGATTTTTCGGTGAGCGCGCAGAAGTTGATTGCAAAGTATAAAGAGGAAACAGGAGTTCTTCCTGCCGCACTTCGCGGAACGATTCCTTACACAGACACAGTTGATGGCGTGATTGCGTTTACACCAACGTTTGCGGCGCGTATTTTAAACATGGTTGGACCTGTGACGATTGGCGGTCAAACATTTACGGCACAAAACATGGCGGATAAGCTCGAGTATCAAGTGGAATATGGATACGCTGCGCAAGGGATTCCGGAAGCGCAACGCAAAGAGGTGATTGGACAGCTTGTGGATGCCGTTGTGAAAAAATTATCGGACATGCCGCTTTCTGAGTGGGGGAGCGTGCTTGCGCTTATGGAAGATGCATTCACCACAAAACAATTGTTTGTGTATCACACAAAACCAGATGTGGAAAAAGTGATTGTGCGTGCAGGATGGTCGGGGAATGTTGGAAGGGCGGAAAAGGCGGAAGGGGCGGAAAGGGCGAATAAGACAGGGGCGGATGTGCAAATGGTTGTGGATGCAAACCTTGCAGGTTTGAAATCAGATCCCGCCGTTCTTCGGACCATCACGTATGAAATCGCGAAAGATACAAATGGAAATCGCATTGGACGCACATCTATTACGTATCGACACAAAGGCAAATTTGATTGGAAGACCACGCGATACCGAACGTACACCAGATTGTATGTTCCGCTTGGTTCAGAATTGATTCGTGTGACCGGATCTTTGAAAAATGATCGCACACAAAATCCAAATCTGGAATCCGGAGCTCCGGACATCTCTTCTGAACTTGGGATGAGCGTCTTTGGGGCGTTTATTGCGATTGAACCAGGTCAAACCGGAACGCTCACCTTTGAATATAAACTCGCGGACTCCGTTCGTGCCATGATTGCACGCGGAACATACATACTTGACGTTCTGAAACAAGGTGGCGCAGGAAATCATGCGTTGACGCTCGACCTTGATTTTGGTAAGAATGTCCTACGCGCAACTCCCGGCGAAGAGAAAAACGAATGGGGAGATGCACGCTATCGCATGAAGGAAGTGCTGGATCAGGATAAACAGTTTGTTGTTGGATTATAATATGTTCGGAAAAAAAATTGGGATTGATCTTGGGACAACCACCGTGCTGGTTTATGTTCCGAAACGCGGCATTATTATTCACGAACCTTCGGTCGTGGCTGTTTCGTATACAGATAAAAAAGTGCTTGCGGTTGGAAAAGAAGCAAAGGACATGTTGGGTCGAACTCCAGACACGATTGTTGCGCGTCGACCATTGAAAGATGGGGTGATTGCAGATTACAGAACAACAGAAGCGATGCTTCGCTATTTCATTAACAAAGCGCTCGGAGGATTCCGTTTGTTTCGTCCCGAAGTCATGGTTGCGGTTCCGGGTGGAATCACCTCGACCGAGCGCCGCGCCGTGATTGACGCAACGCTCGCGGCCGGTGCGAAGGCGGCGTACATCATCAAAGAACCAATCGTGGCTGCAATCGGTGCGAACATTCCGATTGGAAGTCCGAGTGGACACATGATTATCGACATTGGAGGAGGAACGTCCGAGATGGCCGTCATTTCGCTCGGAGGAATCGTTGCGTCTGAATCCGTACGTATCGGTGGCGTGAAGTTCGATTTGGCAATTTCGGAATACATTCGTCGCAAATATGGACTCGCGATCGGAGAACGCACGGCGGAAGATATCAAAATCAATATTGGTGCGGCCATGTATTTGCCCGATAAACTCTCGATGGAAGTAAAAGGCCGCGACATGATTACCGGACTTCCAAAGTTGATCGAAGTCACATCTGACGATGTTACGGCCGCAATCCAAAATGAACTCGAGGGAATTATTGCGACCGTAAAAGAAGTGTTGCATAAAACTCCGCCAGAACTTTCCGCCGACGTCATGGATCGTGGAATTGTTTTATCCGGTGGATCATCTCAACTGCGAAGTCTCGATACGCTCATCGCCGAAGCAACCGGTGTTCCAACATTCCTCGCAGAAGATCCACAACAATGTGTAGCGAAGGGAACTGGAATCGCGCTTGAGAACTTGGAAGCGTATAAGAGAAGTATTTTTACCAGTTAGAATGAAACAGAGTGAAAGAGTGATGGAGTGGAAGAGACAGGAAGAGAAACTTTTTTCTTTTTTGTATTACAAAAAAATAACAAACTGTCTTTTTCAATCACTTCGCCACTCCATCACTCAACCACTCTGCAGCCCTATGTCCACCAACCTCCTTCCATCTTCACGCCCCATCACTTACGCGATCGATGCTTGGTCGGCGAACCAGAAAAAGAAATCTGGGGTGGAGATGTATGCGTTTCAATTGATTCAAGCGATGAAAAAACACGCGCTCCAAGAAAACGAGCATGTGGTTTTGTATTCGCCAGTAAAGCTCGAGGGTGCCCTCGCTGAATTACCAAATGGATGGGAAGAAAAAACCATTGCGTGGCCAACAAAATCAAGTTGGTTTCCGGTTGGGTGGATGCAAGCTCGCATGAGCCTCGAACTATTCCAACATCCGCCATCTCTTTTTTTTGTTCCATCCCAAGGCCTTCCTCGACGACTTCCTGGCGCGTCTTATCCGATCGTTACAACGATTCACGATCTCGGATTTTTACGTGCACCGAATTTATATGATGCATCATCGCGCAAACGTTTATCGAAGTTGACCAAACGTTCCGTTCGAGGCGCATCGCATCTCATCACTGTCTCTGAATTCTCGAAGTCCGAGATTATCTCGACCTATCACACATCACCCGATCGTATCTCGACCACACCTCTTGCCGCAGACACTTCGATCTATAAGCGGCTCTCTCGAGAACAGATTGAACCTGTGTTGCAACGCAATCGTCTCGGCAAGCATTTCTTTTTATACGTTGGCCGTCTCGATCAAAAGAAAAATGTGGAAACGATTATTCGCGCATTCGATCAGTTTAAACAAAATCGTGGCGTTGGCGATCCGTTCGAACTCGTCCTCGTTGGCGAGCCAGGATTTGGATTCGCAAGCATGAAGAACTGGATCGACCACTCGAGCTCGAAGCATCAGATTCATACACTCGGGTACCTTGACGACGCTGACGTTGCCGTGCTCATGAATGCCGCAACCGCATTTTTGTTTCCCTCTTGGTACGAAGGCTTCGGCATTCCGAATGTGGAAGCCATGTTATGTGGAACGCCGCTCGTTGTGTCCGATATTCCAGCTCATCGAGAAATCATCGGTGACGCGGCGCTCTTTGTTGATCCATCTGAGCCAGAATTGTGGGAGCGTGCCATGAGACAAATCGCCGAAGACGCCTCTGTTCGTGAGCAGTTGATCCAAAAAGGATCTGTACGCGGAACAATGTATGATTGGAATAAAACAGCAGCAAAGACATGGGAAATTCTGCGCGGTCTGGTATAATCAAATCCTATGGATCAATTGTTAACAGAATTAAAGCGTCTTGGCCTTTCGGAAAAAGAGGCGCAGGTTTATCTTTCCGCCCTCGAACTTGGACCCGCGCCGGTTCAAGATATTTCGCATAAAGCAAAAGTGAACCGCGCAACCACGTATGTCATGATCGAGGCGCTCGCAACGCGCGGGCTCATGTCCACGTTTGTGAAAGGGAAGAAACGTTTTTATGTTCCGGAAAGTCCGGATCGTTTGATGTCGATCCTTCGCATTCAACAAAAAGAGTTGGAAGAAAAACACAACGAATTTCAAAAAACATTACCAATGCTTCTCGCGCTGTTTAATGCAGAAGGGGCGAAGCCGCAAATTCGGTATCTCGAGGGATCAGAAGGTTTGAAAACCCTTCGCGAGACGTTTGAAAAAATGGAAGGGGAGTTTGTGGAAATTGTTCCGTATGACGATGTTCTTGCCACAAGCGAGATCATGGATGATCACGAACGTCATACGCGCGAATTGCATTTAGCAAAAACGCCGCACCGCGCGATTGTGGTGATGGAGAATCCAGATCCATCAAAGATTCCAAACGTTGGAGTTGGAGAAGTACGATTTGTTTCCTCAAAAGAGTTTCCGATGCACGGAGAAATTATTGTGCGTGGAAATCATGTCTTTTTGTTCTCGTACAGATCTGCTGTGCTTGCGGTTGTAATTATCAGTAAAGAAATTGCCGATGCTGTGCGTGGATTATTTAATTTAGCTTGGAGAGGGGCTGCGGAATATCCATCAAAAAAATCTTAAGTTTTTTTCAAAAAAAGAATCGTCGAACGGTTCGACGATAGGGAAGGACAGGAAGAGGCTGCTCACCAAGGTGGGAGCGGACGTGTGAGAACATTCAAAGAGCTGTCAGAAAGTGAGAACGGAGTTCGACGGGCGTATCCTGGGAAAAGAAGTCAGCTACCGAGCGCGCAGTGCATGTGTGGTTTGATTGCCGCGGGATTCCCAAGGAGAGGATTCCTTGAGTTGGCATACATGCGTAGGGCTCTTTTTGTAGCATCGTTCAATTCACGCGCAATCGCCGTCATGACACAGACCCCTGGAGAAGAGCTGTCATGACGTGATTTCGGATACGGGTTACGGAACTCATACGTACCTCATTTGACAGACATCTGTGCCATCACTTGTCACCTCTTCCTCTCGTTTGGAAGAGAAGATAAATCTATCATGTTTTTGGAAAAATGTCAACATTATAAACAAAAACACCCGTTAGGGTGTTTTTTCTCGTTTTGAGGGAGAGATTGGTCTTTCGACCTATTCACATCACGAGAGATCATGAGGTGGATAGGTCGAGCCGCGCGAGATGCGAGAGAGTGCAGCAGCGCGACTGGTTGAGGGTTGAAATGGGTTACCCAAGCGTCTTCAGGATCGCGCCACCGATGTGGATGCCGGCAAGTCCGGCGTAGACCACGCTCGTAAGCGCAACACCAATCCGCGAGAGCAGAAGGTGGCGATGGCTCCAAAGGATCCCTGCCGCGATTACGACCAAGAAGATCTTCGCGATTGCGAACGTGTGCACTCCGTGAAGGAGGGCGTGGTTCATGATCGGATTCGCTTCGGTCGCGAGTCCGGATTGGATCCAGTAGAGCGTCGCACCTGCGTCGAGGAGATTCAGTATGCACAGAATCATCTCAGCGCGACGAAACAGAATCACCTGCTCGAGTGCCTTTGCGATGTCCGACATGTCATCCTCCAAAACGTTTTGGGTACGATGATTCTAGAGCCCCCTCTCCTTTCGAAGGAGAGGGCGGGGGGAGAGGTGTCGCATGAGAATTCAGATTCCACAAATCACTTTGCGATTTCTGAAGACTGCGCGACGGAACTGCGTGAAAATGGGTAGCTTTCCCACTTCACGCAGCCCGTCGCGCGAGGTTCAACAAGGCTCCGTCAGAGATCATCATCGAGGTTCCGGTTCTCCTCGATTTGTCTTAGATGAGCAGATATCATCTCCAGAGTTTGTGGATGCGTGCCAACATCCTGATCGATCTCGTTGACCATCGATCGTTCTGGTTTCACCAAGTCCTTGGTACTTATACTAGGCGTCTTGCAATTCGACGCCCCAAGGTGCAGCTTCAGATTTTTTCGGACCAACATTCAGTCCTATCGATCGCTTGTGACACGATCGATAAAATCCTAGGATGTTTTACATGCTTACGTCGACAGCTGATCGTCAACGCTGCATCGGGAACAGAAGATGTACATGGATCCTCCTTGATCCTGTCGTTGTGCTCGCTCCCAATCGGCGGAGAGCGAACAGGTTGCGCCACAAAGCACACTCAAATGCGACCGGTGCCATCAAAGGCTAACCGAGCCGCGAACCGCCGGGCGCGTGCGATACCCGCCGGCAAACATGTCCGACCTTCAAATGGCCGAACCGAGGTCGTTACGCACGGCGCGTATACGAGCTCGGAAAGCCGGGCGATGGTTCGTGGAGTGTCCACTAGCATCGCCCAAGTTTCCAATTCGTAGACTTGAGATCTTCACCGGCCAATGGAGGGCCAGGGTCTCTTTTTTTCTTCATGCTTCGATCGCCTAACATCGAGCATTGCTTTCCTGAGGGATGACGCTTATCTCAATGGTGACTCCTTGTGTTTCGTTGAGGGTTGGTCGCTCAGCGCGTGATCTTCTTGATCAGACCGCGGGCCACATCCATGCACTTGAAGCACGCGACGAGGCCGAAGGTCAAAACCCGAACGGTCAGCGGGGCGAGATCGTCGAGAAATTCTCGATGCTCGGCCTTGAGAGCTTCTTCGCTCATGGGAACCTCCTACTTCTTCTTGCCGAACGGGTTGCGGACCCACTCGAGGACCGCAACGCCAAGGGCGAGGGGGATGAGGATGACCATCAGGCCAACCGGGGTCGGCATGTGGGCGTCGATTTGCTTCTGGGTCATGTATCCTCCGGATCGTCGCGCGATGCGAGCGATCTAGTTGTAGGTGAGCGCGCGCGCCCGCTTTTCGAGGAGCGGGAGCAGAGCGATGACTTCGTTCGACGACAGGTGAACCATCCACTCCGACGTGTTCATGCCGATCACGTGGCCGAGCTTGAACGCACGGGTAAGCTTGCGCACACCGTTGCGTCCGATGAACTCGCCGTTGTCGCCGATGATCCAGGCCGGGGTCACGCCGAAGCGCTTGACCAGCCAGGTTTCGGAGACGCGATCGATTTCGCGCTCGGCGAATTCCATCTCGGCCTCGCACTTGAAGAGATCGAGGTCGAAGCCGGCTTCGACGAGGGTCAGTTCCAGTTGCGTGAGACGGCTGCTTTTGCCCGATTGGGCGATCTGCAGGTTCATGTCTGCCTCGTGCCTCGAGATTCTCGAGAGCATTCTGACTGTTGAGAAATCAGGTACCTTCCGATCCACAAAGATGGAGGCAAGGGATCCAGTGACCTCCCGAAGGCGGTGTAGACCATGAATATCTTGCGTATGAAATGAGTAAGCTTGCGCCTAGTCAAGCCATTTGATATTCGCTGGGTGTCTCTTTCAAAGACGCCCAGTTGCTCTCTCCTCCATTTTTGTGGGGCGAAGGGGGAAGGGCTGCAGAGTGAAAAAGTGGAAAAGTGAAAGAGTGAAGGAAGGAAATTTACTATTTGACGATTTGTTTAAAGAACAATCAAATAAATAATTTCCTTCACTTTTTCACTCTTTGACTTTTTTACTTTGTTTTCTTTCTCTGCAAGATGCCGCGAGCGTTTGCTCGTGATCTCTTGGGAGACGGTCGATGAGGTGTAGCGAAGTAAGTGCTACATGCCTCATCGACCGCAAGGTCTTTGTTTAAGAAGTCGTTAGACTCGACTTATGTGCAGGCTTGAGACCTAGCCCTTGCGATTGCCCTTCTGCTGGAAGCGGCGGGGCTGGGTCTTCTGGGCCTGGGGGCCGGTGTAGAAGGCGGCGTGGAGCTTGTCCTGCTCCGCACTCGCCTCATACACAGCCGCGTTGGTCTCGAGGTCGCCGAGGATCTCCGTTTCGGCCTTGGCGACCGACTGGGGATTCTCGATGAACTTCGCGGCGCACTTCGGGCAGAGGGCGTAGTGGGTCATCAAGTGACTCACGTCCACCGGGCCACGCTTCGCCTCGTAGTTCATCTCCTGCATGTCCTCGAGCCGGGGGGCCTGCATGTCGTCGACCGAACCGACGAACGCCGTGCCCTTTTCGAGCGCGTGCTCGCACTCGCGACCCTGGACGCACCGGACGAACGTCTCGCCAGTGCGGGGGTGCTTGAGCGGCTGGCCCAGGAAGACGGTCTTGCGGAAGTCCGAGTCCTGCTTGCGCCGCGCCGCCTTCTGCTCTTCGACCCGCTGCTTGCTCGCCGCCGCCCGCGCCTCTTCGGGGCGGACGATGTCGAGGGCCCTGTCGAGGAACATCAGGTCGTTGCGGTTGAGACCCCGCTGCATGGCGCCCTTGGCCGAGACCGCGTAGTTGCGCAGGTCGGCTTCGGTGGTGCGGCGATCGAGTTTCGTGTCGAGCAGGGCGAGCTTGAGAACCAGCATCTTTTCCACCGGACGCGTTTCGCCGGTGATGACGCAGGTCCACTCCTCGACCGGTTTCGCCTCGACCTTGTCCTCGACCTTGGGGGCCTCGGGCTTGGTCTCGACGACGGTCTCGGTCGCTTCGGCCACGAGGGCTTCCACGATCTCGACCACCGGCGCGGGCATCAGCGACGCGAGCTGGTTGTTGTTCAGGCCAGCGAGGATGTCGCTCGGCGAGAACTTCTGCAGCTCGGCCACGTTGGCGCCGCCCTCGACCAGGCTCATCACCTTGTCGAGCGTGTCCACCGCCGGCGCCTTGCCGTCGGGGCACAGCCACTCGATGTCGACGCCCTTCTCCACGAGCGCCACGGTCGAGTTGAGCACTTCCTTGCCGATCGTCGCCAGGTTCTCGCGCTTCGCAGTGCGCAGAGCCTCGGACTTGTCGGCCTTGGCCGTGTTCGGATCGATGGTGACGCCGCGGTTGAGGAACTTGGCGACGAAGGTATGGGTCGTGGACATGATGAACTCCGTGCGCGAGACTAGCTCGACGCGTTGTGAACCTATAGGAACACTGAATGCCCTTTTGGGGCTAGGACAACTTTGGCCACCCGGCCTCAGCATCACAGATTCCGCAAGCTTGCACTTACGAACTCTGAAAGCTCGGCGACGGACTGTGTTGAAAGGGAGTGCCTTTCGCCACAGCCGTCGCCAGATCTCGAGAAGAAGACTCGTGCCGCTCAACACTCGAGATGTTGAGTTCACTGTATGTATCCACATCCAATCGCCTGACATTGGATGCTTCTGTTTGCTGTTAGGCAATCATCGTTCTAACCTTTCCTTTGCTCTGTAACCTGAGCTAGGTGTGAGTTGAGGTCGGCTAGTCGACGCTGCGCTGGGCGGCGGTGACGAGCTTGGCGGCGGCGATGAGCTCGTTCGGGGTCTTGAACTGGCGCAAGTCGATGTAGGCCCGTTCGAGAATCTCGACTGCGGCAATGATCTGAATCATGGGTACTCCGTGCGAACTCGGTGGTTCGCGTCTGGGTGGTTGGGCTACTTGACGAGGACCAGAGGCGCGAGCGAGCTGGCGAAGAGCAGCAGCATGGCGACTTCGCCGGTGCAGAGCTTGCCGAGGATCTCGAACGCGCGATCGCTGCTCGTGGGGATGAAGTACGGGAGGGAGACGGTGAGGTTCTTGATCATGGTGTCGATCTCCGTGCGAACTCGATGGCTCGCGTCTGGGCTGTGGACTGGTCGATTCGTTCGACGCAGGAATCCGAGGGTAGGTCGATTCAGTGACCGCCCGAAGGCTGGTGTGAATCATGAGTATCGTGCGTATGGAATGAGTGAGGGTTAACCCAGTCAAACCATTTGATACTCACCGCTCTCATTCGCCGAAGCGTTTTGAAAGACGGTTTGCTCTCTCCCCTCAGGTTTCTGAGTCGAGTTACATAAAAAGACCCATTGCTTTGCGTATCCAAGCATGAGAGATACGAAAACCAATCGGTCTTATTATTTGCTATCAGTGAATGGGACTGGATAGCTCAGCTCTCTCCCCGTTTGAGTTGTAAGGTGAAGAAGTGATCTTGTCGCTTCGTCATCTTGATGGACATACTATATCACTTTTTGTCAGTTTTGTCAAGACCCACACTTAGGAAATAGTGAGAATTAGGCTAGAATTAGCCAAATCAAGTTGTCAGGAAGTTCTGGAATGGAAAGGGGTAGCCGCAGGCTTCAGCCTGCGCCGGGTGGGAATATGGCTATTTCATATTTCGAGATACACCTTCGGGTACACGCAGGCTGAAGCCTGCGGCTACCGCGTTTTTATGTTATAATTTCCACACCTATGCCACCATCCCCATTTTACAACCTTATTGGACACGAACGTGTTCAGGATGTTTTGGGTCGAATGATTGAACGAGACCGTTTGCCGCACGCCTTTTTGTTTGTGGGGCCGCATCATCTGGGAAAAACGCTTGTGGCGAGGCAGCTGATTCGGGCGATCTCGAAGGAGGCCGAAGGAGCGGCGTCTATGGACGTGATCGAACTTGGGTGTCTTACGGATGAGAAGACGGGAAAGAAGAAGGCACAGATTTCGGTTGAGCAGGTTCGCGAAGTTTGCGAGAGACTTGCGATGAGTGCAATGAACGGTGGATGGAAAATTGCGTTTATTAAAAATGCAGATGCGCTTTCAAACGCGGCGGCGAATGCGCTTTTGAAAACACTTGAAGAACCAAAAGGGAAAACGTTGTTCATTCTGCGCGCGCCTTCCGTTGAGTCTGTTCTTCCAACCGTTGCGTCACGTTGTCAGGTGATGCGTTTTCATCCGGTGTCGAGAACTACGCTTGCAACAGCACTCGTCAAAAAAGGACACGCGAAACCAGATGCGGAAATCGCAGCGGCCATCTCGCTTGGTCGCCCGGGTCGTGCATTTCGGTATCTCACAAAAAGTGAAGACCGATCACAAACAGATATTGGGGTGGAACAAGCGATCGATTTGTTCTCCTCAGACATTGCAAAACAAATTCGACTTACATCCGGACTGCTTCCAAAAGAAGATGTAAACAAACGTTCGGCCGCAGATCAGACGGTACGATTATGGCAGCGCGTATTGCGCGATGAATTATTGCGATCTGTTGGATGCGAAGAACTCGTTGTATATCGATCGGACACTTCCCGTAACCCAAGGCTTCAGCCTTGGCACGTCTCTCGACTGATCGCCACACTCAAAAAAACAGAAGAGGGAAGAACGGCGATTGCGCATAATACAAATCCACAATTAACGTTAGAGCACATTTTATTTTCGTGACATACGTGGGTGGGCATAAAACCCACCCCTACAATCGCAAATTTTTTATGAAAAAAATTTTACCTCTTTTAATCCTGTTCGTTCTTGCGGGTGCGGGATGTTCCGCGGCGCCAAAAGCAAATAAAGCGGACGGTGGAATTTTGAAAACCGTTGATGCGGGAAAAATTTGGTCACAAAGTTCGCTTGTGCCAACAGCAAAGGGAATCGGCACACTCGCAACCGCAAACATCATTACCATGGAAATGGATCCGCAGGATAAAAATGTCTTGTATGTGGGAACGCGTGAAGATGGATTTCTCTATTCGGATGACGCCGGAGTTTCTTGGCGCCAACCAAGAGATAAAGCGCTCTCAACCGGATTTATTCCATCCATCAAGATGGATCCAAAAAATGTGTGTACGGTTTATGTCGCAAAGGGTCCGCGTCTTTACAAGACCATCGACTGTATGCGCACGTTTCAAAATGATGCGTACATTGAGAGTCGTGAAAAAGTGAGTGTCGTGAAAGTGGCGGTGGATTGGTTTAATCCGCAAACGGTTTGGATTGGACTTTCAAATGGTGATATTCAAAAAAGTTTGGATGGCGGAAAAACGTGGAGCAATGTGCTTCACGTGAAAGATGTCATTACAGATATTCTCATCAACCAATCCGACAGCCGCATGGTGCTTGTTTCAACATCGTTAAAAGGTATGATGAAAACCGGAGATGGCGGAGCAACATGGGAAGCCGCAGAGCTGAAAGGAATGGCCGGAGCGACAACGGTTTATGATTTGATTCAATCAAAAAATTCTCAGACGGTGATTGCGGCAACGAAATATGGTCTCATTCGTTCCACAAGTTTTGGGGCGGTTTGGGAACCGATCAAACTTGTGACCGCGCCAGGGCAAGTAAATATTCAAGCGGTCGGCATGGATGTCTCAAATCCGGACGTTCTGTATTACGCAACCACCGCAACGTTTTATAAATCGCAAGACGGCGGCGCAACCTGGCAAACAGGAAAGCTCCCCTCAAATCGCCTCCCTCGCGCGATTCTCGTTGACCCAAGTTTGAATACCGTGTTATATATCGGAGTCGCAACGGAGGCGAAGTAGCCCAAGGCTTCAGCCTTGGTTCTCCATGTTAGATACAATGATCAATCAGATGCAGTGACCAAGGCTAAAGCCTCAGATTACGATAAATGAAATCGACTATGCATATATTCCTGTCATCCAAGAAGCCTTTATTCGACGCGGTACTTGATCACTTGCATAAAGAACTCGGAACCCTTCGTACCGGACGCGCAACTCCACAACTTGTGGAGGATATTCGTGTAAGCGCATATGACTCGACGATGGAGCTTAAAGGACTCGCATCGATTTCGGTTCAAGATGCAAAAACAATTGTGATTGATCCATGGGATAAGGGATTAACGCAAGCGATCGAGAAAGCGATTCGTGATTCTGGAACAGGCCTCTCGCCCGCAGCAGATGGCGGAGTGATTCGCATTATGCTTCCTCCGATGACAGAGGAAAATCGCGTGAAGCTTGTGAAGCTCATGAAAGAAAAATTGGAAGATTCACGCATCGCGCTTCGAGGAGTGCGTGAAGGGGTTCGTGATGAGATTCTCGAGAAGGAGAAGAACAAAGACATGAGCGAAGACGAAAAGTTCAAGTTGCTCGACGAACTCGAGAAGCTGACGAAAGAGTTTAATGAGCAGATCAGTGCAATGGGAGAGAAGAAAGAAGATGAAATCATGACCGTGTAATTATGGAGCATTCAAAAATCACCATGGAAAAAATTGTTTCACTCGCGAAAACTCGCGGGTTTGTTTTCCCTGGTTCGGATATTTACGGCGGACTCGCAAACTCATGGGACTACGGTCCACTTGGAGTTGAATTGAAAAACAACATTAAACAAACATGGTGGAAAATGTTTGTGCAAGAGCGCCTCGACATGGTTGGGATCGATGCCGCACTCATCATGAATCCAAAAGTCTGGGAAGCGTCGGGGCACGTCGCTACGTTTAGTGATCCGCTCGTCGAATGTAAAACATGTCATGAGCGTTATCGCGCCGATCAGATCGATCTTGGGGCGCCATGTGTAAAATGCGGCAACAAGGGAACGTTTACCGATCCTGCATCGTTTAATCTCATGATGAAAACATGGCTCGGTCCAAAAGAGGACGCGAGTGCTGTTGCGTATTTCCGACCAGAAACCGCGCAGGCGATGTTTGTGGATTTTCCGAATGTGATTACATCGAGTCGTAAGCGCGTTCCGTTTGGAATGGCACAGATTGGAAAAGCGTTCCGCAATGAAATTACTCCGGGAAATTTTATTTTCCGCACACGCGAGTTTGAACAAATGGAGATCGAGTACTTCGTGCATCCATCCGATTGGGAGAAGTTCTTTGAAGAGTGGCTCGCGAATATGTACAAGTTTATGGACCGCGTCGGAATAGACGCGGCTCGTTCGCATAATCTCGAAGTCGCAAAAGATGAGCTCGCGCACTACTCGAAACGTACAGTCGACATTGAATTTGATTATCCGTTCGGACGCAAAGAATTGTACGGACTCGCATATCGCACAGACTTCGATCTTTCCACACATGCGAAATACTCTGGATCGAACATCGTGTATACAGACCCAATGACAAACGAGAAATATGTTCCGCATGTGATTGAACCCTCTTTTGGTGTCGATCGCACACTTCTCGCTGTTCTCCTCTCGGCCTACGACGAGGAAACAGTCGCATCCGAAGAAGGGGAAGGAGACACACGCGTTGTTTTGCGATTCAAAAAAGAAATTGCCCCAATCAAGATTGCTATTTTGCCACTCAGTAAAAAAGAAGAACTTTCAAACGTCGCGCGCCCAATCGCAGAAGCGCTTGCAAAATATTGGCGTGTTGACTATGACGAAACGCAATCCATTGGAAAGCGTTACCGACGTCAAGACGAAATCGGAACGCCGTATTGTGTCACGGTCGACTTCGAGTCACTCGAAGACAAAGCAGTCACCATTCGCGATCGCGATACGATGAAACAAGAACGGGTACCAATTGCCGAGCTCGAAGTGTGGTTCAAAAAACAATTTTAAAAAAAGTGAAAGAGTGATGGAGTGGAAGAGTGAAGGAATGAGACAACTTTTTCTTTTTTGAAACGATGAAACAAAAACAAAAAGCTGTTTCTCTTCCACCACTCTTTAACTATTTCACTCTATCACTCTGCCTCCCCCCCCCTATGCCCCACCAAAACTTCACTTTAAAAAATGGTATGCGCGTTCACTTGGTTCCGGTTTCTGGAACGCAAGCGGTGACGGTTTTGGTTCTCACAAAAGTTGGATCGCGTTACGAAACACCAACCCTCAGCGGGGCATCGCACTTTATTGAGCACCTCATGTTTAAGGGAACAAAGCGCCGTCCAACAACGCTCGACATTTCTCGTGCGCTCGACTCGGTCGGGGCACAATACAACGCATACACAAACAAACACGAGACGGGGTACTACATCAAAATCGACGCGAAACACACATCGCTCGCGGTCGACATGTTGCATGACATGGTATTCAACTCGAAGTTTGATCAAAAAGAATTGGATCGCGAGCGCGGGGTGATCATTGAAGAGATCAACATGTATCAGGATAGTCCGATGAGACATGTCGAGGATTTGCTCGAAGGTCTTGTGTTTGATGGAAACACGCTCGGATGGGAAATTGCGGGATCGCACAAAACCATGAAAGAAATGAAACGCGATGAGATTATTGCGTTTCGTGATTCGCATTACATTCCGTCGCGTATGGTTGTGTCTGTTGCGGGAAATATTCCAAAAGATATTAAGAAGACGCTCGAAAAAACATTTGGAAGCGTAAAGATCAGCAAGGCGGAACATCCAACGTTCGCGCCGTTTGTAAAATCGAGCACAAAGAAAAAAGTAAACGTTCAATTTAAAAAGACGGAACAGATTCACCTCATGTTCGGATTTCCCTCGTTTGGAATCGGTGACGATCGCAATGAGGCCCTCGCACTCCTGTCTTGCATTCTCGGCGGCACCATGAGTTCACGTTTGTTCATCTCGGTTCGTGAACGCAAGGGTCTCGCGTACATGGTGCGCTCGAGTAACACAGCGTATGACGACGCGGGTGTGTTTTCCGTTCAAGCTGGACTCGATAAATCTCGCGTGCTGCTTGCGTACAAGACGATTATGCAAGAGCTTCGCAAAATTAAACGCGAAGGCGTGACCGCAAAAGAAGTGAAAGAGGCGATTGATCACGTGCGCGGAAGTATGTTGCTTGCGATGGAAAGCTCTTCGTTCCAAGCGGAATGGTACGGCGATGACGAATTGTTTCTGAACAGAGTTCGCACCCCAGAACAATTCATGGCCAAACTTTCGAAGATCACCGCGGCAGATATCAAAGCGATCGCAAACGAAGTGATCAACGAAAAGAATATGAAAATGGCGGTCATTGGACCGTATAAAAATGAAATGGATTTTTTGAAATCCATTTCGTAATTGTATGGGTGCCCCTTGTGGGTACCCATACGAATCGATATGAAAACCATCATCGGCAACTGGAAAATGAATTTGGGAGTGCGTGAAAGCGTGGCGCTTGCACGTTCTTCTTTGTTGCTGCTGCGTGGAAAAAAAGTCGCGCCACACATGGTTATTTGTCCCTCGACCATTGCGCTTTCCGAAGTGCGCAAAGTTGTTGCGCGCAGTGGATGCGGTCTTGGTGCGCAGAACGTCTCGAGCGAGGAACAGGGTGCGTTCACTGGCGAGACGTCCGCTCGGATGTTGTTCGAGGTAGGTGCGACTCATGTGATCATTGGACACTCTGAGCGTCGTCATCTTTTCGGAGAAACAGACGAAGGTGTTAACGCAAAGATGTTGAAGGCGCTCGAACATAACCTGACACCGATCGTTTGCGTGGGAGAAACAAAAGAAGAACGCACTGCGGGGCATGTGAAAAAAGTTATTTTGCACCAATTGGGTACGGCGTTTAAAACCGTGCGCCCGAAATTCTCGGAAACTCTGTTTGTGGCGTATGAACCCGTGTGGGCAATCGGAACAGGAGAGACGCCAAGCGTTCAAGAAATTGTCGAAGTTCACACGTATATCCGCGAGATTCTCGGCGAATTATTTCCAACCGCACCAGAAACAGCATTCGCTGTATTGTATGGAGGAAGCGTGAATGGAGAAAATGCGTACAGTTTTTTGCGCGAGAAAGAAATTGATGGGCTTCTGGTTGGTGGCGCAAGCGTGAAAATTCATCAGCTCAAAGAAATTGTAGATGCGGCATGTGAAGTTTTAATCGCTCAATCCTAATTGTATGATTTGGATTATTCCTCTTGTGATTATTGCCGTGAGCTCAACCGTCCTTGTTTTGCTTTTGATTCGCAAAATGCCACAACTGCGCGTGATTAATGTGGATTCCATTCCAAAAGAGCGCGCACGCAAAATTAAAGAACAACTTATTTTGCAAAAATTTCAGCGTGTGAGCGGAAAAAAGTTGAAAGGGGTTTCCGCATTTGCTGTGATGTCAGGGCGAACGGTTTCGCGCGCGGGGCGTCGTTTAGTTCAGCGGTTGTATCATCTTGAGCAGTATTACCAAAAATTGAAACGTTCCGCCTCGGAAGGGCAACATGCGTACGATGCAGAAACCATTCATCGTCTGGTGGAAGAAGCAGAAACGCTACGCCAAAAAGATGAATTGATTCCGGCGGAAAAAATGTACATCGACATCATCAGTCACAACCCAAAGAGTGTAGATGCTTACGAAGGGCTCGGAAACTTATATCTCGCCAATAATCAATTTGATCAAGCGCGCGAAACGCTTCAATTTAGTTTGCGCCTTGCACCGAATGATGCAAGTGTTCTTGTGTCGCTCGCACAACTTGAATTAAAGCTTGAACAACCGAAGGCCGCACTCGTTCATGTAAAAAAAGCGATTCAGAAGCGTCCTAAGAATCCAAAGTATTTGGATTTGTTCATCGAGATTTCCCTGAAGGCTGGATCCTTAAAAGACGCACAGGAAGGGATTAAGCGTCTGAAAGAGGTGAACCCAGAAAACCAAAAGATTCAAGATTTTGAAGAGAGGTTTTCAGAGCAAAAAGCTGCTTATATGACGAAGTCCCACACATCCTCGGACGACGCTTCACAAACGGAATGAAGTTTGTTATGATTCCGCGCGTCGTCATATGCCGAAGTAGCTCAGTTGGTAGAGCAACGGTTTTGTAAACCGTAGGTCACGGGTTCGAGTCCCGTCTTCGGCTCCAGTGTAATTTTATGCGATATTTTGGGCAGATACTCAAGCGGTCAACGAGGGGAGACTGTAAATCTCCTGGCTCACGCCTTCGAAGGTTCGAATCCTTCTCTGCCCACCAGTTGCCGTTGTAGCTCAGTCGGTAGAGCACATCCATGGTAAGGATGAGGTCACCAGTTCAATCCTGGTCAACGGCTCCATACCGAAAAAGATTGAATCTTCCTTGTCCCTCGCGAGCTTCGAGCAACAAGCAAGAGTCCATCTTGACACAATCACAGATTCAGGCTAACGTTCGACCATAAATTCATCCTATGTCACAAGAAAACCTCATCAAATTGGAATGTAAAGATTGTAAGCGCGCTGGCTATAATAGCCACAAGAACAAGAAAACCTTGAAAGAGCGCTTGGAACTCAGCAAATTCTGCAAGTGGTGCAACAAGCACACTCTTCACAAAGAGACGAAATAACACCCCATCACGGGGTGTTTTCGTTTGATGAATGTTTGTGATATCATCGAAGCAATATGACTACACGCTATATTGGAATCACAGAGCTTCGACGCAGTATGTCTACCATTGCTCGCAGAAGCAAAACAAAAAAAGAACGGTTTATTCTTGAGGGGAAAGATGGTTCTTGTTTTGAATTACGTCCCATTGCTAAATCCGTTACAAAAAAAGCTGTGCCGGCAAAAAAACGGGTTTATAAAAAAGAATTTATAGAGGGATTGAAACAAGCGATCGCAGAGGCAGATGCTGGGCCCGTCTACTCTCATAAGCAGGTTAAGAAAATGTTTCAGATCAAGTGATATGAAATTTTATCTTGATTATGCGCCAGGAGCTACAAAAGATCTTGCTGGTTTGTCAGATCAAATTCGAACCATGATCGTGAAAAAACTGGAAACGTATTTTCAACAAGATAACCCGCTTGCCTTCGCCAAACCACTTCAAGGAGATTTTAAAGGCTTCTATCGATTCCGTATTGGAGATTATCGCGCCGTTTTTCGAAAAAAAGCGGATGGGACGATTACAATCATTTTGATTCTGCGCGTTCAACATCGAAAAGATATTTATGAATAAATTCTCGTCCTTGTGGCGAGTGTTTTGTTTGATGGTATAATCAATTCATGCATAAATTCTTTTCTTCTTTTCTTCTCGCCCTCTTTCTTCTCGTTTCCCCCTCGAGTTCTTTTGTGTTTGCGGAAGAATCTATGCAAGCTGTGGAGGCGGAGAAGTCTCAGTTGCAGACGCAGCTTCAGCAGATTGAGGCGCAGATTGCCCAGTTTCAAAAAGATTTGGTGAATATTAAGGGGGAGAAGAATACTCTCCAGAATAAAATTAAGCAGCTGCAAAAAGAACAGGCCACGCTTGCTCTTCGGATAAAACAGACGGCACTTGAGGTGGAAGAGATGGATGAACAGATTGTGGCGACAAAATCTTTGATTGAGCGGAACCAGTTGCGTACGGAAACATTAAAAGCAGAGCTTGCGGAATTGTTGCGCCAGATGAATAAAAATGATCAGCGAACGTTGTTGTTTGTTTTATTTTCCGAGCACGACTTGTTTGATGCGCTTTCCGAGATTCAACAATTTGCGCACGTAACATCCGGGCTTGATGTTCTGATCGACCAGTTGCACAAAACACGAGAGGATCTTGGGGTTCAAAAGAATCGATTGGATGCCGAACAAGACCATGTTGAAAAATTATTGGCGGTGCAGACGCTGCAGCAACAAGCGTTAAAGGGGTCTGTGAGTGAACAGTCAACATTATTAACGCAAACAAAAGGCAAAGAGAAAAATTATCAAGTATCGCTTTCAGATTCACAAAAACAAGCCGCTCAAATTCGCACGCGACTTTATCGATTGCTAGACGTTGGAAAACAAATCACCTTTGGTCAGGCGGTGGAGATTGCGCAATGGGTTTCTGCGCAGACCGGTGTGCGCGCGTCGTTTCTGCTTGCAGTGCTCACACAAGAATCTAACCTAGGAAAAAACGTTGGAACCTGTAACCGTCCAGGAGATCCACCAGAAAAAAGCTGGAAGGTGATCATGAAGCCTACACGAGACCAGGAGCCGTTTAAAACCATCACAGAGGAGCTTGGACTTGATCCTGACACAACCGCTGTTTCATGCCCAATGCGCGATAAAAAAGGCAATCAAGTTGGTTGGGGAGGAGCCATGGGTCCCGCGCAGTTTATTCCTTCTACCTGGATGGGGTACCGCGCGAAGGTCGCAAACATCACGGGTAAGACCGCAAACCCATGGGATATCCGAGACGCCTTTATTGCCTCGGCACTCAAACTCGGCAATGATGGCGCAAAAACAAAAGAAGGCGAGTGGGCGGCGGCCATGCGCTATTTTTCCGGGTCAACGAATGTGCGGTTCAGATTCTATGGAGACCAGGTGGTCGCGCGAGCAAATGAGTACCAGGCGGATATTGAGGCGCTGAAAAAGTAAGAAAAGTCAAAGAGTTAAAAAGTCAAAAAGTGAAGGAGATGACACTATTTTCATTTTTTGAGATTCCTGTATAATCGCGAGCGCGAGTCCTAGGGGCGTCGTTCAATGGTAGGACGAAGGTTTCCAAAACCTTTGACGTGGGTTCGATTCCCTCCGCCCCTGCCAAAAAGATCCACAGTATGTGGATCTTTTTTGTTTTTCTTGCGAATAATCTAGGCTTGATTTATAGTTTAATCAATCTTTTTTCGAAAGATAAAACCAAAAACTCTATGTCAGAATTTCGAAGGTCCGAAGGACGAGATGTTGTTATGCATAAAAAGGTACAGTCGCTTGCGCCGGGAGAATCATCAAAGGAAGAACGTGAACTTGCCGCGGAACTTGTGCGAAGAGAGTTGATTGATTTTTATCAAAAATTTGATCCAAATTATTTTTATTCGGACGAACAAGAAACAGGGAAGCAGCTCTATGAACAGATTCTTCAAAATTCAGCTCTTGTATCTGTCCTTGCCGGAGAAGCATCTGTTGGAACACTCGGAGATGAGGTCTGGGACATGTTGCAGGAACTCACAAGGAAAGAACAAAAATTCGGCGATGTTCTTTCGAAGGGCAATACGCTTGATGACCTGGAACCACTCCTTGAAGCCGCGCAGATTTCGGCGCTGTCTCCTGATCGTCGTGCGTATGTAGGAGGAAGAACGGTCAATCATTTTTATCGTTTTCTTTTTCCTCAAAAATACGATCGCAAACTCGCTCATTTCGATCAAGAGAATTTGCATGCAGTTCCTGCATCATTTGCAAAAGATTTTTTGCAATACGTGGCGACCATGGAAGAACCAAATGAGGAAGATGCAGATAAAATTTCTCACATGATGAGCACGGAAGGATCGGACGTTTTTGTCTTCTGGACGCTCGCTCCGTATATGCATGATGAACTCATGAGAGAAGGACACGACGCCAAACAATCCATGGAAAGAATTTTTGATTGGATTCGTGAAGGATTTGACCGTCAACAAGCGGGTGAAAATTACGTTTGTCATTTTCCCGCGGCTGAATTTGTGAGGACACGAGATCGATTTTCTGTTCTTGGATATGATGAACGTATGCCATCCCATCTTTTGGCTCGATTAAATGCAAAGAAGGTGATTGAACATCTTGAGTGATCTTGACAGCCACTCTCTTTTTGGTACACTTTTCCATGCGTTCATAAAGGGGGTTTTTCATGT
This sequence comes from Candidatus Uhrbacteria bacterium RIFCSPLOWO2_01_FULL_47_17, assembly GCA_001791305.1. Classification (GTDB taxonomy): domain Bacteria; phylum Patescibacteriota; class Patescibacteriia; order UBA9934; family GWF2-40-263; genus XYB2-FULL-45-11. The sequence continues at coordinate 78,417 of MGEI01000004.1, forward strand.
TTAAGGATGTTCGTAAATTGGGAAAGAAAGCACGCAATGAAGTTTACGCGTGGCTTGGAACCATCGAATCGCTTTCGTACAAGGTTGATTGTATCACGGATCATATTCCGGAATATGCGCATCAGCATCTTTCTTTCGATCTTGGTACGTCTATTCCTGCTGCGTTGCGCGAAGGGCGTTTGCTTCTCCTGATTTTTCTTCGGACGAATGCATCTCTCGACGCTGGTTGGCATGTGCTTACCATTGACCGAGTCACCTGCCGAGTCGATCGATGGCTTTCTTCCGCGGAAGTTTTGAGGGATCCGAATGATGACTTTCCGTATCTCATCACCGTCGACGATGTGCGTCCGTCTCTTTCTGAAGCTCTTGAAGATCGCTCCGTGATCCGCATCGTTCATTCGGCTGTTTCATTGTTGAGCCTTCCAATCGTTCTTGCGCGTTTTCCACTTGAGCGCGTGTATCGTACATGGTTTCAACATCGCCAAGAAGAGATCACTGCGTCGCAAGGGTACAGTCGTCGTTTTGCGTCCGTGGTCGCGTGCGTTGGTACACAACTCGACACCGAAACGCGTGCGGTTTTGCAAAAGTCCATGCTTGCGCTTTGGAAGTTTGAGCAATCCTTGAAACGTACCGTGGATGTAACAGAAGCGGAAACGGTTCTCATGCGTGCGGATGTGTGTGTGACGCAGTCCAATAATCCGCTCGATTGGCAGCCATACGACCCGGGACCGCTTGTTGAATCCTGGGCGTGGACGGATCATGAGGGCGAAGTCATTGCGAGTGGATGCGTGTATCAAGATCTTCAGGCGAAATCACTTGATGCAACAACAACACATTTGCGCGTCCTCGGTTCTTTTTTCGAAGGCGTAGATGCCGAGCAATTGTGCGCGTGTCATCACAAGAAAACCGTGATCGATAAGCGAAACGCATCCGTGCATCCGACAACCATTCAGGCTTAGCCGCTCAAGAGATGAGCGGTTTTTTTGTTGGAAAATTATTTTTTCTCGAGATCACAGTTTTTTTTGTTTGTTTCTCGATTTGCGTTCGCGTTGAACGCGCGATCATTCCACCTTTTTTGACAGCTGTCGCGTTTTCTGCCAACCCCTGCGCATTGTCCGCACGAGCGATTTCCGTTGTCGTCGCTTCGGCAAGCGTATTTAAGACGAGCTCGAGTGTTGTCATGTGATCTCGTAAGTTCTGTTGTTTGAGTCCTTTGTGTGCGGCGAATATCCTTTTCTTAAATAGGTTTCCATGGCGCGATTGATGGATTTTTCAGGATCGTGTGTTTCCTCGATGCGTTCATAGCCAACCTGGGCCAACCATTGTTTGATGGGTTCAGCTTTTGGAGAATGAATGCTTTGTATAATACGAAGCATTGTTTCAACATCCGTACATTCTGTTGGGTATTTTTTACCATCTTTAGCCTCAAACTTGAGCTTTACGATATTATCGTAAAGCTCAAAACCTTCTTCTTTTAGGCGGGTTTTAAGATCGTTCCAATAACGACTTGGGATACTACTTTCTGTAATAGCGCCAACAATATCAATGATACTCAAATACCACCGCTCATTGATTGTATCCCAATATCGGCGTACTTCTTTATTTTCTACATCAACCGTACGAGAAAATCGTACGGTTGATGTTTAAATTTTGGAATGAGTTTATAAAAACAATCGCGCAATTCTTAACTCCTCATACGTGTATTTCCCTTCAAGAATATTAAACACGGCCGTCAATAATTTTGTTGGTGAGGCTTGGAAGGCTTTTTCAATTTCGATAAATTGTTTTGCGGGTGGCTTTAGATGCATCACGTCGAGATCAGGATCTTCTTCGACTAATTTTAAAACATGTTGTACGACGGTACTTTTATTCAGCATGCGTTCTTTTGCTATTTGTTCGATATCAAATTTTTTTTCGAGAAGTTCCTTTGTTTTTTGAAACGTTGAACTCTCACGGCTTACGCTTGACGTACGCACATGCGGCGCATCGACATCCACTTCTTGTGTGCGTTCCGCAAGGTTGTGTGCCTTTGCATACACTTGTACGAGGAGCAAGAACTGTGTGCCGAATTGTTTCAGCTTGCGTTCGCCAACTCCAAAGATTTTGCCGAAGCTTGAAAGAGACCGCGGAAGATAATACGCGATTTCTTGCAACGTTTTGTCTCCAAAGATAACGAACGGCGGAACGTTTTGTTCTTCCGCAATGGATCGACGGAGCGCACGCAGTTGCTCGAACAGCGCGGACTCATAAGGTAACACATTCTCGTTCGCGCCTTTTTTGGGTTGTATTGTGAGAGCAAAGGATTTTGGTTTCGGAAGCAGAATGGGTGTGCGATCGCGCAAACTGATCTTTCCGATCGTGCTCACGCCAATCGTGGGGAACTCACCCATTTGTTTCACGAGATATTTTTTGACGAGCAACAAATCCACATACTCACGTAAACGATTCATGGGAACGTCTTTTGCGACGCCGTAGACCGAGAGTTGATCATGATGATTCTCAAGAATCTTTTTTTGTTTTGAACCTCGAAGCACGTCGCAAATGTATGCAAGTCCAAATCGTTCGCCGGTTCTGAGAACGGCAGAAAGAATTTTCTGCGCGACTTCTGTCGCATCATGAATTTCTTCCGGCTCGCTTGAGCAGTTGTCACATGTTCCGCAATTCTCGAGCTCAACAGGTTCGCCAAAATACTCGAGGAGGAATTTTCGTCTGCACGATCGGAGTTCTCCGTATTCAATCACTTGCGAAAGTTTTTTCTCGGCGAGTGCGCGTTCGCGATCGTCATCAATTTGTTGAATAAAGAAATCCTGTTTGCGCTTGTCGCCATATGAGTAAAACAAAACACAATCGCTTGGTAAACTGTCGCGACCCGCACGTCCGGTTTCTTGGTAATACCCTTCGACGGTTTTTGGAAGATCCATGTGAACGACAAGTCGAACATCCGGCTTGTCGATTCCCATTCCGAATGCAATTGTTGCAACAATGATCGAGACTTGATCGCGTATGAATCGCTCCTGAGTCCTCGAACGAACATCCGCCGAGAGACCTGCATGATAAGCTGCGGATGTAAATCCGGCTTTGTTTAAATCAACCGCGAGGGATTCTGTATCTTTTCGAGAAAAACAATAGATGATGATGGATTCGCCTTTATGTGCCTTCAGAAGCTCGATAAGCTGTCCGAACGACTGGAGTTTCGGCTTCACGGTGTAATGAAGATTTGGTCGGTTGTGACTCGACAAGAACACAAATGCGTCCGGCATGTCGAGCTCGGCGAGAATATCTTTGCGCACGCGCATGGTGGCGGTTGCGGTGAGTGCAACGACGGGAACATTCGGAAATGATCGCTTCAACTCTTTGAGGTTTCGATATTCTGGACGGAAATCATGCCCCCATTCGGAAATACAGTGAGCTTCATCAATCGCAAGCAAGCTCACGCGTAAAGATCGCAAAAACAACTGGAATTCCACGCGCGCGAGGCGCTCTGGAGCGATATACAAAATCTTCAGCGCGCCCGAGCGTGCTTCAGCTTGGATATCTTCGATCTCCGCTTGGTCAAGAGAACTGTTGAGGTACGCGGCATTAATGCCGTTTGCTCGGAGCGTATCTACCTGATCTTTCATGAGCGCGATGAGTGGAGAGATCACAAGAGTGAGCCCTTCAAACATAAGCGCGGGCAATTGAAAACACAAAGATTTCCCGCCACCCGTAGGCATGAGGACGAGCGTATTTTTCTTTTCAAGAATGTTTAAGATGATTTCCTTCTGCAATGGACGGAATTCATCGTAACCAAAATAGGTTTTTAATGTTTCATGCATAAAAAAATACGCCGGCAGTGACGCGTGGCGTTTTGTGAATCGCTTATAGAGTGAGTTTAGAAGTTTTTTTCTGTTTTGTCAAACGCGATTGGGGATAAAAAAATACACGAGGTTTACTTCGTGTATTTTTTTTGCATCGACGAATCGATTACGCAGCCGCTTCTTCTGTTGCTTCTGCTTCTGGAGCGGCTTCTGGTGCAGCTGTTTCTTCAACAACTTCTTCTGCATCGGTAGCGGCTACATCCTCTGTTGTTTCGTCTTGCATAAGGTTCTTTGCATGAATGAGGGTGCAAGTGTGTCATGGATGAAAGGATGTGTCAATGAAAAAACCACCCGAAGCCTTGGCGTAGGGTGGTTAGGGAATGGACTTCAAGGCTTCGTCGAACCGGTTGATGGCGGCGATGGTGATCGCCGGATCTTGGGCGTAGGAGAAGCGGATGAAGTTTGGTTGGAGAAACGGCGTGCCGTGGACGACCGCGATGCCATGCTCGCACGCGAGGTAGCTTCCGAGGTCTTTCACGGTTTCAATGTGTGTGGTTGTGTTTGCGAGCGCGCCATTGAAGAATTGATCCGGGCGCAGTCCTCGCCCGAGCCATTTCGTCACGTCCACAAAGGCGTAGTAGCCTTGGTCGGCGATCGAGGTGTACCCGCGCGCGGTCATTTCACGGCGAAAGATGTTGCGACTCGCACTCGTGCGTTTCGTGATGCGTTTCACCCAAGGGTGATTGCGCACGTCCGAACTTGAGTAGACCTCGAGGGCACACGCTTCGCCCAGAACGTTCGGCAGAACGGTGTGCGAGGCGATGCCTTGGATGGTTTTTGCGAATTTTTCGTCACCGCATGCGAGATGTGCCATGCGCACATTGCTTGCACCGACGGACTTTGTGAGGCCATCGAGAAGCGTCACACATGCGCGATCTTCTGCAGAGAAGGATCCGAGAATTTCGGCCCAATCGTAGAGCGGGACATCGTCGTCGATCACGAGTTGGTACATGAGATCGATGAGGATGTATTTGATGCCATGAAATCGTGCGCGCTCGATGAGCGTTTTGATTTCATTTGGCGAATACCACGCACCTGTTGGATTGTCCGGAGTGGTGATGATGAGCGCATCGGCTGTGCCGCACAGGCCGAGGCATGCGGTGATGCCATCGGGCGTCATGCGCAGATTCGTTTTGCTCTGAGCCGGAGCGCAAAGCAGATTGAATCCGTTTACATACGTCCCGTGGGCGTAGGAAACCCACGGTGCTGCGGATGTGACGACTGTGAGGCCGATTTTGCCGGTGAGCATGTGGATTGCCTGATACCACTTTTGAAGGGCATCACGACCGCCGTCTGTCACGAGAATGTTGTCGGGAGTCAGACCAATTCGGTCGAGTTTCCAGAAATTCTCGAGCAGAGCCTGTCGAACACGCAGACTTCCGTTTGGAGATCCGTACGCCGTTGTTTGCGTGTTTGGCAAGAAGAGAACGAGCGCGTTTGCAAGTTCGTCAGGACGAATCCCGCTGAGTGTTGCTCCGCCGTCACCTTGAGAGGCGTCATAGACGGGCGACTCTGGATGCTGTCGTGTGTACACCCCCAGTTCCGACTTGATGAGGAACATGTTCGAGATCGGGAGTTGCCGACGCATGGAGGCGACCGGTCGAATCAGTGCTTTCTCAGGGTCAAACCAACGCGCGACTTGGGACATGAGCATTTTCTTCCTTTGTCCTCATGAAATTGAGGCGGCGGTACTTTAAACTAAATGGGATGATTTGTCCAAATCAGCCAAGTGTTGTAAAACAATACTATTAATTCTCTGAATGTTTTTATGTTTGGAAAAAATGAATCAAAAACAAAAACAACACATGATAATTTAAGAAAAAAGGTGTTCAACATGTTTGATAGAATGAGGGGTGAGTGTTTTTTCAAAAAAGCCGCATAAAAAAGACTCCCCGTCGCCGAAAGGCTATGGGGAGTTTTAGGTATAAGCCTCTTCGAATACCCGAAAGGCATTGATGGCCGTGTTGAGGAGGTCCTTGTGAAGACAGAGTTCGTCACAAAGGAGAAAACGTTTGTAGCCGATCTCGGCGAGCCAAGCGAGCTCAGAGAAGTCAGCACAGGACGGGGTTGGGTCGTGAAAGATGCGCACGATCAGGTCGAGAAGGTTCGGATCCTGAGCATGCGCATGAATAGCCTGTAGCGCGCGGAGTTTTTCCGGTGGCGGCATGGCGCGTGTTGCAATCGAGAGCAAGATTCGTGAACCTACGCAGGCTTCCGGGTCTTTTTTGATAATCAGCTTCACAGCCTTCAGAATATCGTGCGGTCGCTGCACTTCGATGAAGAGATCTCCACGAGCTGCCGCGAGTACCACACCATCCGTCTTTTTGAATGCATTCTCAACGAACCGCAATCCTTTTTCGTTTTCGATCTTGAGCCAGAGTTCCGCGTCTTGTCCGACGAGTTCTCGAAGTTGATCGACATCCGATTGGGATTCCGTGTAGGAGAGAAAAAATCGGGTGAACCCCGCACGTTTCGCCGCCTCAATCTTGCGAAGCTCGTGATCTGTGAACAGATTTCCGAGGACTTCGAGACTGGGGTGTCGAATATGCAGAGATTCACCGTGATTCACTTTGTATTTCGGGCCGAACGTTCGGCCGTCTTTGAAGATCAATCTTCGACCACCGTCTTCGATCCAATCCAGTGTTGCAAAGTCCGCACCGGCCTTGAAGGCAACAATGCGAGCGCTTGGATCACGCAGATCGATACGAATCGGATGGTTCAATATGACTTCGAGGTGACCTTCGTGCTCGCGAGCTTCCTCGACGCGCAGTTGGCGACCTTTGACGTCGTAGAACAGGGGAACGGGCGCGTCACGAACTTGTAGGTTCGAGATCGCCGCTTCCAATTCTTCGATCGGAGCCGTGGCCGGATTCACCCGGATTCCGTCGAGACGCGCATCAATTGCGAACTCGGGGAAGTGGGCGAATCCGGGCCACAGCGTTGCGATCAACTCAAATGAGTGATCCGACATCATTCCCCTCGTCATCCAACCCGTGGGTGATCGAGCGGCCGTCGGAGACCGCGTTCGCGAAGATCGGCTTCAGCGCCGCCATGACGACACGCACTTGCTCGGGCGTCTGACGACTCTCAAGTTCGCGCTTGAACGCTTCGATCTTGCCGGAGTAATGACCGAGAATGCCGAAGATCACGTCCACGATGCGGTTCTCATCCGGAAGCAGAGCAATGTGATCCGCGCCGATGAGATCTTCCCAAGTCTTCGTGATCCATGCCTGATCGCTGCTGCTGTCATACGGCTTTTGGATGAGGTACACGGAGAATTTCCGTGTGAGCTCTGCGAACACTTCCTTCGTGGTCATCTTCTTGTCGATTTTCACACGTGCAATATCACGCGCACGCGCGACCGTCACTTCATCATACGGCGCTTCGTCCGTGTTGAAGATCACAATCGGCTTGCGGCTTTGGTTTGGCACATGCACGTTGCGTGCGATGTAGAGTGCCGCGAGTTCGGAAGTCTCATGACCGCCGCCTCCGCCACCTTTCGTGTGAACCAGTTCGCCGAGCCGAACTTCGTGTCCTGCTTTCCCGCGCGTGAATTCACGCACTTGGAGCGGATACCGCTCGTTGTGCATTGCGTCACCGAATGCGCAGAATGCGACGTCTGTATCTTCGGAAAGATACATCGTGCGCAGTTCGTGATCTAGGTACAAGGCTTTCGTGCGTACCGTGATCGGCCAGCTCGACATCGAACCAGTCATGTCGTTTACGAGCAGGAGAGCGTTCTCTGCCGCGGTCGTGATGGATTCCGGGAGCAAATCCCAATCCTTCGTGCCTTTCTGTTCCGCTTCCGCATAGCTGCGATTTGCATCATGCGTGTACGTTGCGCGGGCCCGCGGCGGATCATAGTCCGGCATCCAGCTTGAACCTTTGTAGTTAGATGATTCACTCATGGCACACTCCTGATCGGGTTTTCACCCGGGTTGAACAACTCACGGCCAAACGTTTTGCGCCGCAAGCTGCGTGTAAAATCGAACAGTCGATCCGCGTACTGCGGGCGATGTTCGATCTTCTTTTCGATCAATCGCTTGATCAGATCGGAAAGAACAGGGGGAACATGATCGGGGAAATGATCTTCGTCCACCGCACTCATGTTTCCACCGTTCAACAGATACAACGCAACTTTTCCAAGCGCGTAGATATCCATCTGACGAATCGGCGGCTCACCACGTACTTGCTCAAGCGGAGCGAAGTGGTCGGTGTAGCCAAGCGAACTCGATGCATCCGTCGGCTTCACACTCGCAAGACCAAAGTCCACGAGCGAAACCGCATACGTCTGTTCGTTCACAATGATGTTCTGCGGCTTCAGATCGCTGTGGATTACACCGTGTACATGCAAGTATTGCAAGATGTTCATCAAGCGTTCAAGAATCCATGCAACGCTTTCCGGATGGATCGCGCCGTCACGTTTCACAATCGCTTCGAGCGTCTCGCCTGGAATGTAGCTCATCACGATCGCGAGCGTTCCGTCTTCAAGACGAATCACACGACGAATCGCGGGAATGCCATGATGACGCAGATCCCACATCTTGCGCGCTTCGTCGAGCAGATTGGCTTGGCGTGCAGCGTTCAGTTTGGAGCAGTGCTTTACACAAACGGGTTTCTCGACTGTGAGATCCGTTGCAAGATAGGTGCGACCAATCGCGCCTTCTGCAATGAATTTCTCAATCTGATACTCGCCACCAATGATGCGCTTTGCGGCATCTTTGGGTTTTGCGGGTGCCGCGTCGATTGTTTTCGTTGGGATGTGGTCGCAGTAGAGACAGGCGTTGCCTGGATCATCTGTGCGAATGACACCACCGCGTTCATAGATAGGGAACTCACCACAGCGCTTGTTTTCACAAGGCTCGGTTTGTTCCATAATCTGCGCAATCATATTGACCACGCGCAAAACTTGCACACTCGGAACATTGATTCCAGTCGCTTGCACCGCACGCGTAAACGCTTCGGTATTTGCGAGGTCGAAAATGTCGCCGAAGGTAAAGGTCTTCAAGGCTCGTTCACCAAGAGCGTGAACCAGAATTTCGTTTGTGTCTCGAGAGGATGTCTCAAGAACACGTGAAATGAGTTTCTCAAGCGCCTTTCGCTTGTAATCCGGCACTTCTCTTGTGCGCGCGAGTTCATTTGGACTGAAGTCTCCGGGCATCTGTTCTCCTATTTGTTCCATTTGAAAGGAACTGGCCTTATCTTACGTATTTTCGGCTTTGCGTCAAATGGTGTGTGTTGTCGAAAAGAAAAACAAAACTCCCATTACGGGAGTTTTTCTTCTAGATTTGCACTTTCATTCTTAATCAATTGTCCGCATGCGGCGTCGATCTCGGAACCTTTCGAGTAACGGATCGTGTACGTCACACCGTTCTTTTCGAGAACATGTCCGAACGCTTCGATCGTTTCCGCTTCACTCGATGTGTAGCCACTTTCCGTAAAATTGAATGGGATGAGGTTTACGCGAATTTTTCCAATGCGGTTCACGAACACCGCGAGTTGCTTTGCGGCGGGAAGAGAATCGTTTACACCTTTCAACATCACATATTCAAACGTAAGGTGATGGCGGCGGTTGCCGAATTTTTTCAAGTATTTGCGTGTCCATTCGTCGAGCTTTGGAAGGAACTCGTCGTAGGATGTTTTGACGATCTCTTTTCGAACCTTTGTATCCGCACTGTGAAGAGAAACAGCCATGCGCACGTGCGGCCATTCTGCGTCCGTCAGGATTTGCTCGAGACGAGGCAAGATGCCGACGGTCGAGACCGTGATGTGTGTGAGTCCAATGTCGGTCTGCGCGATAATTGTATTCAAACTTGCTTTTGTGTTTTCATAGTTCGCGAGCGGCTCACCCATGCCCATGTACACAATATTACTGATGCGACCGTGATCAACAACGCGCGGCGTTTCTGTTTGTGCCGAGTCTTCCTCTTCTTCGTCATCAAGCTCGAAGGCGTCTTGTTGTTTTGGTGCTGGTTTCGAGGAACCCTCGCTCTTTGTAATCTCTGGATGGTCTTTCAAAAAATACTTCCACAAACGGATTTGGTCGACGATTTCATCCGTATCGAGGTTTCGAGTCAGTCCCATTTTTCCGGTCGCGCAGAACGAACAGGCCATGGCACAGCCGATCTGAGTCGAGACACAGATGGTCCATTGCTCGCGGCGGTTTTTCATGAGGACCGTCTCGATATACTTGTCGCCTTCGACTTTCACGATAGCCTTGAACGTTTCTTTTTTGGAATCATTCTGGATCAATTGTGTTGTAAGCGAAATGAAGGGAACGTCCGCTTCGAGTTTTTCGCGCATGTCTTTTGGCAACGTCGAAACATCCGCCCAAGAGCGAACAGAGACATCAAACAATGCGGTTTCAACTTGCTTCAAGCGAAACGCTTTCATGTCCGGAAAGAGGGATTGGATTTTTTCAGCTCGTGAAATATAGGACATAGATGGGGTTACCCCTCTCCCTTCCGAGGGGGAGGGCATGGGTGGGGGTATTATTCACCGCAGAATGCCCGAAAAACTTGAATCCGTCAAAGAATCGATTGACAAACATTCATTTTTGGCGTATCGTTGCGTTTCAGAATCGTTCATTTGACCCAAAACGGAGCGTTCTCATGAAGCGTGTTTCCACTTTGATCCTGATCCTTGCGATCCTCGGTGTGATCGGTGATTGCATCGGCATCTACAATGGCGGCATCAATCTTGATCGGCACATCCCGTTTCTGCTTCCGGCTGTGTTCCTCTTGTTCTGGTTCATGCTCGCATGGGCTGAGAACCGCCCAACAAATCGTTTGCAGAGCGAAACTCCCGCAAACGACGACGGGATTCCAGAGCACGCAAGAATGCGCGCAAACACCCCTGACGGTCTCGGCTAGTTTCTCAACCCTGAACATCTCGTTCAGGGTTTTTCTTTGCCAACAAAAAAAATCCTCCGGCACATAGCCAGAGGATTTTTTTTGTTGCGTTATGCAACTCCGTGTTTCTTGCGTTCAAACTCTTTCAAATATTTTTTGCGGATACGAACCGTCTTTGGTGTTACCTCGACCAATTCGTCGTTGTCGATGTACTCAAGAGCGCGCTCGAGCGTCATGTCGAGTGCTGGTGTTAATTTCACGGCCATGTCTGCTCCGGCGGAGCGCATGTTGGTGAGTTTCTTTTCGCGGATGGCGTTTACCACTATGTTGTCCTTCATGGACATTCCAATCACCATTCCTTCATACACTTCTGCTCCTGCTCCAACGAAGAGAACTCCGCGAGCTTCAAGGCCTTCAAGAGCGTAAGGAGTTGTAATGCCATCAAATCCATTAATGATGGATCCTGTTGAGCGGCGTTCGATCTCACCTTTGTATTCGCCATAGTGTGCGAATTGGTGAGAGAGCGTTCCTTCGCCTTTTGTACTTGTAACGAATTCAGATTGATATCCGAGGAGTCCACGTGTTGGAATATGGTATTCAAGACGTGTGTTTCCGTTTTCGGATTGCATGTTTAACATTTCACCGCGGCGTTTTCCGAGTTGTTCAATAACAATTCCCGCGAGTTGGTCTGGAACATCCACAACCACAATCTCGATCGGTTCTTGTTTTTGTCCGTTTACTTCTTGGAAAATAACGCGTGGTTGAGAAACTTGAAGTTCAAATCCTTCGCGACGCATCTGCTCGATCAAAATCGACAAGTGCATTTCTCCACGACCACTGACCGTAAAGACGTCCGCCGTGTCCGAGAATTCAATTTTCATTCCGACGTTGACTTCGAGTTCTTTCAAGAGTCTTTCTCGAATTTGTCTCGAGGTAACTAATTTTCCTTCGCGTCCAGCAAACGGTGAGTTGTTCACCATGAAGTCCATTTTCAAGGTAGGCGCATCGATGGCAATACTCGGCAACGGTTCTGCAGTTGCGCTTTCGGCGATAGTGTCCCCAACGTAAATGTCTGGGATTCCCGCAATCTGCACAATGTCTCCCGCTTCTGCCTCTTGGACTTCAATCTTGTTCAATCCTTTGTTGGTAAGAAGTTTTGTAATTTTATTTGTCTTGCGTGTTCCGTCTGGCGTAATAACCGTAACGGTCATTCCAGCGCGAACCGTTCCTTCGTAGATGCGTCCAACCGCGAGGCGGCCGATGTAAGAATCATACGCGAGGTTTGCGGGTTGCATGCGCATGGGAACAGATGTGTTGTTTTGTGCTGGGGGAACCGTTTTCAAAATGAGATCAAAAAGAGGTTGAAGATCTTTGGATTCGTCCGTAAGTTCCATCTTTGCAATCCCTTCACGGGCAATCGCGTAAATATGTTTGAAGTCGAGTTGCTCATCGGTGGCTCCGAGTTCGACGAAGAGATCGAAAATCATGTTGAGCACAACATCTGGACGCGCCGATGGTTTGTCGATTTTGTTGATGACAACAATCGGCTTGAGTCCGAGCGCGAGCGACTTGCGAAGCACGAACTTGGTTTGCGGCATTGGGCCTTCATAGGCGTCAACGAGAAGCAAAACAGAGTCCACCATGCGCAGAACGCGTTCCACCTCTGAACCAAAGTCTGCGTGGCCTGGAGTGTCCACAATGTTGATTTTTGTGTCGCCAATTTGAATGGCGGTATTTTTTGCGTAAATGGTAATTCCACGCTCTTTTTCAAGTTCGTTTGAATCCATCACACAAACCTCAATAACGTCACGTTCATTGAACGTTCCGGATTGTTTGAGCATGGCGTCCACAAGCGTGGTCTTACCGTGGTCAACGTGAGCGATAATCGCAATGTTTCGAAAGTCTTTCATAGTGGCGAAAGGATACCCAAAAAAAGAGGCACTGTCAATGGGACAACGCCTCTTTTCCGTTCTGATCAATTTTTTGCGAGCACGGCAGGTTCTTCTGTTTTTTCCGATTTCTTTTCTTGTGCCTCAAGACGGCGTTTAATTTCCTCTTGTGTCATACCTGCGAGAGCGTAGGCGCGTGCAAGGTTGATGCGCTCAATGTATTGTTTGAGTTTGTCTTGAAGTTCCATAAGGTCTCCCGCAACAACGATGGGCGGAATAAACGCTTGAACATCAGGATCTGGAATCATTTCAACGGTTTCATTTTCTGGATGGAAGACGAGCGCAAGAAAAGAAGCCCACTCTTCATCAGATATCGTGTCAATGTTTACGTTAAATGCGGGGTTCTCTTCTGTTCCTGTATTCTCAGACGTTAGACCGAATATATCTGATGGAATGTCCTCATCAAGACCAGAGTGTCTGCGTCTGTCTGTGCACTTGAGATGTAACTTGCTAAATAGATCAACGACGTACGCTTTTGCGTTATCCAACTTGAGATACGGATTTATTTTTGGACGTTCAGCAACCTCTGGAGGTTTTTCGGGAAGGCCTTTGAGGATTGGGAGATCAAGTTGTTTCGGAAGATCCTCAATTTCACGTGCCGCGCGCGCCATGTCTGTTTCCGGTGTTGCGTGTGCCTCATCGACCTGTTCGTCCGGTGTTTTCTCGAGAGAGCTCGAGTCTCTTGTAGGTTCTTCGGAAATTTCCTCAGATGGTTTCACGATTGCCACCGGAGCCTCCTCATTCGAGACCATTCTTTCCATCCCAAACAAACCCGCCGCGGCAAGTCCCAATTTCGTAAGTGTGTGTTTATAGCTCATATGGAAGTAGTGTAGCAGGGGAATGGAAAATAAAAAACCGCCTAGTTTCTGGCGGTTGAGTCTTCGGGAAAGAATTGTTTGTAGATGACCTGCGCGGTAATGAGCTGTTCCACGAGGCTGCCGTGAATGAACATGGGGTGTTGGTTGAAGCGATCGTATCGCGGAAGTGTCTTCATGGTTCCGACGATGATTTCGTAGCCGTTTTCTCTCATCCAATCTTCCCAGATCAGAATTTCTGCGGCTTGGTCTTGTGTGCGTACGTGCGCGAGGGTCGCTTCGCCTTCCGGCGTAATATAGAGAAGGAGCGCGGCGTCTCGTTCGCGCTCTTCAAGCGATTGGGTGCGAGCGTAAATACGACCTTGCTCAAGTGGAACCGTGGTTCCGGGTTTCGTGATGTCGCGGACGTTTTTGAGGAGGGCAAATTGTTCTTCAATCAAGCCTGCGCCGATTCCGTGAACCAATTGTGGTTCGTTTCGAGATTGGGTGTCGATCATCTCCGCCATGAAGAGCTTCGCAAGACGAAGTTCATCTTTGAAAGAGAGTCGCCAATCGCGCGCAATGAGAGCGATTTGTTCGGCGCTCCAGCAAAAAATGCCGTGCAGGGTGTCTTTTCGATCTTTTCCGAGCAAGAATGTTCCCATCGGATAAACATGCGCATTCACGAGTTGCATACGGCCTCCTCGAGTCGGTAAACAGACGTTATCAGATTGGTGGAGCGTGTCAAAAAGAAAAAACCGCTCACGTGGGTGAGGCGGTTAAGGGGAGTCGAGCGAGGCGAGGGTGATGCGCGCGCGCTTGAGCTTGTTGCGCACGGAGCGAAGCGTGAGGTCTGCGTCGCGGATGTCGCGCAGGCAGTCAGCAATGAGGACGTTTTCGTAATGCAGGCGAATGCCCGGCATGATGTTTGGTTTCATGAGCGTGAGGCGATATGCGCTAAGACGATTTCGAATGGCTGCAACGTGACGCTTGTTCGATACGATCGCCTGTTCAAGATCCGCAACATATTGCGTGCAAAATTCCAGATTCATTCGACGAGCCGCGCTCGACACTTCTTTTTGCGTGGGGAGGGCGAAGGTGAGTTCGACTTGCGTAACGCCATGAGTGATTTCGTACCGATCCGTCAGTTGCTTGACCATCTGACCCACATCAACACCAGAACGAAATCGACCGATCGCCGCGTTTTCGAGCATGGCAAGGTTCAGGATCAATCGATCGCTTTTCCCACCGTTCCACAAGCGTAGATCAAAATCCGCAGGGTGAATGTGCGCCACAAGAAACTGATGCCCCCTCTTGCCACCACGATTCGGAGCCTGCACAACCAGAACCATGTTTTCTGACATGTCCGCACCTCCCATGAAAGAACGAGACACAAAAGAGTACCGCAAAAAACCGAATCTGTCAATCGGTAGCGAAAGAAAAAACCGCTCACGAGTGTGAGACGGTTGAAAAAAGTACGCCTTGAGGGAATTGAACCCACGACCAACAGATTAAAAGTCTGCTGCTCTACCAAACTGAGCTAAAGGCGCGACTGTCGAGCGTGTCTCGACACGGAGCTGGCGAAGGGAGTTGAACCCGCAACCTGCTGATTACAAATCAGCTGCTCTGCCAATTGAGCTACACCAGCGGCGTCATCCAAGTTGAATGACCGAATAAGATACTCGTTTTTTAGGATTTTGTCAAGCTTTTGGTTGTGGAGGTAAAAAAACCGCTCACGAGGGAGACGGTTTAGGAACGGAAAATTTGCTTGATGACGATGTGGTGAGAGGCAACAAAGTTTCGACCTGGGTTCAGGGCTTCTTGGAACCAGAGGACGTCCAGGAATTCGTGTCGCGTCAGGATCACGCCAACGGACTCTGCTGTGTCTCCTTGGTAGGCAACGCTTTTCACAAATCGATCGAACAGATCGTTTGGGAGGCTGAGCACAAAGATCGAGCACACGTACGTTTCGGGCCACTGGATGGAATAGAGCGTGAGGTCATCGATGTGTTTCAGTCCATGAAGACATTTTGCGACTTCATGATGACGGATCTCTTCCAAGAGTTCGCGGTAGGCGGCGGGCAAAACGTCTTCGCCAACATGGGGAGATCCACCAAAGAGGGAATACTTTCCTTGGCATTCCGTATTCGGATGCTTCAAGTCTTTGCGTTGCAAAAGCATGGCCGAACGATCTTCATTGCAAATGACGATCGTAACCGCACGCGCGTGGTCGTCTGGTGCGTTTCCGAACTTCATCCAAGACTCAACAGCCAGACGAACTTCCTGAGAAACTTCGTCTAAGACCATGCAGTTTACGAGCGCGGTTTCAAGAGCACCGCAGTACAAGCGATTCTGCTCGGATCTGAGTTCGAGTCCGGCACAGTCTGTTGGATCAAGATCAAGCACGCGAAACACCCAAGCGTTGGGTGGTTCTTTCTCGTGCGACTTTTGTTCACCGAGTTCTAAGATGCGACGCATGTCGATGTCCTCCTGTTTGTGATCGACAAGGGATTTAAACAGCAAAACGGTTTTGTGTCAACGAAAAACACCCAGGCTTTTTGAGCGAGGATGTTGGAAGAAGGGTTGATCGATCAGAGGACGTATGTGTCTTCGAACGATGCGTGTACCGCGTGCAGGGTGGTTGAACCCGGCAGGCTGTATGTGATGACGTAGACGGTCACGAGATGTCGACCGTTTTGTTCGCCATGCACGGACACGCGCGCTTCGACGAGGCAGACGCCGTTGATCACGACGTAGTACACGGTGCGGTCGCCCGACATGCGTGTTCCGTCCGTGATCGCGTACTCGAGTCCGTCGAGACGCTCGAGGCTCGGAATGACGTGCTCGCTCACCTGTGCCTTGAGGGCGCGGAGGGCGAGCTGCTGCAAGCGGCTGAAACCAGATTCGGACATGTGACTCTCCTTGTGGGGTGCGCTGTTGTGGAAGAACTAGTTCCTTACTAGCTCTTCGGGATCAGGAAACCGGAAACGCGGCCGAGAGTGCTGCCGATCGTGCTTACGCGTTCTTGCAGACCTTCGGACGCGAGAGCGACGAAGGCGCTGAGGATTGCGAGGAAGCCGACCGAGAGGACGACCGTCAGGATGATCCAGGCGATTTGGTATGCCGTACGCATGAATTTGCCTCCAAATGGATGAGTTGGGAAAGAAACGGAACCATGAATTAACCAACAATAATAGCACAAAAAGGCGATTTTGTCAACCTCTGCACCCATCCGTCGCTAAAGCTATGGAGGGTGATTCATCGGGGCGATGAATCAAAAAACAGCCATTTTGTGGCTGTTGAGCTTAGGAGGCTTCGGATGTAAGAATCGCGTGGACAATGATTCCTGCAATGAGAAGCTTGATGATATCGCCTTGAACGAGTGTTGGAACATCAAGGTCGTCGTCACCCATGACTGGCAGATGCTGAAGGAAACTTTGCCATGTGGTGCGTTGATCGTCACCGATCCAGGAGAAAGAAAGAACCGTGAGGCCTTGAAGTTGATTGCGTATAATCACCATGTTTGGTGTTCCATTCGGGTCCGTGTAGTACATGATCGCGTTTTGATGTGCTTTGTCGGAAGCATCAATGAAACAGCCGACGATACGCGCGGGCGGAGGGGGTGGAAGCTCCGTGAGCTGTTTTCCCGCTCCGATTTCAAACAGATTCGTGATGACCTCGAATTGTTGTGCGATTTTACCCGCGACGGTTCCTTCGATGAAGATCGGTTGACGCGTATGCGTTTTTGGAATCACGGCATATTGAGGATCGCACAAATCCACCGCGATTCTTGTTGTTTGTTGAACGGGTATGGACCATGTCTCCATTGCGCGACAAATTTGATCGCCGCTCCAGCAGAAGGCACCGGCCCAACGCTTGGTGGTTTGATCAAACGCAGCAAGATACGAGCCGGCAGAATGAACAAAGATGGCTTTCAGTTCCAAGATTCACCTCCCCGAATGAACGAAGAACAAAGAATAAGACAAATGTTGAAAATCGTCAATAACAAAACACCTCGCCCATGAGCAAGGTGTTTATTTTTTGTGAGGATTACGCCGCCTTGTTTTCCATTGGACGTGCAATGGAAATCGCGATTGGGCGTCCTTGAAAATCTTTTCCATCCAAGCCGGCAATGACTGCCAAAGCTTCTTCGTCAGAAGACATTTCCACAAAGCCGAATCCGCGACTCTTGCCTGTGAATTTATCTGTGATAATACGAGCTGAAACGACTGTTCCGAATTCGCCGAATGCGGCACGAAGGTCATCTTCCGTTGTTTTCCAAGGAATGCTACCCACGAAAAGCTTGTTGTTCATAATAGAAACAAGACACAATAATTAAGGCACCGTCCTATTGTGACTAACAGGGCTGGTAAGGAATAGAATGCCACAGATAAAAGAGAGGTGCAAGGCGCATGGTTTTGTCCACAGGTCTTGCAGATGTGATGCGCTATAATGTTCGCGGTCCATTGGCTGGAGGTTTCATGCGTTCGATGCTTGCACCGGAACTGATCGTCATTACGGGGCCTATGTGTTCCGGGAAGACGGAAGAGTTGATTCGTTACATGCGTCAGGGTGAACATGCGAAGCTGAACATGCTTGTCGTGAAGCCGAGCGTGGATACACGCGACGGTCAAGCGCTCGCGATCAAATCGCGTAACGGTCACAATCTCGTGGCGATCGATGTTCCAAACGCGCAAGCGATTTTGGAACATGTGACGCCCGAGCATCTCTGGATCGGCGTGGATGAAGCGCACTTTTTCGACATCGAACTGGTTGCGGTTGTGATGCAACTTGTTCGCATGGGAAAGCGCGTCATCGTTTCCGGTTTGGATCTCGACTACCGCGAAAAGCCGTTTGAGGTTCTTGCACAACTGATGGCGCTTGCCCAAGAAGTGCAGAAACTCACGGCGGTGTGTTCCAAGTGTCGCGTTCGACACGCCTCTCGTTCTCAGCGTCTCACGGACGACACCTCCCGCATTGCGGTTGGTGACAAAGAGTATGAACCGCGTTGCTTGCAATGCTTTGTCCCTCCAAACGGAGTGGCTCATTCACAGCATTCTTCCTCGATCGACACGCTTTCTTCCTGACCTCACATGAGGTCTTTTTTTATTCCGTCTCCATTGACAAAATGCAAAAAAACTGGTACATAACGCTCGCACATGACGTGCGAAGGAGGGCGAAATGTCAGACAGACTTTCTGTTGTCGCGATCGAGGGTGATGGGATTGGCCACGAAGTGTTCAAGGCTATGCAGCGCGTCGTGGACGTAGTGATGGATCATCGCATCGATTGGATTCCGGCGCTTGCGGGTCTTGAGTGCGCAGAAGCAAACGGCGGCGATCCGTTGCCGCAAGTCACGCTCGATCTCATTCGCAAACACCGCGTCGCGATCAAAGGTCCGACGACCACGCCGAGTGGTGGTGGGTTCAAGAGTGTGAATGTTCGACTTCGTCAAGAACTCGAACTCCATTCCTGTGTGCGTCCCGCGTTGCACATTCCCGGCCTTGCGAAATCGCGACTGTGTGATCTCATGGTCGTCCGCGAGGGTGTCGAAGGGTATTACGACTGTTGGGAAGAGCGCAACAAGCACGATGTCGTCTTTGCGCATGCGCGATTCTCGAAAGCGGGATTCATGCGGACCGTTCGACAGGCGACTCGAATCGCTCTTTCGCGTCACAAGAAACTAACACTCGTACTCAAGACCAATATCTTGAAGGAGTGGGGTGCGCTTTACACGGAAGCGTTCAATGAAGTCGTGGACATCGCGGTCAAATGTGATGGACTCGAAACGAATTACCTGCACATGGATGCAGCGCTCATGATGATGATCATGTATCCGGAGCGGTTCGATGTGATCGTCACAGAGAATCTGTTCGGTGATGTGATGTCCGATGCGGCCGCAGGGCTTGTCGGCGGACTCGGTGTTGCGCCTGGTGCATGCTACGGAGACGAATATGCACTCTTCGAAGCTGTTCATGGTTCGGCTCCCGACATTGCGGGTCGCGGAATCGCGAATCCGACGGCGCTCATTCTCTCGAGCGCAATGATGCTTGAGTACGACGGCTTTCACCATGAGGCACAGCTCATCCGCGAGACCGTCCTTCGCACCATCCTCGAGGGTGATCGCACGGGCGACATGGGCGGCACGCTCAACACGGAACAATTCACGGACGCGATTCTGCGTCGTCTCTAACCGATTGGATTTTTCCGACCGGTTTTTTTATTGTCAATTCTGGTATAATAGAGTCCTATGAAAAAACAATCCCTTGTGATTTCTCTTTCGATTGCCGTTGCTTTTGTGTTAATCGTTTTGCTTGTGTATCGAGTCAATATGTCTCGAACAACACCAACACAACAAACACAAAGCCAGCCCGTACAAACTGAACCATCACCAACCGTCTACAAAGATCTTGTTGAAATTACTTCGCCGCTTCCAGATAGTGTGATTGATCTTATGGATCCGGAGACGGTCGTAACCGTTACAGGAAAGGCGCGAGGAAACTGGTTTTTTGAAGCGTCGTTTCCTGTTGAACTTTTGAATGAAACAGGAGATGTTCTTGCGATAGGAATCGCGCAAGCTGACGGAGAATGGATGACCACAGATTATGTTCCGTTTCAAGCGAGCGTGAAGTTTAAAGCAACGATTGCACAAACGGGTTCGATCGGCGCGCTTGTTTTGAGAAAAGACAATCCATCGGGTGAACCTGCCTATGATGACGCGTTTACCGTCCCTGTTCGATTTGTTCCTTAACGTATGTCCGCAAAGCATCTGTTCAAAAATTATTCTTCCATTGCGACAACAGGTTTGCGTCGTGACGCACTTGCGATTGTAGAAGCGGGATTACGTGCGGTTGAAACGCAAGCTGCGGTTCATCAAGCTGTCTCGCTCAAGAAAGATGTTTTAAAAATGGGAGACAAAACGTTTTCTTTGAAATCGTATCGTCGGGTGTTTGTTGTTGGAATTGGAAAAGCGGCGCTTGAAGCCGCGAAGGCTCTCGAGGAAATTCTTGGGGATCGAATTCAGGACGGAATTGTGCTTGATGTGAAGCAAGGAAAATTAAAACGGATGAAAAGTATCGCGGGCAC
This sequence comes from Candidatus Uhrbacteria bacterium RIFCSPLOWO2_01_FULL_47_17, assembly GCA_001791305.1. Classification (GTDB taxonomy): domain Bacteria; phylum Patescibacteriota; class Patescibacteriia; order UBA9934; family GWF2-40-263; genus XYB2-FULL-45-11. Next base: position 98,953 of record MGEI01000004.1, read on the forward strand.
ACATCCATTTCCGAGTTATGAAAACATTCGTGCGACCGGAGAAATTGTTGGATTGTTGAAAGCGGTTGATTCGCAAGATCTCGTTATTGCCATCATTTCGGGTGGAGGCTCTGCACTCCTGTGCTGGCCGCATCAACTCGAGTGTGGAGATTTGACCGCCATGACGCGTGTCCTTATGCAAAAAGGTGCAACCATTCACGAGATGAACACGGTGCGTAAACACACCTCCGATATTCAAGGGGGACAATTCGTTCGACTTGCATATCCTGCCACGATCGCAGGACTCATTTTTTCCGACGTGCCTGGCGATGAATTAAGTTTGGTGGCAAGCGGCCCGACGTTTCTTGATACATCTACCGCCAAAGACGCAAAACGGATTTTGGAAAAATACCACGTGCTTTCCATGTGTAAATTGCCGGAATGTCACTTGGTCGAAACACCAAAAGATCCGTCCCTTTTTACGCACGTCACAAACAGGTCGGTTGTTTCAAATGCGCACGCAACCGCCGCGATGATGAAACAAGCAAAGACGCTCGGATACAAACCAGTTTTGTATTCAAACAAGCTTGAAGGGGAAGCGCATGAAAAGGGAAAAATGTTTGCAGGACTTGTGAAGCCGGGCGAAGTATTGATTGCGGGGGGAGAGACAACGGTTCACGTTCGTGGAAAAGGGAATGGTGGGCGTAATCAAGAATTTGCCCTCGGAGCACTCGGTTCGATTGGGGAAGATGCGCTCGTCCTTTCCTGTGCGTCCGATGGGATTGATCACTCGTCTGTTGCCGGTGCATTTGTGGACGTAAACGTTCGAGCAAAAGCAAAAATACTCGGGCTGAAACCGGAAACATATCTTGCAAAAAATAACTCGTACAATTTTTTTCAGAAGACAAAGTCGTATCTCGATACGGGAGTGATGGGGATGAATGTGTCGGATTTGATGCTTGCGATGCGTGTACGGTGAACTTGCAGTACATCGTCGACTACGCCAAAACGAAACGTGCTGTGCAGGGAGGAGTAGGGCGTGCGATAACAAAAAATACGGCCAATAGATGGGAGGGAGTCCGCGACCGGGTCCCGTCTATTGGCCGTATTTTTTTGTTGTCGCTAAGCCCGTACTCTCTGTGCATTTATTTTCCCCGGAGAAAAAAGACGTGTGCAATCGTTTTTAAAAGAATTTCCATGTCGAAGAGGAAGGATCTGTGTTTCAAGTAGTAGAGATCGTATTGCAGTTTGCGTTTGGATTCCGTTGCGTTGCCGGCGTACACATGAAGCTGTGCCCATCCAATAAGGCCCGGGCGAATCGCGTGGCGCGATTCGAAGTAGGGAATTTCATCTCGGAGTTGCTCGACGATTCCCGCTTGTTCTGGACGTGGGCCAATGAGGCTCATGTCACCACGCAGGATGTTGATCCATTGCGGAAGCTCGTCGAGGCGTGTTGTGCGTAGGAATCTCCCAACAACGGTGACGCGCGGATCGTGATCGGATGTCCAAGTATTGTTTGGGGTTCCCGCATGCATGGTTCGGTATTTGTAAATGGTGAATGGGGTGCCGTTTACAGAGAGGCGTGTTTGGGTGAAAAAGATTTTTCCGCGGTCGGAGAGTTTGATGAGAAGAGCGATGGGGAGAAAGGTGAGGAGGAACACGCTCGCAATAAGAAGCGAAAAGAGGATATCAAGCACGCGTTTGATCATGGGGTAAAAACCCACTTGGTCTCGATGTGTATGTTCAAGAAGCCACCAGTCGTTGAGGTTGCTTGTGTAGACGCAACGAAACACATCTTCGTAAAAATCATCGAATCGGATAAATGTTGCTCCGTGGGAATGAAGGTGAGCAAAGAGTTTAAGTGTTTGATCGGAAAAGGATGTGTTTGCCGGAACGACAAAGACGAGGGATTGATGTGCACGGTGTGTTTTTTCGATGAGGGTGAGGAGGGCGGAATCAGGAACAGAATGAACGGTAAAAATATTCGTCATGTCATCAAGTTCTTTTTTACATGCGTTATATTCTTGTTCGAGATTGATAAAGTACACTTCCTGACGAGTAATATGTTTTGTGATCGATCGAATGAAGAATTGCCAAAGGGTTGAGAAGAGAAGAATGTAAAGGGTGTCGACGAGCAAGAATCGTCGTGGGGTGATGATGAGGTTTGGTTGAAGATAGAAAAAAACAATCGCGACAACAAAACCGAGCGCGTTTGCACCAATGAGGGCAGAAAAGAGATCGATGGGACGTTTATGTGTTTTAAGATCGAAGAGACCAAAGGCGTAAGAAAGAATGAGCCAGATAAGAGCAATCGTGCCAAAAAGAAAAACGTGTGCTTGAAGTTGTTCTTCCGAAAGTCCTGTGGGGAATCGCCACAAAATGGTGAGCCATAAACTGATAGCAAAAATTATCATCGTAGGAAGGACGAGAAAGATGAGATGAATCCAGACGTTTTTATGTGTGAGAGACATAGATTGATGTGTTCTATCATACCGTGAAAAAATTGGGTATGATAGGGGGCACATTGACGATTGCTCGCAATCTGTTTAAATGTGCTCGTATTTATGAAAAAAGCGTTTATCACAGGTATCACCGGGCAAGACGGGTCATATCTCGCGGAATTGTTGTTGGAGAAAGGGTATGAGGTGCATGGTATGATTCGCCGTTCGAGCAGTTTTAACACAAATCGAATTAATCACATTTATCAAGATTTGCATCAGCGCGATCTTCGTTTAATGTTGCATTATGGTGATTTGTCTGATGCCAGCATTGTAAGTCGGCTTTTACAAAAAATTCAACCGGATGAAATTTATAATCTGGGCGCACAAAGCCATGTGCAAGTAAGTTTTGAATTACCAGAATATACAGGAAATGTTGATGCACTCGGCACACTTCGTATTTTAGATGCCATACGAGATCTCGGTATCCCTTCAAAATATTATCAAGCAGGATCTTCCGAAATGTTTGGCAAGGTCTTGGAGACACCACAAAAAGAGACGACTCCATTTTACCCGCGCAGTCCATATGGATGTGCAAAAGTGTATGCGCATCATCTTACTGTGAATTATCGCGAAGCACATGGTATTTTTGCTTGTAACGGAATTTTATTCAATCATGAATCGCCGCGTCGAGGTGGAACATTTGTAACAAAAAAAATCATTGACGCATTGAAAGAGATCCAAGCTGGCAAACAAGAGAGAATTTTTCTTGGGAATTTAAATGCACTGCGTGACTGGGGGTATGCAAAAGATTATGTGGAAGCTATGTGGCTCATGTTACAACAAGAACAAGCTGACGATTATGTAATTGCCACAGGTGAAACACATAGTGTTCGTGAATTTGTGGAGGTCGCCGCAAAACATTTTGGAATGAATATAATTTGGCAGGGATTTGGAATGGAAGAAAAAGGAATCGATGCAACGTCAGGAAAAATCATTGTGGAGATTGATGCACGTTATTTTCGACCATCCGAGGTTGAGACATTATTAGGTGATGCACGGAAAGCGCATGAAAAATTAGGTTGGAAGCCAAAAGTTGGATTTCAAGAATTGATCAAAATCATGATCGATGATGAATTACATGTTAGAACGTAAATATGATTCAGCTCATAAAATCTTCCTTTTATCAAGAGCATGAAACAAAGCAAAAGCTTGCTGAGTTTATCGTATCTGCGCAGATCTTGAGCATGGGTGAACAATGTCGATCGTTTGAAGAAAAATTTGCACAAAAACAGAGGCGAAAATTTGCTGTTTATGTTAGCAGTGGCAGTATGGCAAATCTCGTCCTAATTCAATCACTTCGTAATTTAGGTATTTTAAAGGTGGGGGATCGAGTAGGATTTTCTGCATTAACATGGCCAACCAACGTCATGCCACTTTTTCAATTGGGTCTTATTCCTGTCCCAATCGACTGTCGATTAGAGACCTTGAATGTATCTCCCATGGAATTAGGAAAACATTTGGAACATTTGGATGCTCTTTTTTTGACGAACGTATTAGGATTTTCGGATGATGTATCGCGCATAAAATCGATGTGTGCTCAAAAGAATATTGTGTTGATTGAAGATAATTGTGAATCGCTCGGATCCATGGTTGATGGGATATGTTTGGGTAATTTTGGACTTGCTTCAACATTTTCATTTTTTGTCGGTCATCATCTATCTACAATCGAAGGCGGAATGATTTGTACGGATGATGAAGATCTTTATCACATGCTTGTGATGACTCGAGCACATGGATGGGACCGCAATCTCTCAAAAGAGAAACAAGATAATTTGAGAAAGATAAATGGCATTGATGCATTTTTTTCAAAATATGTTTTTCATGATTTGGCCTTTAATGCAAGACCTACAGAAATAAACGGATTTTTGGGATGTGTACAAATTGATTTTTGGGATGAAATCGTTCAAAAACGAGCAAATAATTTTCAACTGTTTGTTGATGTGTTGAATCAGAACTCTGATTTCATTCCACTAAACGTTCATCACATGGATCTTGTTTCAAATTTTGCTATGCCAGTTGTGTGCCGGACAAAAGAACTATCTGATGCATACAAGAAATTGTTTTTAGATATGGATGTCGAAATTCGTCCGGTGATTGCGGGAGACATGACAAAACAAATTTTTTATAAGAAACACGCACACACGGCAATGGTGTGCCCAAATTCAGAGTTGGTTCATCAGAATGGTTTTTATTTTGGCAATAATCCTGAAATGACAACAGAAGAATTAAGTCAACTTACACAACTATTACGTAAAAAATAGTGTATGCTTGATGTGCAGACAAAAATATTCGTTGCAGGACATCGGGGGCTTGTCGGCTCCGCGCTTGTTCGAGCCCTTGAAAGAAATGGGCATATGAATATTATTGTGCGTACAAGGTCTGAATTAGATCTGATGGACCCTGAAGCGGTTCAGTTCTTTTTTCAAACGGAGAAGCCTCAGGTGGTTATTGATGCTGCCGCGAAGGTGGGAGGTATTATGGCAAATATTCAAGCCCCCGCAGATTTTATTTTCCAAAATTTGCAAATACAAAATAATTTGATTCACGGGGCATACAAAAATGGTGTTAAAAAATTTGTTTTTTTGGGATCGTCTTGTATCTACCCACGTTTATCTCAACAACCAATGAAAGAGGAATATTTCATGACCGGTCCACTTGAGCCTACAAATGAGGCATATGCCATCGCAAAGATTGCTGGAATAAACATGTGTCAATCATACAACAAGCAATATGGCACAGATTTTATATCCTTGATGCCAACGAATATTTATGGATTTCAAGATAATTTCAGTCTTGAAACAGGGCACGCACTTCAAGCAATGATGCATCGATTTCATAAAGCAAAGATGGAACAAGTTCCGTTCATTACGCTTTGGGGTAGCGGAGAAGTGTATCGTGAATTTATGTTTTCAGACGATGCTGCTGATGCGATATTGTTTCTTGCGAACAATTATTCAGGTAGTGAGATTGTAAATATTGGAACGGGAGTTGATGTGCAAATCAAGGAACTCGCAGAAATCATCAAACGAGTCGTTGGTTATCAGGGAGAAATTCAGTGGGACTTAACAAAACCAGAAGGTATGCCAAGAAAATTGATGGACGTGCAGAAATTGAATAATTTAGGATGGAAACACACACGTTCTCTCGAGGAGGGTATAATACAAACATACAAGTGGTTTCTTGAAAATGCTGCGTGTAATGTATCTGTCAATTAAATTTTCATTATGGATATACTGATCCGTCCAACAACACAGTGGTGGAAATTTGATTGGAAGGAATTCTGGCAGTTTCGAGATTTGTTTTATTTTTTTGCATGGCGGGATATTAAGGTTCGCTATAAACAAACAGCCATTGGTGCACTTTGGGCCGTGTTTCAACCATTTGTGACCATGGTTGTGTTCACAATCTTTTTTGGAAATCTGGCAAAAATCTCATCGGATGGAATTCCATATCCAATTTTTGTGTACGTCGGACTTTTATTTTGGACCTTGTTTAGCGCAGGTTTATCCGATGTGAGTAATACATTCATTGGAAATCAAAACATCATCACCAAAGTTTACTTTCCACGCATTATTTTGACATTTACGAGTTTGACAACATCGATAATTGATTTTTTTGTGGCCTGTATTGTTCTTATTGGAATGATGATTTGGTATCACTTTATTCCATCGACAATTGCGTTAATTTTTATTCCGTTTTTATTTGTCATCACATTTTTAACGACAGTGGGAATCGGGTTGTTTTTTTCTTCTTTTAATGTGAAATACCGAGATGTGCGTTTTATTTTACCGTTTTTCATACAACTTCTTTTGTTTTTGACCCCAGTCATCTACCCTGTAAGTCTTGTGTCTCCTGAGTGGCGTTGGGTTCTAGGATTCAATCCAATGTCCGGTGTGATTGATACAGCGCGTGTTGTACTTCTCGGAGTTGGTCATGTTGATTGGCTACTTTTAAGCATTTCGATGTTTGTGAGTGTGGTCTATTGCTTGATTGGATACGGGTATTTCAAGGGGACCGAACGTTATTTTGCAGATGTGATTTAACTGATTGTTTTATTTCTCTTTATTATGTCTGCAATTATTGAAGTGAATAACTTAGGAAAAAAATACTTAATTGGTGAGAAGGAACGTTATTTAGCGTTGCGCGATAAGTTGGCACACCCAATAAAAGCACTCAAAAATACTCGGTCGAGTGAAGTATTTTGGGCACTTAGTGATATAAGTTTTTCTGTCGAGAAAGGCGAAGTGTTAGGTATTATTGGAAAAAATGGTTCTGGAAAAAGTACATTGTTAAAAATTTTGTCTAAAATTACTCCTCCAACAACAGGGGAAGTTTGTTTGCGTGGACGTGTTGGTAGTCTACTAGAAGTAGGCACAGGATTTCATCCTGAACTTACTGGTCGAGAGAATATTTATTTAAGTGGATCGATTCTTGGAATGCGTAAAAAAGAGATAGATAAAAAATTCGAGGAAATCGTAAATTTTTCTGGTGTGGAGGCATTTCTTGATACGCCGATTAAACGTTATTCATCCGGAATGTCTGTTCGACTCGGATTTGCGGTTGCGGCTCATCTTGAGCCAGAGATTTTGTTAGTGGACGAAGTTTTGGCTGTTGGGGATGCAGAATTTCAAAAAAAGTGTTTAGGAAAAATGGGGGAGATTACAAAACAGGGTGCGCGAACAATCATTTTTATAAGTCATAACATGGCGGCGATTAATCAGTTGTGCGACAGGGTTCTTTTGTTAGAAAATGGACATATTAAAAAAAATGATACTCCCGAAAGTGTCGTGAGTGAATACCTTCGTGATTTGACACATCAAGGTGGTATTTGGGAACGCACATCATCCAAAACAGTAGCTGAAGATCATTTTGTGAAATCTGTTATTTTACAAAACAGTAAAAAAATTAATACAAGAGTTTTTTTTGCTAACGAATCTATTCGGATACAATGTTGCATTGTAAGCAAGAAGCAGGAAAATATATTTTTGGCAGTCGGTATTCGTGATGTGCTCTCAAATCAAATCATTCATCTGAATAGTAAAAATCAGAAAGAAAAATTACAGACGAAGGCGGGCAAGAATATGTTTCAAGTAGAATTTGAAAATATTTTAAGTGCAGGTGAATATTATGTGACCGTATGGATTGGAGATGCGAGTTTTGTAACGCAAGATTATGTGAGAGATTGTATTTCATTTTCGGTAGATCTGTCGAATTTGGATACGAGCTATCATTTTGGATCTGTTATTGTTCCAGCGACATGGTCAATGGTTCATTTAGATTAGAGTTAGAAATATTGATTCGTTAAGAATTATTTTGGGTGAGCACAATTTATGGCATTTAAAAAAGGCGCCCAGAGACCATTCCGTTTTCATTTTTTTACGGTTTGGTCACACGGACTTTTTCACATCGATGAAATACTTTCTCTTTTACGCAAGGATGAGAATATTGAAATTCTTCGTATTGAGAGAAATACATTTAAAAATATACGTCGTTTCATTTTTGATTTTTATGGAAGTGATGCGGTTCCTGTTTCGCATTTGAGAGCAAAATTAGCGTATCTGTTCCAACAACGAGGACCAAAGGAGGTAATTAATATTTTTGTAAAAAATTACAATCCGCAGGAAGTCTGGGTTGGTTCTCATCCGTTTCGCAAGGAGCAGTGTCAGTATATTGTGGAAATAAAAAAACAGATTCGTAATTTATACAATCCAAAAGCGAAGGATCCAAATTTCTGCGTATTCCCCCTTGATAAAGGAGTTTCGCATGAACACATGATTCACGCGTCTGATCGCGAGGAGCAGGTGGATTATTATTTGAAACTATTAGGCCATAAAAACGGAATCGAAACTATCGTCAATGACGATAAGGGTCTCTTATTTGAAAAACCCTATCATATTCATAGACCTGTACAGTATTCTTTTCATCGGCTCCCCATCCATGCACTTTTGGCGAGTATTCTTACGGAAGAAAAAGGTGTAAGTAAAAAACTTGTGCCAATTATCGATACTCCTCATTTTAAAGGGTTACAAATAGACAGCTTGTATTATAAAAAATACTTAGAGACATTTCGATTCAGCTATTTGTGCGATGACTATTCGTTGGAGCGGTTTATGCAAGGAAAAAAGATGACAAAGGCAGAGCTTTTGCAACTGCCTCCCATTTTAGTAAAATCATTAGACAATGGGAAATTTCAGGTATTAGATGGTGTTCATCGTGCGTCTCTGTTACTTTTTGCTGAGATCGAAAAAATAAAATGTGTTCTGTATGAATAGTTCCACCCCCATTTCGCTTATTTCTATCCTACAGGTTCTCGGTGATGATTATGTTCTCTTAAAAAAGAATGTTGATTTTCCATTGTTTGTTCCAGGAAGTGATATTGATATTTTAGTAGTCGATCGTTTTATTGCCTCTCGTAGCTTGTGTCAATATTTGCAAGAAAATTTGTCTTTAGAAGACACGTTTGTACATATACAGGAAGAGGCTCAGCATCTATTTGTTGATGTTATACGAGATAATAAACTATGGATTCGAATAGATCTTATAGATCAATTCGGGTATTTTAGGCGTTTTTCTGTACAGGAATCTTTAAAGATTCAACTTTTTCGTTCCAAAATTAGTTTGAGTGTTGATGGTGCGCGTATTTTTGTTCCATCCAATGAGTTCGATATTTTGATGAGATACATGGAATATCTTGAATGGTTTGAAATACGCCCAGATAAGATTAAACATCTCGAATATATTTTACAATGTTCAAATGAACAAGAGCAGAAGCAATTGATCGATCATTTGCACCAATATATTTCGCTTTTTCATAAAAAATGGCAGGGGGATGTTCCTCAACGCGAGAATAGAATAAAGAGGTTTGCAAAATACATAATACGATTTTATCGACGAATTTCGCACATCATTTTGCGTATCCGAAATAAATAACGGATCATTTTTATGATGTATTCATTAAAGATTTTTTGTGACTGGATGCTGCCCATCGAATTAGAGTTCGATGAGCCAGTAGAGTTGTATGTTGATAAAATTCACGTTGATGTTTCGTTGTGTAAAAAAATTCTCTTGCTTGTTGAGCCAGATGAGTTGACCCGTTTTTCCGATTGGGTTATTCAGAATCATTCGTACTATCATGCGATCTTGACGCACGAAGAGAAAATATTGAATGCATGCCCCAACGCACATCTGATGGTATTTGGGCCACCATGGGTTCATTCATATGCGTTTCCGCAAAAAACGTTCGGCGTTTCAACGGTCGTTGGGTTAAAAAAACAACTGCCAGGACATTGGTTGCGACTTGCATTATGGAGGCGGCAAGAGGAAATATTGATCCCAAAAAAATTTTATACGAGCGAACGAGGGGGTAAGATTTTTTGGCGTCTTATGCATCGGATCAAAAACGTTCATATGCCTCTGCTCGGCGAAAGTAAACTCCCTTTATTTGATGCGCAATTTCATATTGCGATTGAAAATTGTAAAAAAACTTATTGGTTCACAGAAAAATTAACAGATTGTTTTCAAACAAAAACAATTCCTATTTATTGGGGATGTCCCAACATTGGAAATTATTTTGATATGCGAGGCATGATTTTGGTAGAGAGTGTTGACGATATTATTGTTGAATGTAACAAGCTCACACCAAGTACGTATGAACAAATGTTGAAATATGCGAATGCTAATTATGAAACATCTCTGCGCTATGTTGATTTTGCAGGACGTGTAAAAGAAAAGATTCAAATAGTGATGTCTGTGGAATAGATATGAAAAACGACTTATCAATCGATGTTGTCATTCCGGTATTTAATGGTGCGGCCTTCATTGAAGAGGCTTTGATTTCTGTTGTGCAACAAACATTTCTTCCGCATCAGATATTTGTGATCAATGATGGCTCAACAGATAATACTTCTGAAATCGTGGAGAAATTTGCCAAAACAAGCACTGTACCTATCATACAGATACAGAAAAAAAATGGTGGACCAAGTTCCGCTCGTAATGCGGGTATTCGGATGAGTACGAGTCAGTATATTGCTTTTTTGGATGCAGATGATGTTTGGCAAGCAGATAAACTTTCTTCACAAATATCGATTTTCGAAGCATCCTCAGACGAGACTTTAGGAATCGTCTATGGACGATATTCACTCATGAATGAACAAGGTGTTGAGATCCATGAGACGTTTTATAATCCAAAGGTATGTTTAAAAGGTTTGATCTTTTCTTCTTTGTTGGGATCAAATAAAATCTGCGGAAGTGGAAGTGCTGTGTTGATAAAACGAACTTGTTTTGATTGTGTTGGATATTTCGACGAAACATTACGAGCAGCGGAAGATTGGGATATGTGGCTCCGATTGGCGGAACGGTACATGTTTGATTATGTTGATCATGTAGTTGTTCGAATACGTAGACATGGGGCAAGTATGCAAAAGAATCAAAAAACGTTTTTTTTGAATCAGTTGGCTTTTTATCGCAAATGGACGTACATGTTATCAGATCAGAGTCAGGCAGGTGATGAGTGGGCAATATTTTTGGTCGATCAATTGTTACTTAGTATTCGATTTTTCAATTTTGATACAATATTTGTGACAGCAATTTATTCAATCCCAAAAGACACAAAAAAGAAAATTTTTTGGAAGTCGCATGGTTTTATCCTTTTGTATATATGTAGAAGAGTTTTGTATATCATTTCTTGTAAAATAAAAAAGTGATAAATATGTCGTACGTATCATCTTTTCAAAACGTACAACCAAAAATCAGTGTTATTATGCCCGTTTATAACGGGTCTCGTTATTTATGTGAAGCAATCGAAAGCATCTTAAAACAAACGTACAGTGATTTTGAATTGATTATCGTTGATGATTTTTCAACCGATAATACTGTTGATTTGATAAAAGAATATCAAGCAAAAGACAAGCGTGTTCATCTATATAAAAACGCATTCACGAAGGGGATTGTTGGTTCGTTAAATACGGGCTTGGCCCACGCTTCCGGTTTGTATATTGCAAGGGCAGATGCGGATGATGTGAATCTACCATCACGATTCATGGATCAAGTTAACATGTTAGAACAGAATCCAGATATCGTATTGGTGGGTGCGGGATGTCGAGTTTTTTCAGAGAAAGGATTCGGAAAATCGATTTATCGACCCAGTTCAGCAGTTGAATTGGCGTGGCGTCTTATCAGCGATACGTATTTTTGTCATCCTGTGACGATGTATCGAAAAGAAATCGCCACAGCATTTCATGGATACGCACAAAAAGAAGCGGAAGATTTCGATTTATTCTCTAGGATTATTAAAAAACACCAAACAAGAAATTTGCACAAAGTATTACTAAACTATCGCGAGCATTCATCGAATCGTTCAAAAGAAGCTGCGCAAGCGATTGCTAAAAGTGTACACAATATTTTCTTAGATAATTTTGAATACTATTTTGGAACAACGAGAAATGCAGATAAATTCTTTGCATTTCAGCATGATGGAATTATGCATGTGAGTGATTTTATTTTAATCACACGCATGAACCTCCAAATTATTCGAAAGATATTGTTGGATTATCACATATCTTTTTTCTCTCGAGAAGTATTTTTTTGCACCAATAAAATATTCTTCTTGCAATGTCGTGCGCTTTTTTCGCGATGGATATCAAGCTTAAAAATGATCTTACGTTCATTCTATCGATACTTACTTGGAAAGTCGTTATGAAAATTCTCTATACAGCATTGAAATATGATTACGGTGATCCTGCCCGAGGGTATAGTTTTGAACACTATAATTTTTATGATGCCCTTATAAAAATGGAGGGGGGAAAACATGAAATTCTCTATTTTCCATTTGATGAAATTGGCGCATCCCTTGGCAGGGAAGGATTGAATAAAAAGATGTTAGAGGTTGTACGATCAGAAAAACCGGATTTGTGCTTCTTTTTTCTTTTTGAACATGAATTCGATTTTGAAACAATTAATGAAATCACTCAGAATTCAGGAAGCAAAACATTTGCATGGTTTTCGGACGATCAATGGCGGTTTCAAAATTATTCAAAACATTACGCACCTTGTTTTCATTGGATATCCACAACAGATAAACGAGCTGTGGAAAAATATAGAAAAATTGGTGTTTACAATGTCATTAAATCTCAGTGGGCCTGCAATCATTATTTGTATCATCCAAAAGATCGTGTGAACATTGGACAACCAGTTCGTAATGAAATTACATTTGTTGGACAGCCACACGGAAATCGTAAGCAAGTTATTCGTGCGTTGGAAAAAAGACATCTCCCCGTCGTCTGCTATGGGAATGGCTGGCCTCAAGGAAGAATTTCTCAAGAAGAAATGATTGAGGTATTTGAATGTAGTAAAATAAATCTGAACTTAACAAAGGCGAGTGCTGTACGACGCATGCCAAATTTTGTGTATGTGTTTTTGCATAAGGAGAATGGTGTGATTAAATTGAGATCTTGGAAAAAGATTTGGGAAGATCTCCGTTTTTCATTTCGAAAAACACAAGAGCAAATTAAAGGGCGTAATTTTGAAGTACCTGGATGTGGAGGGTTTCTTCTGACTGGATATGCGGAAGATTTGGAAAAATATTATGTGGAAGGAAAAGAGGTTGTTGTATTTCGTGGAATTAAAGATCTTGCAAAAAAAGCGTATTATTATTCAACACATGAAGAAGAGCGTAAACAGATCGCGCGTGCGGGATTCGAACGAACGGTGAAGGATCATACGTATGAAAAACGATTTCAAGAAATTTTTCACATAATGGGCTTGGAATAATTATGCCTAGAATGAGTGTCATTCTTCCTGTGTTTAACGCAGAGAAGACAATTCAACAATCTATTCAGAGTGTGCTGAATCAAACCTTTAGGGACTTTGAATTGATTGTGATTGATGATGGTTCAACAGATGAAACACAAAAAATTATTCAAGGGATTCAGGATGCTCGTGTTATTTGCATAAAAAATGAAAAAAATCTTGGTTTGCAAAAAACATTGAATCTTGGATTACAAAAAGCAGTTGGGACATACATTGCACGGATAGACGCGGATGATACTTGGATTGATCGCAACAAGTTGTTACACCAAATTTCGTTTTTAGATACCCGTCCTCTTGTCGTTCTTGTTGGTACGGGTGCTGTTGTGATGAAAGCTGGTCAAGAACTATTTCGTTTCCTTAACCCATCTTCTGACGTCGATATTCGTCGAATTCTTTTGGGGAAAAATACGTTTGTTCATTCAAGTGTTGTATTTAAACGAGACGCAGCACTGCGTGTTGGAGGGTATTCAGAAGATGTGACGGTAACGCATGTGGAGGATCATGATCTTTGGTTAAAATTAGGGACACAAGGTATGCTCGCGAATTTGGCGGAGTATGATATACAATACACGTTGTCAGAGACACAAATTAGCAGCCGCCATAAGCGTATTCAATTTTTTCGAGATGTTTTACTGGTCAATAAATATGCAAATAAGTATCCAGGAAAATGGCGAGCATGGATTCGCGGGTTGATGAGGTTGGGATATTATGGTTTTTTGAAATAATTATATGCGTTTTAGTATCGTCATTCCAACATTTGAGCGGCAACAATCACTTCATGAGTGTTTGTCTTCGATTTTATTACAATCACGTCTTCCAGACGAGGTAATTATTGTAGATGATGGTACGCTGTCAGAAGTGTTTATTACAGATGAAAGAGAGCGATTTAAACAATCGAAATGCACACTTTCATATTACAGAAAAGATCATGTGCAAGTATCACGAGGCACTTCCATTTCACGCAATATCGGAATGAGCCTCGCACGTGAGGAGGTTGTATTTATTTTGGATGATGACTTGTTTCTTGAAAAAAATTTTCTGGATGAGATTATGTCTGTTTGGGAGCGTGAAGATTGCACAAGTATTATCGGGATTGGTGGTGTGATTTTAAACAACCGAAAAAAGTCTTTGCTTGAATTATTTTTCAATCATGTATTTGTTCTTGAATCAACATATTCGTGGGATGTGACGGATGTGGGGTATCAAACATGGAATGATGGAATCCAAAAGTGTGTTCGTGGTTTTTATGAGCATGGTGGTGCTTGTTCGTACCGAAAAACATTCGTGATGAAATTGGGTGGTTTTACCGTGTTGAATGATGGACGAACAGCGCTTGAAGATGTTGAGTTTGCACTGCGTGCAAAACGTTCAGGACTTGGTTATTTTATTGAACCGCGCGCTCGCACAGAACATAACCATGCTTTAGGCGGACGAACATCTAAATGGAGGAGTGCATTTCAGGAAAGTCAAAACAGAAAATGGATTTTTCAAACGATGTGTAAGCAAGACGTTCTGCATCAGCTTTGGTTTGTGTGGTCATCTACCGGATGGATACTGCGACAATTTTTGAGTGGGCAGTTTCAAAAGGGATTTGGTATGATTATTGGTTTTTTTGTGCGAAACGTATGAATATTCTTTATGTCATTACGAAATCTTCTCGTGGAGGTGCACAACAGCATGTTCGTGATCTTGCAATAGCATTTCAGGATCAAAAAAATACGGTCACTGTTGCGATTGGTGAGAAAGGCGGATGGTTACACGATCAGTTGACGGAACGTGGAATCGGAGTCGAATATGTTCGTTTATCACGAACATGGAATCCGCTTGTTTTTTTTGCATACATGATCGACCTGATGCGTATTCTGAAGAATATTAAACCCGAGATCGTGCATTTTCATAGCTCACATACGTTAATCGGTACATGGATTGTTCGTTTTTGTTTTACGCATATTAAATCAATTGTTACTGTTCATGGCTTAAGTTTGCTTTATCCAGGAGCAGCAAAAAAATGGATACAAGCAATATACGCATTTTTTTTGCGCAGCGTTTTTTTGAGTGCAGATCGAGTAATTTCTGTATGTTTATTTGATAAAAAAATACTGCTCGAACAAAAACTTGTTACACAGAATAACATAGAGATGATCCATAATGGAGTATTTACACCTGCTTTTTTTACGCCTGAGGAGGCTCGAATGCAAATTGGACTTCCGTTAGGTGTAACGATCATTGGAACTCTTGCCCGCTTTTCGTATCAAAAAAATCTTTCATTTTTGATTGAATCTTTTGCTGCATGGAATCACCCAAGCGCCTTGCTTTGTTTGATCGGAAGTGGAACAGAGGAAGGGATGTTGAAACAACTTGTGCGCGATCAAGGGATTGAGGATCGCGTATTTTTTCGACAAGGAGATGCAACTGTATTGAAAGCGTTTTCCTGTTTCGTTCTTTCATCCCGTTACGAAGGTTTTCCGTACGTTCTTCTTGAATCCGCTCTTGCCCAAGTTCCTCTTATTGCCACAAATGTAGGAGGAGTTTCTGAACTGATTGAACAAAATCAAACAGGCTGGTTGATCCCATCTAGCGACATTCCTGCACTTGTACAAGCATTGAATGATGTTGTGTTCGATGCAGATCGCGCGAAAAGATATGCACGTGCAGCACAAGCTCGCGTACAGTCAAATTTTATGATTGAATCGATGATTCAAAAAATAGATAGACTTTATCAGTCGCTCAACGACTAAACATGCTTTTGTATTAGAAATTGATACTGCTTCGTTTCGCGCATTACATAAGCCTCTTCTTCGTCTCCACCTTATATCCCTCCACGGCCGGTTGATCAAATGCGTTTACACTCATGAGCTGCGCAAGATACATCATCTCCACCATACGAAATTGCAAATAATACCCCAGTTCTTTTTCTGAAACAGCCTCAAGTTCGATCGAGAGGAATGGGCGTTTGAGTTTTTGATAGGTCGCTGTGACGCCACCCACGATTTCGGACATGAGTTCATCGAGCGATTTTCCTGGAAGATGCTCGACCATGTTTGGAAAGAGAAGTTTTGAGGGGACACGACCACCCCCTGCTCCCTCCTTCATAAAGGAGGGAGTTCTTGCGATGGAAATAATATTCGTAAACTTATCATCTGGACCACCGAAGTAGAGTTGTGCCATCGAGTGTAAATCGGTTGAACCAATCGAAACAATCGGTGTGATGCCGGCGTGCACAACATGACCATCCAAATCTTTTTCTTTCCCTACACTTTCGCCCATCAGTTGTCGATACCACTTTCCGAGCGATTCGAGTTCCGGCGCAAACAGAAATGTATTGTGAATGGATCGGCCTTTTTTTGCATGCGCATATGTTGCATAAGCAGAAACAAGCGCATGATTTTGTGCGGTGTCACCCAAGAGTCCGTCTTCGACCGCTCCTCGTGCACCCTCGACCAGTTTGCGAACGTCATATCCTGCAACAGCGAGGGGAAACAATCCAACAGCAGAGAAGACACTGTACCGACCTCCAACCTTTGCGGGAATTCCGAGATGATCGATCTTTTGTTTTTTTGCTGCTTCGAAGAACTTTGACCCGTCATCACTTATTACGACAAGGCGATCGCGTACATCTTTATATAGCTTCTTGAGTGCGGCCAATAATGCTTCTGTGTTTGCCATTGTCTCCGTCGTTCCACCTGACTTACTGATCGATACGATCAGGAATTGTTTTTTGTTTTTAAGTTGTTTCGTGAGTTTTTCGAGAACCAAAGAAAAATGTGTACTCGAGACTGTGTCGAGAAACAACATCTCGACATTTTTTCGAGGAAGCGCATCATAAACTGCCTGCGTTCCAAGATTTGAACCACCAATGCCAATCACAACAACGATCTTTAATTGTTTGGTTCGATATCCTTCAGCTCGTTCGAGAATCGCATCGATATGCGTCGAAAACGGGAGATTGATGGAACATTCAAGGTCATCGAATTCGCTTTTCTCTCGAACATTGACCAGATGTCGACGATACGACTCGAGTTGTTTGGCCGACGTGCCGAGTTCTTTTGCAGAGATTCCTGAATTTTTTGTGGAGATGATCATAGAAAAATGTATTTCCGACATCTTACCGTTTTTGCGCTCTTTTCGCGAGTGTCTTTTTCTACCTTTCCAACTTTTCCGACCTCTCGGACTTTCTTCACTTATCCACACCCCGCGCCGACTTTGTGAATTTCTGATAAAATATCTTTAGTTTTAAGATTTATTCATTATTTTTTTCGTATGTTCATGAAAGGCGAAAAGTGCGGCGTACATTGCGTTGCTTGGTGGCTTTTACTCGTTGGTGGACTTAACTGGGGACTTGTTGGTCTTTTCAACTGGAACCTTGTTGAAGTTCTCTTTGGCGCATGGCCAATGCTCGTAAAGATTGTTTACATCTTGGTCGGACTTTCGGCGGTGTCTATGTTGATGAAGAAGTCTTGCAAGGCGTGTAAGTAGGGAAAAAAGGAGAAAGTAGAGAGTAGAAAGCAGAAAGGGGGGGAAACATTTTTCGTTTTCTTTCATGATCTATTTTTGAAAACTACTTTTTCTTTTTTTCCTTTCTATTTTCTACTTACCCCTTTCTACTTTTTCTATGAAACTCAAACTTGGTGATAAGGCTCCGGATTTCTTGTTACCCGATCAACTCGGGAAGATGCATTCCCTCAAAGATCAAAAAGGGAAATGGGTGCTTTTGTATTTTTATCCAAAGGACGACACACCAGGATGTACCAAAGAAGCGTGTTCGATTCGTGATAACTTTCCGAAGTTCAAGAAACTTGGGCTTGTTGTGTTTGGGGCGAGTGTTGATTCCTCGAAAAGCCACGCGAAGTTTGTTCAGAAATATGAACTTCCGTTCACACTTCTCGCTGATGATGACAAGGAACTTGTGAAGGCTTACGGCGTTTGGGGCAAGAAGAAGTTTATGGGTCGCGAATATATGGGAACCAAACGTTGGTCGTTCCTCATCGATCCAAAAGGCAAGATCATAAAGATTTACGAAGATGTAAAGCCAGAGAAACATGTGGATGAAGTCCTCGCGGATTTAAAAGAACTCATGTGATATACTGACCCTCGTATGAAAGTTATTCTTCTTGAAAACGTTGCGAGTCTTGGTAAACAAGATCAGGTCGTGGAAGTCTCTGACGGACACGCCCAGAATTTTTTGTTTCCGCAGAATTTGGCTGTGCCAGCAACGGAAGAGGCGCTTCGAAACATGAAAGAACGCGAGACGATCGCGAAGAAACAATCGCAAAAGGCGATCGTGGCCACGGGTAAACTTGCGGAGAAGCTCGATGGTTATGAGATCACGATTGAAGAGAAGGTGAATGAGGACAGTGTACTTTATGCGGCTGTCACAAAAAAGATGATTGCGAAAGCTTTAAAAAAAGCAGGATTTGATGTCAAAGAAGAAATGGTTGATCTCGCGGAGCCTCTCAAGAGTCCTGGAACAAAGACGATTACGATCGAACTCCCGCACGATTTTGAAGCAGAAGTTCGTCTCACGATTGAAGGCGTCTAAATTTAGACAGAGTTTTCAAACTCTGTTTTTCGTTTGTCTTGCGTTCGTTGGCTCGTTCGGGCCTGTTGTATTTTGTGAATTCACAAGAGCAGTCCGCCCTTCGGCAAGCCACCGCAGACGGGCTCTCCGCAAGCGATTGTGACTTCACAAAATACAACATGCCCTCACTGTGCCTTAACGAACTCCTAACTTTTCCTCTATGCATAAATTTATTTTCGTTGTTGGTGGCGTCATGTCTGGCGTTGGAAAAGGCGCGGCGACTGCATCGCTTGGGCGTGTGCTTCAAGAAAAAGGATATAAGGTCACGGCGATTAAAATCGATCCGTATATTAACGTTGATGCGGGAACCATGAATCCAGTTGAGCACGGCGAGGTGTTTGTGACGGTCGACGGTGACGAGACGGATCAAGACGTTGGAAACTACGAGCGTTTTCTCGAAACCTCGATTTTGTCGATCAATTACATGACAACTGGTCGTGTGTATCAGTCCGTCATTCAACGCGAGCGCAATCTTGGTTATGGCGGTCGAACGGTTCAAGTTGTGCCAGATGTTCCAAATGAAGTGATCGAACGCATTGAGAACGCGACGGAGCGGGCGAACGCAGATTTTACCTTGATCGAGATTGGAGGAACTGTCGGTGAGTACGAGAACATTTTGTTTCTTGAAGCAGCTCGACTCATGCGCATGAAGTATCCAGACCAAGTACGAAACATCCTCGTGAGTTACATGCCAGTGCCTGGATCTCTCGGCGAGATGAAGACAAAACCAACGCAACAAGCGGTTAGAACCATGATGGCGGCCGGGATGTATCCGGATTTTGTGATTGCAAGATCCACATTGCAAATCGACGAGCCGCGTAAAAAGAAACTCGCGATGTTCTCAAATGTCCACGCTGAACAAGTCATTGGTTCGCCGGATGTAAAATCGATCTATGAAATTCCAGTCGTGTTCGAGAAACAACAGTTCGGCGATAAGATTTTGAAATCATTTGGCATGAAAGAATTGCCAGAGAAAAAATTGGTGAAGTGGAAGAGGCTGCTTGCCTCGATTGTAAACACAAAAGGGGAAGTGAAGATCGGTGTGATCGGCAAGTACTTCTCGACGGGAGACTTCACCCTTTCGGACGCGTACATCTCCGTCATCGAAGCGATCAAGCATGCGTCGTGGGCGAATGGCCGCACGCCGAAACTTGTTTGGCTGAACTCGGAAGCGTACGAGAAGAGCCCCGCGAAGTTGAAAGAACTCGATGATCTCGACGGTGTTGTCATTCCTGGAGGATTTGGATCGCGCGGGATTGAGGGAAAGATTAAAGCGATTCGCTACTGTCGCGAAAACAAAATTCCGTATCTTGGACTCTGTTATGGAATGCAATGTGCGGTGATCGAGTACGCTCGCAATGTGCTGAAGCTGAAAGATGCGAATACGACGGAGATTAATCCAAAAACAAAACATCCGGTGATTCACTTGTTGCCGGGACAAGAAGAGAAGATGAAAGAGGGAAGTTATGGCGGCACGCTGCGTCTCGGATCGTATCCGTGTAAGCTCGCCGCAAACACCACAGCGCGAAAAGCCTACGACGAGCCACAAGTCGACGAGCGTCATCGTCATCGCTATGAGTTTAACAACGAATATCGCGCCGCGCTCGAAAAGGCCGGGCTTGTGATCTCGGGAGTGAATCCAGAGCAAGATCTCGTCGAGATTGTTGAGCTGAAGAACCATCCGTTCTTTGTTGGAGTCCAATTCCACCCAGAGTTTCAATCAAGACCGCTCAGTCCACATCCGTTGTTTAAGGCCTTTGTGAAGGCGGCGGTTGGGAAGAAGGGCAGAAAGGGCTGAGAAGGCGGAAAGGTCGAAAAATAAAAAAGAATCAAAATCGCCATAAAAGTGGCGATTTTTGCTTGGAATCATTGACAAAATGCCCAATTTATGGTATATTGCTCTGTCTCAAATAGGATTTTGTAGATCCGGGAGGTGCCTGATGGAGACACAGGGCGTGAAGGAAGTTCCTTCCAATGATGATGTGGTAACTCGAATGGCGTTTGCGATGGGCGCGTTTTTCATGACCGCTCTCACGCTTGCGGCTGTCTTTGCCATTTGGAAAATCCACATTGCCACAGACTTTCGGAATATCGTGGGTGGCGGGATCTTGATTGTCGTTTTTGCGTCGATCATGAGTCGATTTATGTCCAGGCAAACGGATCCGGTTCGTACGGCGTTTATTGGAAACATCATCATGATGTGGACGTACGCTTCCGTCTTCGACGCATACATCAAGCGAAAGCCCCCAGCAATTTTGGATCTTGCCCTTGCGGTAATAATGGTCTACCAGATCATCTTGGCGCTTCGCAGTGCGGCTCTCGCGCTGAACTGGACGATCCCGATTCTGTTAGGTCAGCAGCTGGTCCTGGGTGCGAGTCTGTACGGCTTGTATCATCTCCTCTAAACCCGTCGCATTGCGACAGGAGGTTCCATGGTTTCTTTGCTCGAGATCATCTTTGCGACCGTGACCCTTGTCTGGGCTGGTCTGCTCGTTTACCGGCAGAACTGGCTGGTTGCTTACAAAGCAGCAGCCTACTTGCTCGGCGCGTTCCTCCTGTTCGCGATGTGGAATCGTCCACTCGCCGGCCAGTGGGGCATGACGAGCTACGGCCCGTTCATCGTGATTCTCGCGACGATCGGCGTTGCGATCGTGGGCAACTGGGCCTATCGTCGTTGGAGTGCGGATAATCGTGTGACAATCGCGATCGCGATCATGTCGCTCGGTTTGGTACTGGTGTTCTGGTATCCGTTCTTCGTAGCGGGTCCAAGCTCCATCACCCCGTCGATCCCGACGGCCCCGACGCCCGTAGCTTCGGCTCCGACTCCGGCGCCCTCAGCCCCTCCTTCGTCTGCTCCAGTTTCCCGTCCGCGTCGTGCACCTCAGGTGTTCGACCTGTCGGATTGCCCGAACCTGTCGTACGAATGGCAGAAGGACCTCGGATGTCCCCAGGCCAACTAGCCTCTTACCCGAGCTTGTTTCACAAGCTCGGGTATTTTCTTTGAAAAAAGCTTGAAAAGCTTTAAATGTCAGAAATGGGGATAACGCTCTGAAAATACTTGACGGAAAACCCCTTTTTCTTTATACTTTCGGACGAATCAACTATTTACTATTTTCTATGGCACATAAAAAAGCCGGAGGGTCTACCTCGCTTGGACGCGATTCCGTGTCAAAGCGTCTTGGGGTAAAGATCTCCGATGGACAAATTATCAAAGCTGGACAGATTCTTGTTCGCCAACGCGGAACAAAAATTCATCCAGGATTGAATGTCAAAAAAGGCAAAGATGACACTTTGTATGCGGCAATCGACGGTTTCGTGAAATTCACCCAAAAGAAAATGAAGAATTTTCATGGAGTTCTCGCAACACGCCGTTTCGCAAGCATTTCAGAAAAAAGATAACGTGCATTGCACGTTATTTTGTTATATACTATTCCTGATATGGATCCACAAATGCAAACCAAAATTGAAGAGGTTCTCACCATGATTCGCCCAGCACTCCGAATGGACGGAGGTGGAATCGAGCTTGTGGCATATGATGCAGAAAAGGGAATCGTGAGTGTTAAAATGCAAGGTGCGTGCGTTGGGTGCCCTATGTCTCAAATCACCTTGAAGATGGGGGTGGAGGCTGCACTTCGCGATGCGATCCCATCAATCACGGAAGTTATTTCTGTTTAGTACATGAAATTTTCAAAACGTCTTCAGTTTTTTTTCACCGATATGCATGAGTGGCTCCGCACCAAAACGGGAGCCTGGTGTTTTGTCTCAGCCCTTTTTTTGTTGGCGCTTACGGTTGCGCTTCCTATTTGGCGTATCTTGCCCCTTGCAGAATCGCGACCGTTTATTCCGCTTCATTATAATATTTACCTAGGGGTGGATAGACTGGGTCCTTGGTATCAAATTTTTATTGTCCCCGCACTCGGATTCGGATTGTTTTTGTTTCATCTCGTTTTACAAACGATCGCCTTTCGAAAAGAAAAATTGCTTGCAACCATGCTTGCGATTGCGATTGTGCTTATCGAAGCCATTTTACTCTTTGCGATGACACTCATTGTTCTTCTCAATTTATCCTATGCCGCTTAAATCGTTTGAACTTGTTCGCATTTTATTTTTGAGCTCGATCGCCTTTTTGTTTGCGTTTGCTTGGGCGCCCTTTCTTGTTCATCAGCTCAAGCAATGGAAAATGGGAAAGTCGATTCGTGCTGCTGCTGACGCACCAATCTTCGCAATGCTCCACGCAAAAAAACAAGGGACACCAACCATGGGTGGTTTACTCATCTGGGGTACCGTTCTCTTTCTCGCGATTTTATTTTCCATGATCGCACCACATGTTCCCGCAAATTCTTTGCTCGGGCACTTGAATTTTCTTTCCAGATCCGAAACGCTCCTGCCACTTGGCGCGCTTGTTGCCTCCGCAATCGTTGGGCTTTTGGATGATTATTACAACGTGAAGGGGATTGGTCCAAAGGGCGGAGGGCTCCGGATGCGTCATCGAATGCTCATCTACACCGCGATTGCGGCGGTTGGTGCGTGGTGGTTTCGTATGAAACTTGATTGGGATCTTTTACATGTGCCTTTTTTGGGGGATTTCAACATCGGCATGTGGTACGTTCCATTTTTTATCCTCGTGATCGTTGCAACGGCGTTCTCGGTGAATGAAACAGACGGTCTCGATGGCCTCGCAGGAGGAACACTCATGACATCGTTTGCTGCCTATGCAATCATCTCTTTTTCCCAAGGCAGATACGACCTCGCCATTTTTTGTGGGGTTATCCTCGGTGCCCTCCTCGCATTCCTTTGGTTCAATATTCACCCAGCAGCATTTTTTATGGGAGACACCGGAGCGATGTCGCTTGGCGTCACGCTCGGTATTGTGGCGATGCTCACAAACACAGCGTTCATTTTGCCGGTGATTGGCCTGGTGTTTGTGCTCGAATCATTATCGGTCATCACGCAGTTATCTTGGAAAAGAATTTTTAAACGGAAATTATTCCGGTCTGCGCCGTTTCATCATCACCTCGAAGCGATTGATTGGCCCGAACCTCAAATTGTCATGCGCCTCTGGGTTGTGTCGATGGTTTCGGCTGCGCTCGGGGTTGCGCTGATTCTTCTTGACGCGTTGATGTGATATGGACACACGCGAACGCGGAACAATGGATTATGGACTCATCGGAATTGTTTCCGTGATGATTTTGTTTGGGCTTATCATGCTTCTTTCCGCGTCTTCACCGAACGCTTATAAACAATTTGGAGACAGTTACTACTTTTTAAAACATCAGGTAATTTTTGGATTGATTCCGGGAATGGCCGGACTCCTCTTTTTTTCACGCATCCCGTATACCTTTTGGAAAAAGCACGCGTGGAATTTACTCCTCGTTTCCATCGGTCTGCTCCTCTTAGTTTTCATTCCTGGATTCTCTGCTGGATTTGGAACATCACACAGCTGGATTTCAATCGGAGGTTTTTTCTCCATTCAGCCGTCGGAAATTGTGAAGCTGACGTTTCTCTTTTACCTTGCAGGTTGGCTTGGTGCGCGTGATGAACGCGGAGTGCGAGACATAAACACGGGACTCGTTCCGTTTTTAGCCGTGCTTGGAATCATCGCCATTCTCATGATTCTCCAACCAGACACAGGAAGTATGACCATTATTGCCGCGATGTCTCTTGTCGTCTATTTTGTCGCGGGTGCTCCTGTGAAGTATGTTGCGGGACTTATTGCGGCCGGACTTGCAGGGATTTGGTTTTTGATTACGATTACCCCGTATCGTGCAGCGCGTTTTACAACGTTTTTACATCCCGAGCTTGATCCGCAGGGAATTGGATATCATATCAACCAAGCGTTGCTCGCGCTTGGATCGGGTGGATTCTTTGGGCTTGGGTATGGCCACTCACGACAAAAATTTCAGTACTTACCGGAAGTTGCGGGAGATTCTGTTTTTGCGGTGATTGGAGAAGAGATGGGGTTTGTCATTTCGCTTTTTGTCATCGGTCTGTTTCTCGTTTTGTTTTGGCGATTGATGGAAATTGCAAAACGCGCGCCAGACAAATTTTCAAAATACGTGTGTGTTGGTGTTGCGGCGTGGATTGTGATACAAGCATTTGAGAATATCGCCTCGATGGCCGCACTCATGCCCATCACAGGAGTCCCACTCCCGTTTATCAGTTACGGTGGAACATCACTCGCCATATTAATGTGTGCAATTGGGGTGGTGCTGAATATTTCGAAGCACACAAAATAATATGAAAATCCTCTTTGCTGGCGGCGGAACTCTCGGCCCCGTTACCCCTCTCCTCGCGGTGGCCGAGGCTTGGAAAAAACGCGACGCAAATGTTGAGTTTGTTTGGATTGGGACGAAGAGTGGACCGGAACGGGAGTTTGTGGAAAAAGAAGGAATTCGATTTTTTTGGATTACCCAAGCGCGTTTGGTACGCTGGCTCAATGGTGAATGGCTTTGGTTTCCGCTCGCGATGCTCTCGGCGTTTTCACAAGCGTTTCGAATTTTGCGAAAAGAGAAACCGGATATTATTGCGGCTGCGGGTGGATATACAAGTGTGCCGATCGTCATGGTTGGACGCATCATGGGAATTCCGTCATGGATTCATCAATCGGACGTAAAACCGATTTTGACAAACCGAGTCCTCGCGCCATTTGCAACATGTATTACGGTTGCGTGGGAAAAGACGCTTCATGCATTTCCAAAATCAAAAACAATTCTGATCGGCAACCCCGTTCGAGCATCCGTTCGACAAGGAATCAAAGCGCGTGCGGAAATTATGTTTGGGTGTGATACGAGCAAGCCAACGGTATTTGTGTTTGGTGGAGGAACAGGGTCACAATGGATCAACAAGGCGGTCGACGAGATTCAGGACGAGCTGCTCGTAATCGCGAATGTGATTCATCTGACGGGGAAGGGGAAAATGAATGTAGAATCGTCTGTAGGGGTGCCCCTTGTGGGTACCCACGGCAATGGAAATTATTTTGTGATTGAATCCATGACGGACGAAATGCCGGATGCGTATGCGGTTGCGGATGTTGTTGTCTCGCGCGCAGGTGCAGGCGCGATTTCGGAACTTGCCGCGATGAGAAAAGCGTCGATAATAATTCCGCTCCCAAATTCGCCGCAAGTGAATAACGCAGAGGTAATTCGTGAAGCAAGTGTTGTTCTCGAACAGTCGTCGAGCACGCCACGAGACGTCTTGAATCAGATTCGTCGATTGCTAAACGACCCCATGAAACGCCTGGCCCTCGGCGAGCGACTGTCGATTACCCTTGAGACGGATTGCGCGGAAAGGATTGTGGAGATGCTGGGGGATAAATAAACCCTTGCCATTTTACGATTCCTCTGATATATTTCCGCTCGTTAAGAAGTATGTTGCGTGCATAAACTTTCAAAATTTGATGCACAGTCGGCGCAGACCGAGCACCGCAAGTGAGATGGGGCCGGAATGCGTGCATAAATTCTCAAAATTGGATGAGATTTCCGTTAGACGCGAGCACCGCAGTAAACAGTAGGTAAATCCTACTGTGTCGAGGAGCACAGCGGCTGACGGAAATATCGCCGATTTTGAGAATTTATGCGCTGGTAGCTCAGTGGTAGAGCAGGGGCCTTTTAAGCCCAAGGTCGCGGGTCCGATCCCCGCCCGGCGCACCAACAAAAACATCGAACCTCGGTTCGATGTTTTTGTTTTCTCTTGTCGAAAATGGGCGTTTTGTGTACTGTTGGCCTTAGAGGAGAAACACATGCCAAAAGAAAAGTGGGTTGAGGACTTTGACTACATCTCGTTCCACGCACGAAAGTACTTGGCAGAGACGCCGCCGCCGAGAATCGTCTTCTTCGGAAATACGTGGTGGCTGCCAGACCTCTCGATGAAACCAGGAAAGGAATCAAAACGAGAGTGCTTCAACTTCAGAAAATTCTTTTTCAGGAGACCCTCATGAGCAAGCCTCGGTATTCGAAAGTTTCTTCCGTGATATCCATCGTGATGCCCATTCTCTTCGCCCTTGCGGTGCTTGCTGTCCTCATCGTTGGTGGGCACTCGGCACTTTCGGAAGAGAAGATCAATCCAATCGCGATCGTCCTTCTCATCATCATCGCCTACGCCGGCTTCGGAACCGCTTGGGAGTTTCTCAAGCTTCGCGTTCCGGAGAGATCAGATGAGCGAGGAGAGAGAACATGACCGGAATTCTTCTGAATACCTTTACTCTCCGCCCTCCCGGCGGATTTTTTTTATCTCTCTCATCACTCGACATGTCGTTCGCGAACGACGTGTCTTGACAACCTCGTTGCGTTCACTTCGTATTTATATTACGATTGCCTCATTAACACTTAACGTAATTTTCTATGGGAGGCACAGGGACATGCTCCGTCTGCGGAGCAGAAGAAATCGACATCAATGAAGACGAAATGTGTTCTGATTGCGCAAAAAATGATGGCGTTGATTTTAAAGGCGAGGACGAGAACAAGCTTGATATGGGATTGGATGAAGATGAAATGTAAAACAAAAACACTTCGAGTGATCGAAGTGTTTTTGTTTTATTCGTACACAATGTCTGTACTAGGAACAAACGCTTTGTCTGAGATTTTGTATTTAGCTTTGAGACTTACATCGAGTTTAATAATCTGTTTGTTCCAGCTCGGACCAAACGTGTTTTCCACATCAGCGGCTGTAATGTGTCGCAACAGTTCCGGGCGTTTAAGAAGCTCGATCGTCAGCTTTTTATTTTTTGGATCTTGTAAGATCCACTTCTCCGGTTTGTCTGTGAGAATTTTCACATCTTTTCCATACGCAAGATTCGGATCGTTTGCCGGTTGATACACATACACTTCTGGATCATTGCCGAATTGGATGAGGGTATTTGCACGATACCCCGCTTTTGCTTGAACAGGATATTTTGCGAATTTTTTTACGTCTTGAACTAAGACGGGTTTGAAGGAATCAAACCAGGTGTAGAAGACTTCTTCTGTTGGGACGCTGTATCGTTGGTTGTTTCTGATAAAAAAGACGGTTGGACTTGTTTTGGCTTTTACTGCCGTGACCTCGTCCGCAAAAAATCTTGGATGAAGATATGCGATGTACAGATTTCCGTCATACCCAATCCAACTCACGCGCGTTTTTTCAAGAATAGGTTGTTTGCCGAATCCAATCGAAATCGGTTTGTCTTTTGTGGCGGGGAGAAGACGGAGAGAAAAGTCACCGCCCGCAGTTGAAGAGAGACACAAGGTTTTTGTGGCAGAAATCGTGACTGCCGAAATGGCGTCTTTATATTTTTCGCACGGACTCTTTTTTGGAATGACACGGAAAGAATCCGCTTTTTGCATGATGGCGTACCCGAGGGCTTTTGCGGGGTCTGCGCCATTTACGGGGGCAAAGGCGTTTTTAAAAAACCACGCATGTTCCGTTCCGGAGAAACTCGCAAGGATGTTTCCGTTTACGAGACCAAGAAATTGGAGTGGTCGATTGCTGATGTAACGTGAAACATGAAAGCTGGTGCGATCAGAGATTTCTGGGGTGAGCTGAATGGTTGGCAAGGTGGAGTCGTCTGCGCGTGATATTCTGGAGGAAACGCCAATAAGAACGACCATCAAAAACAGCATCGAAAACAATTTTTTCATACAACGCTAGTTTACAGGAAACCGTAAAAGAAAAAAACAGCTTCATGGACGCGCCTCGCGAATCTTCGTACAATGAGCGCATCTATGTCCACCCATCAACCTCTTTGGCACACATTGCCTGCCGCTCAAATTTTGGATGAATTGCACTCATCGCGAGACGGACTGTCTCCATCAAAGGTTTTATCCCAACGCGCCAAATTTGGGTTGAATGAATTACCAAAAGAGAAGCCTCTTGCTTGGTGGGCTCTTTTGATGCACCAGTTTTTGAGCCCATTTATTTTGATTCTTGTTGTCGCAATCCTTCTCAGCGCTCTCCTCGGGGATATCGTTGATACACTCGTGATTCTTGCGGCTGTGCTTTTGAACACGCTTATTGGATTTGTTCAGGAATATAAAGCGAACAGAGCCCTTCTTTCGTTACAAGCCCTTGTGCAGCCTATTGCGGAAGTTAGGCGTGATGATTCTGTTCAGGTGGTCAAAGCGCATGAGCTCGTTCCGGGAGATGTGTTACTTTTGCGCACAGGGGACAAGGTCATCGCCGATGCTCGACTGCTTGAAGTGATTGATTTGCAAATCAATGAAGCAACGCTTACCGGAGAATCCATGCCTATCCTCAAACAATTAAAGGAACTTCCGCCGGGAGCCATTGTTTCGGATCGGACAAATATGGTGTTTGCGGGTACGCATGTGGTGGCAGGGCACGCAACGGCGATTGTTGTGGCAACGGGTGTGCAAACGGAATTTGGAAAGATTGCCGAATTATTATCGCAGACGGAAGAAGGTCAAACTCCTTTGCAAAAAGAATTGGCGCAATTTGCGCGTAGAATGGCGCTTTTGGTACTTGGGATTATCGTTGTATTGTTTGGTGTTGGATTGTTGGTTGGGAAGGATGTCATTGAAATGTTTGGACTTGGTGTTGCGCTTGCGGTTGCGGCCATTCCTGAAGGATTGTTGGTTTCTGTTACCATCATTCTTGCGCTTGGCATGCAACGCATTTTAAAACGCCGATCTTTAACACGTCGACTCGTTGCTGCAGAAACGCTCGGCAGTGTTTCGGTTATCTGTTCTGATAAAACAGGAACGATTACGCAGGGAGACATGCGCGTTGTTTCCGTGTTTACACTCGATGAAACATTCAGCTTTGAATCTCTTCCGGATGTCACAGAGGGCCCACTCAAAAAATTATTTGATGTCGTAACGCTTTGTAATGACGCGGAAGTGATCGAACACCCAGGCGGAGAAATTGAAATCAAAGGAAATTCAACGGATCGCGCGTTGCTTCTTGCGGCGCAATCCATCGGGCTTGGCATTTCCGCAAAACGTCAAATGCATGAACGTATCGGCGAAATTCCGTTTGATTCGTCTCGCAAGTTCATGGTGACGCGGCACGCTTGGGATCACGAAACACGTCTTTTGTTGAAAGGCGCGCCGGAACGGATTTTGTCATTTTTGTCTTATGTTATTGTGGGAAAAAAGATGGTGCACTTCACCGATCATGAAAAACAGCTCTTCGAGAAACAGATCCAAGCTATGACTGCACAAGGATTGCGTGTTGTTGCGCTTGCGTATCGTGACACAACAAAAGATGAGCGTTCTGTGGGAGAAGGCGATTTACATTCGTTTGTCTTTTTGGGATTTTTGGGATTGCGTGATCCGATCAGAAAAGAGGCGCATGCACAAATTCTTGCTGCAAAAAAAGCAGGAGTGAAAACGGTGATTGTCACAGGGGATCATCCAGAGACGGCGCGCATGATTGGAAAAGAAGCTGGGATTATTACGGGAGAAGACGGTGTGGTAACAGGACTCCAATTAGATGCGTGGAGCGATGATGAACTGCAGAAAAAAATTGAGCATATTCATATTTTTGCGCGCGTTGAGCCGCGCCACAAAATTCGCATCATCCAGGCGTTCCAAGCGCACGACGAAGTTGTTGCCATGACGGGCGACGGAGTGAATGACGCACCTGCGCTCAAAGCCGCTGATGTGGGCGTTGCGCTTGGTTCTGGAACAGAAGTTGCGCGCCAAGCTGCGGATCTTGTGTTACTTGACAACGATCTTGGAACCATCACCGCGGCGATTGAAGAAGGACGTGTAATTTTTGATAACATTCGAAAAGTGACCGTGTATCTTGTGGCGGGAAGTTTTACAGAACTTATTTTGATTGCCGCGTCGCTTCTGCTTGGACTTCCGCTTCCGCTTCTTCCCGCGCAAATTTTATGGATCAACATGGTGGCGGATAGTTTTCCAAGTGTAGGACTCACGCTCGAACCAGGAGAAAAAGATGTCATGACTCTCTCTCCGAGATCACGAAAAGAACCTATTTTGGGTCGTGAGATGATTAAACTCATTGCGCTTATTGCCGTTATTACAAACAGTGTCTTGTTCGGGATTTTTCTCTGGTTGCTTCATCTTGGAATGGAGGTGTCTCATGTGCAAACATTTCTTTTTGCCGCCGTTGGAATGGATACGTTGTTTTACGTGTTTGCCATGAAAAGTTTGCGACGCAGTTTGTTTCGTGTGAATCCGTTTTCAAACATGTGGCTGACGCTGAGTGTGTTGTTCGGGTTTTTTCTCATGTGGCTTGCGGTGCATGTTCCGTTCCTGCAGTCGCTTTTTGAAACGTCCGCGCTTTCCTTGTCGGAATGGGGATTCATCTTTATGATGGGAATCATGAAGTTGATTCTCATCGAACTTGGAAAGGAATTTCTTTTTTATAAGCGAAGTTTACATAAACCGGTATGATCGCGGATCCGCAAGCGCCATGGATGTTTCGTCGAGATGAAGTCGATTTGCTTGAAGAAGATATCGACGATCTTTATGATTTACACCAATCCACAACCGGACGCGTTCACACAACGGAACAGGCGATTATTTCAGAACAACTCGACACAGAAGAACAAGCCGATGCAGAACTGACCATGCAGATGGATGTTAAATGGCTTACGCGTTTACACGCACAAAAACCATCCTGGGAATCTGACAGAGAGCGCTTGCGTGATGAAGACGATTTAACGTGTGATGTCTCGCGTCCACCGTTTTATGAACAACTTTTCCGTTTTGCGGATCAGGTGTTTGTTTATGTGTCAGACGTGTATGCACGGCAGGATGAAATAAAAGAGCATGCGTTTCGTGTCCAAGTGAACATAAAAATGGTTCCCATTAAATGTGCGAATGCGCTTTCGGAAGAGCAGCATGATGACCCACTGTCGCTCATGATCGCAAAAAAAGAATTTGCCCTCGCGATTATTTATCTTGAGCGCATTTTACTTTCTCTTGCGTTCATGGCCGCAGCACATGAAGACCGCGCGCAAGAATTTCTTGCGCCTGGCACACAATTCAAACAGCGTTTACAGCAACATCTTGCACGCTTATTACGTGATCGTCGTGGAATTGGTACGGACTATGAATAAAGAAACGGTCGCGGTCATTATTCCAGCGTATAATGAAGCCAAAACGATTGGAGGGGTTGTTCGTGTTGCGGTTTCGAGTCCGTTTATTGACGAGGTAATTGTTGTATCTGATGGATCGACAGATGAAACTGTGGAGGTTGCAACGCATGCAGGGGCACGTGTGATTGACCTACAAGAGAATCAAGGGAAAGGCGGAGCGATGATTAAAGGGATCGAACAAACACGCGCTTCGATTATTGTTTTTTTGGATGCAGATTTGATTGGCCTCACCGAAAGGCATCTCGAACAACTTGTTCGCCCTGTGCTAGATCGGACGTGCTCAATGCGAGTTGGAATCCGTGATCGCGGTCGATTTTTTACGGCGCTTACACACTGGTTTCCACTCATCAGTGGCGAACGCGCTGTGCGGCGTGAGGTTGTCGACGCTATTCCGCACACATTTTATTGTGGATTCATGATTGAGTCTGCGTTCAACTATTATTGCAAGACACACGGACTCCAATACGATTCTGTGGATTTGAAAGGCCTTTCGATTCGTCGGAAATATGAGAAAGTTGGTTGGCCAAAAGCTGTGGTACAATATCTCACGATGACAGGGCAGATTTTAGCGTCCCTGATTCGTGTGCGTTTCGCAAAATTCATTGGAAAATTTTAAGTGTATGTCCCTAGACTTATCCAAAATCGAAAACTTTCAAGATGCCATGGTGACCGTCATGGGTCTTGGACGATTTAAACAGGGAAGCGGTGTGGGTGCCGCAAAATGGCTCATGCGTCATGGGGCACAGATTGTGATTACGGATTTGAAATCAGAAGCCGAGCTCAAAGAATCGGTTGATGAAATCATGACGTGGTACGACACGTATAAAAAGGCGCATCCAACGGGTCATGTGTATCCGCCCGTGTTTGTGTTGGGAGAACATCATGAAGACGATTTCACAAACGTGGATCTTGTTATGCAAAATCCGGGTGTTGCACGTGAATCAGAGTTCGTGGAACTCGCAAAAAAAGAGGGGATCCATGTGGAGTCTGATATCTCGTTGTTTTTTCGCTACTGTCCGTTTCCGATCTACTCGATCACGGGTACGCGCGGAAAGTCCACCACGACTGCGCTTCTCGGCGAAATTTTGAAACGAAAAAATCCAAAGACAGTGGTCGCAGGAAACATCACGCGTTCACCTCTCGAGGATCTCGACTGGCTCCTCGAGGAGAAAGAATCTGTGCCGATCGTTCTCGAACTTTCCTCGTGGCTCCTCGAAAGTATCCAAGACCTCGGCAAAGGCCCCGACATTGCGATTCTCACAAACGCGTATAAAGATCACTTGGATCG
The DNA here is from genome assembly GCA_001791305.1 of Candidatus Uhrbacteria bacterium RIFCSPLOWO2_01_FULL_47_17. Taxonomy (GTDB): domain Bacteria; phylum Patescibacteriota; class Patescibacteriia; order UBA9934; family GWF2-40-263; genus XYB2-FULL-45-11. Next base: position 132,165 of record MGEI01000004.1, read on the forward strand.
CTATGCCTCGTTTGAGGTGTATGTGAAAGCCAAAGAAATTATCTTCGAGGTACAACGTCCGGATCAAGTGGCCATTTTTAATGCGGATCAAGAGATCACAAAAGAAATCGCCGATCACGCGCGATCAGAAAAGAAGTTCTGGGTTTCGCTTTCGCCTCTTACGGAGGGAAAAGTGGGAGCGTATCGCGAGGGAGACGATTTGAAATTTAGTTCCTCGACCACACCTGTCACATTTGCAAATACAAAAGATATTGCCCTTGTTGGAGAACACAACGTTTACAACATTCTTTGCGCCTCGCTCGCCGCACACCTGATTGGTGTGAGTGATGAGGATATTCGAGAGACCCTCAAGTCCTTCGCGGGCCTCCCGGGTCGTCAACAAGTCGTCGGCGAGGTCGAGGGGGTGATGTATGTGAATGACACGACCGCAACGAGCCCAGAAGGAACCATGGCCGCGCTCGCGCGATTCGGCAATGGGGGAAATATTATTCTTCTCGCTGGAGGATCCACAAAGGGATTTACCTTTGAGCAAATGGGCGCATCGGTTCAAAAAGAATGTAAGTATGTTGTGTTGTTCGAGGGAACCGCGACGAATGATGTTGAGAAAGCGATTGGAGATGTTCCGCACGTACGGGTCGATTCCATGGAAAAGGCATTCGAGGCGGCTGCGACCGTTGCAACACTCGGAGACATCGTTTTGCTTTCACCAGGAACCGCAAGCTTCGGTGTGTTTAAAAATGAATTTGATCGTGGCGAACAATTTGAAAAAATGGTCGGAACGCTCATGAAAAAAACAGGAAGCGGGGAACTTGCGCCAAAAGTGACCTAAAAAAAGATCCTCGAATGTTCGAGAATCTTTTTTTACATGTCATAGTCGCCTTTGATTTTGTTATCAATTTTGTTATCAAAGCGATCATCTTCGCGCGGATCCGATCCATTGATCACATAGCCTCGTTTCTGGTTGGTTTTTTTCTTGTCATCGGTTGGACCATCCTCCAGTTCAGGTGCTTTTTTCTTTGGATAACGATCTGGTGGTGGTTCCGTTGGAAGATCTGGAACGGGGAGGTGGGGCTGCCATTCATTTCTGCCCATACAAAAGGTTAGGTGAATTTTTCACAGTTTAACAAAAAGGGGTTTGTTCGTCGAGATCACAAAAATTTGCTAGCATACTCGCATATGAAACAGAACCGTTTCCTCCCAAGAATTGTCGCAGGATTACTCGCGGTCGGCGGAATCAGCGCGCTTGCGGAACATGCATCAAATACACCCGTAAAAGAATTTGACACACCAGAACGAGATCCTCGCAAGGACGCGTCACAACCTGCCCCTGAAGATGAATCCAAAAAATTAGAACGAGCTCGCAAATTTAGCGCTGAGCACCCAATGGAGGCAGAGTTGCGTGCGCATAACGTTCCTGTCGAGAAAATCCAAGCAGCCATGATCGACGCTGCCGAGCTCATTCGATCACACAGATACAGTGATGAGGTGAATGAAAAAAATTATTTTGCCGCATGTCGTGAGCCTGAACGCTGGGCCGCCATTCAGAAAAGTGTGCAGTATGCATCAGACAAAACTGGAGTACCCGTCCGTGTTTTGAACGCGATGGGACTTATCGAGAGTCAGTTTAAGGAAGATGCCTCTCGATCGGATACGAATGTTTACGGTCCATATCAAATAACCCTTGCAACCGCGAAAGAGGCGGCGAAAGATGCTGCTGCCTGTTTTGAATTTCCGATTGTCGTGAATAAAGCCGAGGATCTCAAAGAAACAAAAACGGCTGTGCGCCTTGCAGCGCTTCGTTTACGATCATTGAAGCAACAATACGGTCAGCTCGGACTTGCGATTATGGATTATGCGGGAGGGCGCGTGGGACTTGAGAAAAAAATCAAAGAAGCGTTTCCAGATGTTGATTTGGGAGAAAAAGATTGGGCAGCGATGGAGCGTCATCATGCTGCAGAGCGTCAAGCGCAAAAGCAACGCGACGCGATTTTGAAACGCATGAAGGGTGGACGTGTCACAGATGCGGATCGTCAGGCATTACGTCGCGCTGTCGGTGCCTTCGAGGCTGCGGGGGCGGCTTATACAAAAGCAAAGAATGCGTGGAGACAAAAACGTGCAGATCTTCCAAAAACGCTTAAAGATGCCGGTGTAACTGTGGTTGCGCTTTACGAACACGAAAAAGCAAAAGGGGGAGAGGCTCCGCACTCGATCACTTATTCACTTGCGCTCGATGATATTGGGGCGCGGGCAGAGAAACATGCACAGGAGGCGGTGGAGGAATAACATGGTAGAATAGATGTGTTATGGTGAAACGAATTGTTCGTAAATTTGTTCCGGAATCCCTTATAAATCGCTATCATTACGTCCTTGCACGAGCGGCGGCTGTTTTGTATCGTCATCCTTCAAATGAGCTTGTGGTGATTGGAGTGACTGGAACAAATGGAAAATCATCCACAACCGAGTTTATTGGTCGCATGCTTGAACATGCCGGTGCGCGCGTTGGTTGGACCGGAACCGCGAGTTTTAAGATTGCGGAGCTTGAATGGACGAATGATCAAAAGATGACCATGCTCGGGCGATTCAAAACGCAAAAAATATTGCGTGACATGGTTAAAGCTGGTTGCACCTACGCCATCATCGAAACATCTTCGCAAGGGATTTCGCAATCGCGTCATGTTGGCATCAACTATGATGTTGTCGTTTTTACCAATCTCACCCCAGAACACATTGAAGCGCATGGCGGATTCGAAAATTATAAACACGCAAAGAAACAATTATTTGTTCACACAAAACATTCACGTCGCAAAAAAATTCAAGGACACGTGTTTGAGAAGACAGCTGTTGTGAACATGATGAGTCCTTATGCATCTGAGTTTCTTGCGGTCGGTCTTGATCGCTCGTTTGGGTTTGGGATCGATGGACTTATCTTTGAACCAACTGAAGAGCGTCCATTATCCATTGTGCCGGTCCTTGCGGAGGATGTTGTCTACGCACCAGATTCCATCGGGTTTGTTCTGAATCGGTTGCATTTTGACATTCCACTCGTCGGGCGATTTTATTTAGAGAATGTTCTCGCAGCGATTTCTGTCTGTCGTGCACTGGGGCTCGACTGGGAGGCGATTCGAGACGCTGTTGCACATCTCGAAACAATCCCTGGCCGATTCGAGCGTATCGAAGAAGGTCAGTCTTTCTCGGTTGTGGTGGATTATGCGTATGAACCCGCAGCCCTAAATGCGATTTACGACACGGTCAAACTCTTCGCCCATAAAAAGATCATTCACGTGGTCGGCTCGGCCGGTGGAGGTCGTGATGTAGCTCGACGCGCCATTCTTGGACGCATGAGTGCGGAAATGGATGATGTGGTGATTGTTACAAATGAAGATCCGTATGACGATGATCCACAAATGATTATTGACCAGGTTGCCGACGCGGCAGTGGAAGCAGGAAAAAAAGAGGGGATTGATTTGTTTCGTGTGCTTGATCGTGGTGAGGCGATTGAAAAGGCTGTTATGCTCGCGATGCCGGGAGATCTCGTGCTCATTACAGGAAAAGGATGTGAACCGGTTATGGCGGTCGCAGATGGAAAAAAGATTCCGTGGGATGATCGCGTTGCTGCGCGCAACGCCTTACACAAGCGTTTACAAGCCGTATGAAATTAAAAGATTTGGTGCGTCCAAAACCAAACGAACAGATTCTTCTCATTGTCCGTGAATCGCTCGTTCCAAAGAGTGGCAAATTGTTTCTATTTGCCGTTTGGTTTTTGGTGCCGTTCTTTTTCTTGTATCCATTATTTCGCATGGGAACCATTGGATCCGTAATTTTTACCGCGCTTGTTGTTTCAGGAATTTTCCTTTTTTGGAAAACGTTTCGTTTATGGTCGCACACGTTGTTTGTTGTGACCGATTATCGATTGATTGATATTGATCAACGAGGATTTTTTGATCGTGTTGTGACGGAGACAACTTTTGATCACATCGACGAAGTAAGCTATCGTATGCAAGGAATGATGTCTGCGGTATTTGGATACGGAACCATTACGGTCAGATTACATGGGGAAGCGGCAGACATTGTGTTTGAATCCGTCCGTAAGCCATCTCGCGTTCAAAATTTGTTGAACGATCTGCGCAAAACAATACATGCATAAATCCATCCCACGCTCATTTCCTCAATTATTTCGTACACGATGGTTTTATCTCGTGAATATTTTGTTGATTATCGTGGTTGGATTCTCGTTTGGAAGAGAAATGATTCGTAGTCGAGACATTGCAAAACAAATTCAATCCCTTCAGAATCAATCACAGGCGTTGCAAACACAGCATTTGGCCATTAAAGATCTCAAAAATGCGGTGCAAACAGAATCATTTGTGGAACGCGAAGCACGATTAAAGCTTGGATTGAAAAAACCAGGGGAGTCGCTCGTGATTTTAAAAAACGAAAAAACAGAGAATGTTACGAATCAACAAATCCACAACGAATCTACGAATGGGGAAGTAAAGACATTAGAACGAAAGTCTCTTGCGAATTCGACCAAGTGGTGGTATTACTTCTTCAATAAACAAGCTTATCGCACCGCGCAATCTTTATGATGAATGAACAAGACGAAACGATGGTAACTTCCGGTTCAGATCAAATGCCATCAAATGACGACGGACATATTTGTACAGATGCCGATATGTGCACGGCAGATCAACCACAAGAGCATTTGGTTGTTTCCACAGATGTACCCGTGGAAAGTACTCCGGTTCACGCATCTAAACGCCCCTGCACTCGATCTGTTGTTTTAGGGGCGACTGGTGCGATTGTCATTCTTGTTGGTGCATTGAGCGCGTTTGTTTATTCAAATGCGTCCTCACACAAAACCGTTCATGCCATTACAACACGCTTGCCGTTTCCCGCTTTGTTTGTTGGGAGACGTGTTGTAACGTACAAACAATATTATGATGAGCAAGATGCGTTAAAGCGATATTTTGCGTCTACAGCGGCCGCAGGAGCTCCCGCTCCAACATCAGAACAAATGGATGCGCTCATTACGCAAACCCTTATTAATAAGGCTGTTGTCAAAACGCTCGCCTCCAATTACGGTCTTACGTTAGATCAAAGTAAGATTGAAGCATTTTACGCAAATTTTCTTGCATCAAACCAAGGGCAATCAAAAGAGGTGATTGAAGCGGAACTGCAAAAATCATTCGGCTGGACGATTCCGGAATTTAAACAGCGTATTATTGGCCCGATCGTTCTTTCCGCGCAAGTGGAAGATTATGTGGCATCAAGCGAATTTTTTCAAAAACCGTTGCATGATCTGATTAATTCTGCACACACACGTGTAACAACCGGCGCTGAATCATTCGAAGAGGTCGGGACGGCTGTTCACAATCAGGTTCAGTTGAATCTGAAGAGCGATTTGGGATTTATCAAAAAATCTGAATTGCCAGAAGCGTGGGGAAGCAAAGTGGCAGATTTAGAAAATGGTCAGGTGACGGAGGTGATTGAGTTGCCGCAAGGGTATGCGATTTTTACCGTAACCGAACGCATTAAATCGCAAGACTCCGCAGGAAAAAAGGTTGATCCAAAAGCACTGCCCGCTGACGAACAGGTGCATTTGTACACCATTACGGTTCCAAAAAAGACGTTAGAGCAAGTGACGCAAGAGTATTTGGAGAACGTCTCGGTTAGGACATGGATCAAACCATAAACAAAAACCCCGCCCCATGCGGGGTTTTCAATTTTTACGGTTTGCGCTATGATGCCCCCTGTCCCCGCCGATGTAGCTCAGTTGGTAGAGCAATACTTTCGTAAAGTAGAGGTCGCGGGTTCGAATCCCGCCCTCGGCTCCATGAAGAAATAAAGAAACCACCCACCTCGGGTGGTTTTAGGCATGATCCCCTTCGCCAAGGCTTCGGAGGATGATTCTTTTAAGAATCAAAAAACCCATCGCAATGGATGGGCAAGGCTTATGCAAAAACGCGAGGAGAACTGATGTGATAGGGATCCGGAGGATTTTCCCAGACCTCCACACGAAGGGTGTTGTCTCGATGTGCGATCACGATGTAGCAGCGAAAGATGGTCTCGTCCCACTCTGTGAGAAAGAATTGCACAACACCACCTTGTGTGTGAGACATGCTTTCGATGAGGAGGATGCCTGAGATGCTCTTGTCGTCGTCGAGGATAATTGTGATTTCGCCGACGGGTTTTGGAGCACGCTGCGAGTTCCAGCCCGTTTGCAGCATCGTAATCATTTGCACAAGATCATCTGCTTGCTTGTTGACGTGACCCGTGAACGTTGTGACGAGTTTACGCTTCGGATGCGCAATCGGCGATCCGGTAAATGGTTCGGTCATGGATTCCCTTGACTTCCAATGTTGGAAGATATGCAGCTTATCACAAATCCTTGACGCGTCAAGCAATCCGTTTGTTTTTTGTGTGCAAAAAGCAGTTGTCGAATTTATCTCAGACAGGTATTATGAGAGTAATCATTTCACTTCTTACATGATTCATTTTAAAAATGTTTCCAAATTTTATCCGCCTGACATTATTGGCTTAGACGCTGTCAATCTTCGTGTTGAACCCGGGGAATTTATTTCGATTGTGGGGCAAAGCGGAACGGGAAAGAGTACGCTTGCAAAATTGTTGTTCGCAGAAGAACGCCCATCAAAGGGAATTATTGAAATTGGCGGATGGGATATCACCAAAATCAACGCAAGTGATGTTCCGTTGCTGCGTCGGCAAATTGGCGTTGTGTTTCAAGATTTTAAATTGCTCCCAAAGAAAACGGTTTACGAAAATATCGCGTTTGCGCTTCAAGTCGCAGGCATTCCCTCATTGCGTGTCCGCGAGGTTGTGCCGCGCGTTCTCTCGATTGTTGGGCTGGATGACAAAGCACACCGATTTCCGCAACAACTCTCGGGCGGCGAACAGCAGCGTGTTGCCATTGGTCGTGCGCTTGTTCACCAGCCAAAAATTCTTGTTGCGGATGAACCAACCGGAAATCTCGACACATTAAATAGCCGAGATATTCTTGAGCTCCTCAAAAAGATCAATGAATTTGGAACAACGGTTGTACTTGTCACGCATGATCGTGAAATTGTGAACAGACTAAAACGTCGCGTGATCACACTTGAAGGTGGAAAGATTGTGTCGGATGTTGAAGAGGGTCGTTATAAATTATAATGCTATGCTGACTTCCACATATCGCATCATCAAATTTGCGTTTCAGAATTTTTGGCGCAATATATGGCTTTCCGTTATTACGGTGAGCATGCTTGTGCTTACGCTCCTGACCGTCAATATTTTGCTTGTGCTCAACCGCGTGACAGATCAAGCAATTTCTTTTGTGGAAAATCGGATTGAAGTCTCTGTGTATTTCAATGAAAATGCACCGCAAGTAAAAGTGAATGACGCGCTTACCCATCTTCGATCTTTGCCGGAAGTAAAAGACGTTCAAGAAATTCCTGCCGATGAAGCGCTTGCTGCATTTAAAACGCGTCACGCAAGTGACCCCGCAATTCTCAGTTCGCTTGATGAACTTGGAAAAAATCCATTCGGTCCGACGCTCATTATCAAAGCACACAGCGCAAAAGATTTTGACGCAATTATTGCTGCGCTCGATAACCCAAGATTCCGCGACGCCATTCGCCAAAAAGATTTTTCAGATTATCAGTCGATTGTAAGTAAAATCAGACAAACCACAGATGAAATCCGAATGGGTGGAATTATTTTGTCCGGAATTTTCTTTCTTATCGCCCTTCTCATTATTTTCAACACGGTTCGTGTCGCTATTTTTATCCACCGAGAGGAAATCGGTATCATGCGACTCGTTGGTGCGTCAAGTAGTTTTATCCGCATGCCATTTCTTGTCGAGACAATTATTTTGAGTGTGTTATCAATTTTGATTGTGGTCGCCATCGTTTATCCAACGCTTGCCTTTATTGAACCAAAGTTCAATCAGTATTTTGGTTCTAACACCACCGGTCTTGTTTCCTACTTCGAACAAAACGGACTCCTGATCTTCGGATCACAGTTCCTCGCTCTGCTCGTCGTCACCATGGGTTCAACAGCCTTGGCGATGAGGAAACACTTAAAAGTTTAAACACAACAAAAAACACTCATCAATGATGAGTGTTTTTTGTTGGTTCCCGGACAGGGATTCGAACCCCGATAAACGGTACCAAAAACCGTTGTCCTGCCTTTAGACGATCCGGGAAAAAGGCATGACGGAATAATAGCGGATTATCGAAAAACGATCAAGGGATCTTGACTGATTCTTATTGACGTCTTTACACGAGAATGTCAGAATACCCACCTCAAACGCTCTTTCATTATCGGAGGAAGTCATGTCACAAACCCATCGTGTTCTCTTGTCGGAAGATGATATCCTCGAAAAGATCGAGGGAATCGCGACGCAGATCTGCGAGGACTATCGCGGCCAGGAAGTGATTCTGGTCGGCATCCTGAAGGGTGCGTTCGTCTTTCTGTCCGACCTTGCGCGGGAAATCGAACATCAGAGCCAGGATGGCAAAGGCGTCAGTGCCTGCTTCGTTGAATTCATGAGTATCTCGAGCTATGGCGATTCTCGCAAGCCGGGAGATATTCGCATCGAGCTCGATGTTCGCCAGTCGGTTCGTGGTCAAAACGTGATCATCGTCGAAGATGTCGCAGACTCGCTCGAAACGCTTTACCGTGTGCGCCAGATTCTTTCCGAAAAAGGCGCGGCAGAAATTCGTGTCGCGGTTCTGCTCGAGAAACCAGAAGGTCACAAACGCAGTGACGTCTCGCTCGACTACGTCTGCTTCCGCATCGAAAACGCCGGCTTCGTCTACGGCTACGGCATGGACGTCGCAGAAAAATCCCGCGCGCTTCCATTCGTCGCGGTCGCAGACCCGGAATAACTCACAACCCTCGAAGGGTTGTTTTTATATCCTTGAGGTACAGATTACAGATAAAAAATACAGATATACAGATGGGAAGAACAAGAGGACGAGAATTTGTATATCTGTATGCCGCCATTTGTAATCTGTACCTCAAGCATTCACATGCTACAATACATTCATTATGAACCCAGATGTATCTCGCTCGCTCGTGCTTTGGATCGTGATGTGTGTCGCGTTGTATTTTGGGATCGGATATTTTTTGGATCTCGAGACTCTTCCTCGACTCCTGTTCACAACCAACTTCGTCACCTTCACGCTCGTGCTTCTCGACAAGATCGCCGCATCCGCGCGCATGCGACGTGTTCCGGAAAAGGTGTTGTACGTTGCCACGTTTTTCGGCGGCTCAATCGGCATGCTTGTCGGCATGTTTACCATTCGTCACAAATCACGAAAGACATCATTCCAATTTGTTGTCGGTGTTTTGGTGTTGCTCCAAATGATGATTTTGCTTTGGTATTTCAACCCAGAATTATTCACATCGTTTGGAGATTCAGGCATGCTATAATGTTCCACGTTGTTCTTAACCTATTGCTATGCCTAACCTCGAGGAAGTTTATAAGCGTTTAGAGAAAAATAAAAAGCGAAAGCGTGAGATTGGGAAGATGATCATGGATGAACTTTCGCACTCGAGCAGATATAAAGAAATCAAAGAAGAGTTGATGGCGCTTCGAGAAGAGAAAAAGGCGATTGAGCAAACCGTTCAAGCAGGGAATCCGGATTTTAAGGAGATCGAAGAACTCAAGGCCGAAATTCAAACCGATTCTGAAGTTCTCTCGGATCTCGCGCTCAACATGTACATGAAAGATCAAACCGTCGAGATTGTCGATGATTACGACCAAAAATGGTACCCCCAGTTCAAAGTGGCATTTAAAAAGGGAAATGGCTAAAACAAAAAAGTTGTCAGAATCTGACAACTTTTTTGTTTGTCAGACTATTGACAAAATCGTCTTTTTCAGGTAGTGTATCGTCTTCGTCTTAAGATCGATCTGCGCCGTGCAATCGACTCAAAAGGCGATAACCCGGTGCCACAAGCACCACGGAGTTCGACATGGCTTACACCTGCAAATGCGGATATTCGACCCAGAAGGGCGGCAAGGCCGTCGACAAGCACGAGCGGACCTGCGGTGCGAACAAGAAGGCCAAGGAGTTCCGCGGCCACCTGAAGTCCGCCAACAAGAAGAAGGCGAAGTAGCTCGTTGCCAGTTCGGTGTTGTGTGCGGTTGAGGCTTTTGTTCTCGCCTGACGCTCTCGACGCCGTTTACGCCCCACCCACCGTGGGTGATTGAAAAACTTGATCGCATCCCACCCTCGCAATTTGAATCGTTTGGCGCTTGGTGGACTTGGATGCGCTATGATCAGGTGGCTGCGATTCTGTGTGGGCACACAGGTCCAGCCTCTCCCGGCGAACGCTCATCGATTGGATGTGTCGCTTGTCGGGCAGAACGAGAGTGTGAAAACGCTCAAACCCTCGAGCATGCATCTCATGCTCACCCAGCCGTAGATCTGCTCGTCGCATGTTGCGATTGAGCGTGAAACGGTCGCCTGCGTCCGGTGGCAATGCCCTCCCCACGGGTCCACTGGCCAGGCCGAACGCTCAACCTGATCCTCATCCGATCAGGTTTTCTTTTTCACAACAAAACCGCTCGTGTGAGCGGTTTTTTTACTTTGTCAGTTTCATACGTTCACCCGCATTTGGATGCGCGGCGTCTCTGTGTGCGATCGCGTCTTTCATGTCTGGGTCGAGGCGCATCTCTTCGAGAATGGTTTCGACTTCCTCTCGAGAAGGCGCGGTGTGCAATCGTTCTTTGTATTTTTTTGCGCCATCTAACCCTTTCAAATACCACGTAAGATGTTTGCGAAATGTTGTCACGGCTTTCTCGCCGTACTGTTCGATGTGTAATCCTAAGTGAAAACGAATCGTGTCCACGCGTTCTTCGATCGAAATCACTTTTGGCGATTTGCCTATGAGCATTTCTTCGATCTGTGCAAAAATCCACGGATTGCCGAGAGCTCCGCGTGCGATCAGAATTCCGTCGCACTTAGTGTGCTCGAGCGCTTTCATGGCGAGTGGCGCTGTGAACATGTCGCCGTTTGCGAGAATCGGAATCGACACGGTCTCTTTGAGCTTGCGAATCATTTCCCAATCCGATTCTCCCGAGTATCCCTGCATGCGCGTTCGGCCATGGACAGTGAGAAGATCGGCACCGGCTTCTTCGAGAGCCTTCGCAAAGGCAAAGCACTCTGTCGGATCACCCCAGCCGAGTCTAATCTTTACTGAGATGGGTTTCGAGGTAACAGCCTTCATGGCTTTGACGATTGCGGCTGCGCGTTCCGGTTCCTTCATGAGTGATGCACCATTGAAATTACAAACAAGTTTGTAAACCGGACAACCCATGTTGATGTCGAATCCCTCGGGATTATGCTCGCGATCGATGATTCTCGTGGCCTCGGCCATCACGTCCGGATCACTTCCGAAGATTTGCTGCACAAGCGGACGCTCATCCGGATGAATCTCCGTCATGTCGAGCGTCTTGTTATTTCCGCGAACAACCGCTTCTGCAGAGACCATTTCGCGAAACATCACAAAATTTGCGATGCGCGTTTCTACGTCCGCACCAGATTTACTCATGACATATTTTACGGTACGACAAAACGCCGAGTCGGTCATGTCGGCCATCGGTGAAAGCGCAATGATTGGGCGTGGAAGGTTTTTCCAGTTTAATTTCATATGTTGTGTTTGTAGGGGTGCCCCTTGTGGGTATCCATACGATCGGATATGAAAGATATCCCAAAATTGTTGGATGCACAAGGGATGCATACCATGTTACACTATCCGCATCGTAAACAATGGGTACCCACCAGGGGTACCCCTACAGATATGTCAAAATTTTCCCACTTTCGCGAATACTTCCTCTTGAACATGAATGTCGTTGTTCGGTTCATGATTCTCTCTGATGTGATTTGGATGGGAGCCCTCGGGTTTTTGGGCCCCATTTTTTCTTTGTTTATTGTGGACTACATCGAAGGAGGAGACGCGCGCGTAGCTGGGTTTGCTGCAACCATTTATCTTTTGACCAAAAGTATTTTTCAAATTCCATTTGCGTCCATCATCGATAAAATCCGAGGGGAGAAAGATGATTTTTGGATTATGCTGATTGGTTCCATGATTTCGGCGTTGATTCCGCTTTCATATTTGTTTATTCATACGCCCATGCAATTGTACATCGTCCAGTTCTTTTATGGACTCATGGTTGCCGCAACGTTCCCATCATTTATGGCGGTCATCTCTCGCCATATGGATAAGAACAAAGAGTGCAGCGAATGGGGAATCTATTTTACGCTTACAGATTTTAGTTCTGCCATTGCTGCAACCATTGGGGGAGTGATGGTGGCCACTTCTGGATTTCATCCGCTCATTATTGTGACCGTGATCGTGAGTCTTCTTGGAACATTTTTCCTCTATCCACTTCGCCCGTACATGCGGTTGAAATAATTTTATGAAAAAGCGTGCACTTCCAATCCGGCATTATTTTTTACAGGAAATGAACCCGATTGTTCGTTGTCTTGTGATATCCGATATCGTCTGGCGCGGGAGTGTTGGATTTCTTGGGCCGATCTTTGCGTTGTTTATTGCGGGATTTATTGAGGGAGGCTCGGCAGAAGTTGTGGGGGTCGCGATGTCCATTTATTTATTCACAAAAAGTCTTTTTCAAATTCCGTTTTCAACGATCATCGACAAGATGAAAGGTGAGTTTGTGGATTTTTGGTTTATGTTTATCGGAACGATTGTTGGTGCTCTGTTGCCGCTTGCGTATTTGTTTATTCATACGCCCATGCAGCTTTATGTTGTTCAATTTTTTGCCGGTGTGTTTGCTGCTGCGGCATTTCCGTCGTTCATGGGATTATTCACAAAACATATTGATAAACAAAAAGAGGGAAGCGAATGGGGGATTTATTACACCCTGACGGATTTGTGTGCGGCTGCAACGGCTGTTATGGGTGGAACAATGGCCGTCATGTTCGGCTTCCGGACGTTGATCGTCGTCGTAGTTGTTGTGGGTGTCGCCGCATCTCTTTTTCTGTTGCCGATCCGCCTCTCTATTCGCCGTACATCGGCAAAAAATAGGGGTCTTTAGATGGTCGCTTGCCGATATTAATTCGTGTATACTGGGCACATATGAAAAAAAATGTTTCTTCTTGGATGCTTTATGCGGTTGCGGTTTTGGTCGTTGTGGGTCTTATTGGGTTTGTTCTGTCACAACAGTCCGCAAATGTTGATCCAAAAACAGACGCGTTTGCACAGTGCCTCACGGATCAAGGGGTGAAAATGTACGGCGCGTGGTGGTGTCCGCATTGCAAAGAACAAAAAGAATTGTTCGGAAAATCATTTTCAAAAATTGCCTACACAGAATGTTCGGTTCCGGGTTCAAACGCCATGAATCAAACCTGTAAAGATGCAAAAATTGAAGGATATCCAACCTGGGAATTTAAAGATGGGACGCGCGTGAGTGGAGCGCAAACACTCGAGAACTTAGGAAAGAAAGCTGAATGCTCTCTATGATGAAAAAATTAACGCATTGGATGGTTGGTCTTGCGATGGTCGGACTTGCTCTTTCGACCTATTCGTTTTTGCATAATCGTGGGTTTGTGTCTGGAAGTATTTGCACCATTAACGCCACCATCAATTGTGACATTGTAAACAAAGGCCCGTTCTCCGAATTTTTTGGCGTTCCTGTTGCGCTTATCGGTATCATCGGCTATTTGTTTTTGTTGATTGGATCACTCCTGAAAATAAAAACACCAAACGATCGTTCTCTCACTTTGTTTCTGTTTGGAATTGCGTGCGCCGGATTCGGATTCAGTCTCTATCTGACATCTATCGAAGCGACTATTCTCCATGCATGGTGTCTCATTTGTGTGCTCTCACAACTCGCCATGCTCGGATTTATTGTTCTCATAACAAAACTCGCTCATGAGGAAAACCATTTTTCGTTTTTGAAAAAATTCTTCCTTCCCTAACTCCTCACCCCTTTCCCCTTATGAAAATTTCGTTTTACGGTGCCGCGGAGGAAGTTACGGGATCTTGTCATTTACTGACAGCGAATGATGCACATGGCCAGGAACACCATTTGCTTATTGATTGCGGCATGTTTCAAGGCGAACAATTGTGCGCGACCAAAAACAAGAAACCGTTTGTGTTTGATGTTTCAAAGATCGACAGTGTTTTTGTAACACATCCACACGCAGACCATACAGGACGGTTGCCTGTTCTTGTCAAAGCCGGATTTAAAGGAAACATCTACCTGACAGAACCGTGTCTCAGTCTCACACGTTTGGTTCTTGAGGATGCACATCATATCATGGAAGAGGACGCAAAGAAATGCGGAAGCCCAACCATTTATGAACTCGAAGACTTGCACGGCGTATTTGATCAAGCGAAACAGGTTGCGTATCACGAAGAAGTAACGGTTGCTCCTGGAATTACGGTTATGTTTCATGATGCTGGTCACGTTCTTGGTTCCGCGTATATTTCAATCGAAGCAGAAGGGAAACGTGTTGTCTTCTCGGGAGATATTGGAAATGATGACGTGCCGATTCTTCCGCCAACAGATCCCATCTCACATGCCGATGTAGTTGTGTGCGAATCGACCTACGGACACAGGGTTCACGAAGATCCAGCGACGCGTTCGAGTTTGTTGAAAGATGCTATGGTCGAATCGCTCAAACAAAATGGTGTTCTTCTTATTCCCGCATTCTCCATTGAGCGTACACAAGAAGTACTCTACGAAATGGATTTGATTTTACGTGAATTAAAAACCAAAGAACCGATTTACCTTGATAGCCCGATGGCGATTAAAGCCACACAGCTTTACCGCGATTTCAAAGCGTACCTCAGATTTCAATCGCCAATTCTCGATGAACCCGACCGCGACTTTTTCTCATTTCCAAATTTACACGAGACACTCTCGACCGATGCATCGAAGCAAATCAACGACGCGCCTGCACCAAAAATCATCATTGCCGGTTCTGGCATGATGAACGGTGGGCGCATCATGCATCACCTTCAGCGATACTTGCCAATCGCATCGACAACGATTCTCGTGATTGGATATCAGGCGGCAGGGACACTTGGTCGTCAGATTTTTGAAGGCGCAAAGACGGTCAGGATTTATGGAAAGCCCGTTGAAGTGCGTGCAAAGATTCAAGGAATCGGTGCGTTCTCCGCGCATGGAGATCAAAATAAACTCACGCGCTGGCTTAAACCGGAAGACGGCGTCATGCCAAAAAAGATTTTTTTGGTGCATGGAGATGAGGATGCGAAAGTGGAGTTTGCAAAGCATCTTCGTGAGGAGTTGAAGACGGAGGTGTTAATTCCGGGGGAAGGAGAGACACACGAATGTTAAACACAAAACCGCTTGTATGAGCGGTTTTACTTTTTCAATCCGACAAAAACAATTTTTTGCATTGGCTTGTAATTTTGTTCCATGCCTTTTACACACGCACTCAGATATTCTTTATGCGGCGCAACACTCCAGTCAATCGGTTGATACCCGATCGTACACACCATCAGATCGAGGAACAGACGAATTGTTCGGCCATTACCTTCACGAAACGGATGAATCGCATTTAACTCGCAATGAACGAGCGCAATCTTTTTTGCGACGACAGACTTTGAATCCGTCTCGATCGGGATATTCTCTTGAAACAACTTCTCGAATTCTTTCATGACCTGAGTCAGATAATTCGATGAACAAAAAAGCGTTCCGTTCTTTGAGATATCGACCGTGCGGAGTTTGCCCGCCCAAGTGTAAAGTGTCCCGAGGAAGTATTGGTGGATTTCGAAGAGCAAAGCAAGATCAATTCTGAGCTTGCTTTCTCGAAGCGCATCCATAAAATGATCGTTTGTGCGTTGAAGAAGAAGGGTTTCCGTATCACCAAGATCTTTTTCATCTTTGATATCAAGTTTGTTGTTGAGAATCCATGCTTCATCGCCGGCAGCGTTATACCGAGATTTTGATGCCATACTTTTTAAGTTTGCGAATCATCGCTATATTTTTTCTTGCACGAGCCAAACTCAACCCTTCCATTTTGGAAGACTGTGCGACTGCCTGGTCTCTCATTTTTTTGGTAATGACACGAGTTTTTTTCATATTCGTTAACCCTATTTTATCACAAAATACTCGATGAGGCAAAAAGAAAAAACGTCCGCTGCGTTGCCTTTCGTCAATATTTCCGCTACGATACGCATCGACTATGAAAGATCTCTTGCACATCCGGAACTTCTGTATTATTGCCCATATTGACCACGGAAAGTCGACCCTGTCGGATCGACTTTTAGAATTGACAGGGACGGTGGAGCATCGAAACATGAAGGCACAGATTCTCGACTCAATGGATATTGAACGCGAACGCGGAATCACCATCAAACTCGCGCCGGCGCAGATGGCATATAAAGGATTGATCTTAAACCTGATCGACACGCCGGGGCATGTGGATTTCAACTACGAAGTTTCGCGTTCACTCGCGGCTGTGGAAGGCGCCGTGCTTCTCGTAGACTCAACGCAAGGTGTGCAAGCGCAGACGATCGGAAATTTGTATCTCGCCATTGAAGAAGGACTCACGATTATTCCCGTTTTGAACAAGATCGATCTTCCCGCATCGGATGTTCCTCGACGCACACAAGAAATTATCAAGTTGATCGGTTGCGATCCATCCGAGATTCTCGCTGTAAGCGGAAAAACGGGTGAGGGAGTTCTCGCATTGCTTGATAGAATAATCGAGAAAGTGCCGCCGCCAAAAGGTGATGTCGAGAAGCCGCTTCGTGCGCTCATCTTCGATTCATTTTACGACGACTATCGCGGCGTTATGGCGTATGTTCGTGTTGTAGATGGTTCGTTCAAGACGGGAGAGAAGATTAAATTTATGGCGACCGGTGCCGAGGTCGAGATTCTCGAAGTTGGAGCTGTTACGCCAAATGGTCGTATTCCACAGCATGAACTCGAAACCGGTCAGATCGGGTATGTCGTAACAGGGCTCAAAACGATCGCCCACTGTCGCGTCGGAGATACAATCACATTGGCCGATGCAAAAGTCGAATCGCTTGGCGGATATCGTGAAGTGAAACCGATGGTGTTTGCGGGCGTGTTCCCAGCAGAGGGCGATAACTTTGGACGATTGCGCGAGGCGATGGAGCGTTTGAAATTGAACGACTCCGCGCTTGTATATGAACCTGAACATTCTCCTGCACTCGGATACGGATTTCGTTGCGGCCTCCTTGGGATGCTTCACCTCGAAATTCTCAAAGAACGTCTCGAACGCGAGTTCAACATTGAACTTGTCGTCACAGTTCCGTCCGTTGCGTACAATGTGTTCAAGCGAAACGGTGAAGTGTTCATGATCAAAAGTCCGCTCGAACTTCCGGATGTTTCGCATATTGAAAAGATTGATGAACCGTGGGTGACAGCCGACATTGTGACACCAACGGATTATGTTGGAGGCGTCATGCAACTTGTTCAGGATCGTCGAGGAATTTATAAGAACACCGAGTATCTTTCCGAGAATCGCGCGATCCTCCATTACGAAATACCACTGTCCATGATCATTGTGGATTTTTACGACAAACTGAAAAGTGTGACGGCTGGTTACGCGTCGCTCAATTATGATTTGAAAGATTATCGCGAAGCGGATGTTGTGAAGATGGATATTTTGGTGGCGGAAGAGCCTGTCGAAGCATTTGCGACTTTGGTGTATCGTAATGAAGCAGAGCGTTCTGGGCGTCGTATTGTAAAGTCGCTCAAGGAATCCATTCCACGCGAAAATTTTGTGATTAAACTCCAGGCCGCGATCGGGGGAAAGATTATTGCGAGTGAACAAATTTCGGCTGTGCGAAAAGATGTGACGGCTGGATTGTACGGAGGAGATGTAACACGCAAACGCAAACTTCTCGAAAAACAAAAAAAAGGAAAAGCCCGCATGTCCGAAATGGGTCGTGGTCGTGTCACGATTCCGACTGATGCATATTTAAAAGTTTTGAAGAGGGATTAATATGAACAAAAAATCCACACGAATCTTTTGGACAATTATTTCTGTGATTGTCATCGCAAGCATGGTCATGTCATCGATGTTGTTTGCGTTTTAATATGTCCAAACTCTGGCTCGCCGCTGATCCTGCTCCGGCAGAATTTTTTGCACAATTTCCGGAGCTTCATCCGGTCCTTTTGCAATTGCTTTATCATCGCGGGATCAAAACACAAGAGCAAATCGATATTTTTCTCGGACCTGATTGGAGTCGCGATACATGTGCGCCATCAACGTTTCGAAATATGTCGGTCGCGGTTTCTTGTGTGTTCGATGCATTCTCGAAAGGAGAAGTGATCACGATTCATGGTGATTATGATGCAGACGGTGTGTGTGGATCTACCGTGCTTGTGACGACACTGCGGGATATTTCTCGAGCATTGAAGTTCGACGAATCAAAAATTGAATACTACATTCCGCATCGCGAGCTTGAGGGATACGGCTTTTCGACGGACACCGTCGAGCAACTGCGCGAGAAAACTAAACTCGTCATCACCGTCGATTGCGGCATCTCAAACAAACCCGCGATCGATCTCGCAAAGTCTTACGGAATTGACACGATCGTGTGTGATCATCACACCATGCCAAAAGAATTGCCCGAATCTGCGATTTTGATCCATCCGCTTGTACCTGGGGAGACATTCTCAAACAAGCACTTGTGCGGCACAGGAGTCGCGTTCAAACTCGCTAGCGCGCTTATCGACGAGGCTCGCGTTCGTGGCGCGGATTTTCCAATCGGTCACGAAAAGTGGTTGCTCGATTTGGTTGCGATCGCGACCGTGACGGATATGGTTCCGCTTGTGGGCGAGAATCGCGTGCTTGAGATTTTTGGCCTTCTCGTCCTCAACAAAACAAAACGTCCAGGCTTGCGTGCGCTCATTGAGATTGCCGGCGGAAAGCTCGGCGAGCTCGACACGACCTCGATCGGGTTTCAAATCGGCCCGCGTTTGAATGCGGCAGGTCGCATGGCGCATGCGTACGATGCGCTTGAGCTCATGATCGAAGAGGACGAAACGAAAGCGGTTGAGAAGGCGATGAAACTTCAGGCAACGAATAAAGCACGACAAGCGCGTTCTGATGAAATGTACAAAGAGGCAAAGAGTCAGCTTGTTGTCCCGCCAGAGGGTTGTATTATTTTGTATCAAGATGGATGGCAAGCGGGACTTGTCGGTCTTGTGGCGGGAAAATTAGTGAATGAATACGGACTTCCAACATTTATTTTTGGAAAAGAGGGGAACCATTATATTGGTTCGGGAAGAAGTACGGATCGTGTTGATTTGATGCCAGCCCTGCATGCAGCAGCCGCGCATCTTGAAAAATATGGTGGGCATCCACAAGCATGCGGACTTTCCATTCGGAGCTGCGAAGACTATGAAGCGGCAACAAAAATCATGCGCGAAACGCTTGCGGCAAGTATGGCCGTTGGAGATGGGTTCGCGCTTCTTCCCATTGACGCGGACATGAAGCTTGAGGATGTCTCTTGGGATCTTGTTTCAAGTTTGGAAAAATGCAAACCGTTCGGCATGGGAAACCCCTCGCCTATTTTTGCTGCGCGCTCCGTAACGGTGGTTGGCCTTTCAACGGTTGGCGCCGATGGCAAACATTTGCGTCTCACCATTCAATCACCAAACGGAAAGATTCTGAAGATGATCGGTTTCTCATTCGGATTTCATATTGAAACGCTTCATCTTGGTGATGTTCTTGATGTCGCATTTGAAGTGACCATAAACGAATGGAATGGTAATCGAGAACTCCAAGGACGCATCATAGATTTACGAAAAAGCGTCGTCCATACCATTTTCGGAAAATAGAATGAAACCCACCCACAAACCGTGCATGAAATTTCATTGAACAAATTTTGATTCCTTATGTCCAAACACGCTCACCTAAAAATCTTCACCGACGGTGGATCTCGTGGAAATCCAGGTCCCGCGGCATCCGGTGCGGTTTTGTATTCGGAAGACGGAGAAGTCGTTGCAACTGCCTCGAAATATCTCGGACGCGATACAAACAACCAGGCCGAATACATCGCGATTGTGATTGGGCTTGAGAAGGCAAAATCTCTTGGTGCGGAGACACTCGAGTTGTGTATGGACTCTGAGCTCGCCGTAAAACAATTGAAAGGGGAATATAAAGTAAAGAATCCTGAAATCGCCAAACGGTTCCTCGAAGTCAAAAATTTGATTGCGCAATTTGATTACGTCAAAATAAAACACGTGCGCAGAGAGTTGAATAAAGCCGCAGACGCGCTTGTGAATAAAGTTCTCGATGAACGTGCATAATCTTTTTCACGATCATGGTATGATGTTTCACGCATGAGAGTATTTTCAAGAGGACAGATGAAAGGAAGAAAAAAACTGGTATGGGTGTTTGTTACGGTGATTTTTATCGGTTTGTTTTTTTTATTCAGCTTTACGCAGGCCGTTTCGCCAAAAATTCGTTTGGCTGTTCCATTTTCGATTCAAATTCCGAATGGAACGTGGGTTCAACCATTTAAAGATGCGTGTGAAGAAACATCCCTGCTCATGGTAAATGCGTTTTATCAAAAAAAGACCTTTACAGATAAAAAGGATGTGGTGCGACAAATTCAAGAATTGGTTGCGCTTGAAGATAAGCTTTTTGGATTTAACAAAGATACGAGTGCCGAGCTGATGGTGCGGCTTGTCAACAGATATTTGCCGTATGAAGCGCACGTGGTTCAGACGCCGACAAAAGAACTGTTGTTTGATGAATTGGATCATGGGCGCCCTGTGATCGTTCCTGTCAACGGAAAATTGTTGAAAAACAAATACTATCTTGATCCAAATCTTTTCTATCATGTCATTGTGCTGATCGGGTACGATGCAGAGACGGGAATGTTTATCACACACGATCCTGGTACAAAGCATGGGGATCAAATGCGTTATGCGATACAAACAATCATGTATGCAAATGCGGATTTTAATACAAATCCTAAAGGACCTCGTGGGAAAGTCATGATTTTTACGTCACCTATCCTGAAGGAAACAACAGATGGAGATGAAGATCAAGATGGTCTTTCAAAACAACAAGAAGTGGTGCATGGAACGAGTTTATCTACGTCCGATACCGATCGAGATGGTTTTCTTGATGGAGAGGAAGTGCTCGCTGGTTACAGCCCGATAGTTGCAGAACCTTCTTTGCGCCAACCATTCTTGTTGCGCGCGCAAGGCACAAAACAGATTTATCGTGTTGAAGGGTCTGTGAAACGCCACGTGCGTTCTTTAGAGACCATGCGTGCACATGGCTGGAGGTTCGAGGATGTTGTACACGTTTCATCGCGCTTTGCCGAGACGTTTCCTGTTGGAAATGTTGTAGAGGATTGATAATCTTTTTGTACTACTCAATCTTTGTTTCTGGTGATATAATTGCACCACTATGGGACTCTTCGGATCTTCAAAATCTAAAACATTTCTGGGAGTGGATATTGGCGGAAGTAGCATTAAAGTTGTTGAACTTGCAAATGAAAAAGGCCGCGCGCGTCTCATGACGTACGGGTATTTAGAGCTACCAGCACAAGATGGTGGTGATGGTTTGTTTGATCAACCAAAAAAGGCGGGTGAGTTTTTGGCACGTGTGTGTAAAGAATCGGATGTGAAGGCAACGCAAGCCATGACAGCTCTTCAATCTTCGAATGTCTTTTCGACGATTTTATCGTTACCAAAATCCAAAGATCCAAAAATGGTCAAACCCTTGATCGATGCGGAACTCGGCAAACTCGCACCGTTGCCCGTGAATGAAATGATTACGTATTCCACCATGATTGATGGGGAGGGGGCGAAGGGAAAGGCGGAGAAGGCGGAAGGGGCGGAGAAGGCAAAAGAAGAGAAAGACAAATATACGCGGGTTCTCGTGACAGGTGCGGCGAAGACACTTGTGTCGAAGTATATTGAAATTTTTAAGACGGCCAAGTTGAGTTTGCAGGCGATTGATACAGAATCTTTTGCGCTTATTCGAGCGCTTATTGGAAAAGACAAGGGTGCCATCATGATTCTTGATCTTGGTTCAAAACGCACAAATTTATTTATCGTGGAAAAGGGAATTCCGTTTGTGTCTCGAAGTATTAATATTGGAGGAGACTCGGTGACAAAGCGCATGGTTGAACAAATGCAATTGAATGAAGACGACGCTGAGCGGGCGAAACGTGATTTGGGTATTGCGGGTGGAAACGGTACGCTTCCAAAGATTCTCGAACCTATCATGCAGCCCATTGTGAACGAGATTAAGTTTGCGTTTCAGTTATATGCCAACATGGAATTAACGGAACTCAAGCGTGTCGAGAAAATCATTTTAACCGGCGGATCTTCACACTTAGCACATGTGCCGGAATATCTCTCGGAGACGCTCAACATGAATGTCTACCGCGGTGACCCTTGGGCACGAGTTGTGTATCCAAAAGACCTCGCGGTGGTTCTTGAGGAAATCGGCCCACGAATGGCCGTCGCGGTTGGTTTGGCAATGAGAGAGATGGAGTAATATGCCCCCAAAGAAAAAACCTTCACTGTTGATCGTCGACCCCGATACGCATCTTGCGGATCTTTTGTCGAAGCGATTTTCCGCAGATGGTTGGACAGTCAGATCTGCAAAAAACGTTGAACAAGCCGAAAAACTTCTGACACGCAAACCAAGTGATGTTGTGCTCGTGGATCCTTCAAAGGAATTGTTGCCAGAAGAAGTCATGGTAAAGCTCGTGGATAAAACCGCAAAAGGCGCGCGTACACTCATTCTTCATACTGCCGATTTCACCCGTAAAACCATTGCAGCATGGAAGCGAATTGAGGGAAGTGCTATGATTCGAAAAGGAGAACATTCTGTTTCGGAGTTTGTAAAACGGATCAAAAAAATAAAAAGCTTATAAATGTATGGATCCACAACCAAAAGTTACGCTTGTTGAGATTCTTGTTGTTGTCGCCATCATTGCGCTTGTTGGGATGCTTGCGGCCGTTGCGGTTGGTTCGGCACGTTCAAAAGAACGCGACGCCACGCGACTTTCAAATGTCCGTCAAATCCAATCCGCTTTGGAGGATTATTTTAATGAAAACAATGCGTATCCGGAAGGTGAGGCTTTGCCACTTGGGGATTCTGCTCAAAGTGCGTGTCTTGGCATCACGGGATTTCACGCAGATTGCTCCACAGAAACCGCAACCATTATACGCGTTGTGCCCCGTACGTATGAATCTGGCCTTCCGGGAAAAGTTACGTGTGGAAATCCGGCCAGAAAAGCATTTTGCTACTCACTTCTGAGTGAAGGAAACGCTTACGCCATCCAATTCGAACTTGAAAATGCGCTGCCCGGTGCCGGCCTTCAAAAAGGTGTGAATTGTGCCGTGCCAGGCAAGATGGCGGCA
Source organism: Candidatus Uhrbacteria bacterium RIFCSPLOWO2_01_FULL_47_17 (assembly GCA_001791305.1). Classification (GTDB taxonomy): domain Bacteria; phylum Patescibacteriota; class Patescibacteriia; order UBA9934; family GWF2-40-263; genus XYB2-FULL-45-11. The sequence goes on from MGEI01000004.1 coordinate 155,536, forward strand.
GGTGCATGCCAATAAAGGAATTCGTTGACAGTTTTTCAAAAATCCCGTATAACCAACAAGCTAATCAAGGTGATTAGCTTTTCTGTTTCGCTCAAAAGAAGGATTGCGATACTCATGCAAATGCGTCGATTGAATGGCGAATTACTGCGGGCGGCACTGAAGGCTCGCGGCTGGAAGAACGAGGATCTCGTTTCGGAGCTCAAGGCCAAACGGTACCACGTGGGCGGTGTGCACATCGTCCAGAAGTGGCTCAAGGGCAAGAACCAACCGAGCGCTGAGCGCATCGAGCTGATCGAAGCGACGATCGGTTTCGTGATTTGTGACAAGCTGAAGCCTCGTCGTCAGCTCGGCAAGCCCGCACCCACCGAACAAGTCGTTTTCGCCTAACGTCTTCTCTCCAGACCCTGACCGACATCTTGTCGGTTTTTTTATTTGTCCGTGATATAATCGCGTGTGATATGGATAAAAAAGAAGCCGCAAAACGGATCGAAAAATTACGCGAAGTCATTGAAGAACATCGCTACAATTATCACGTCCTCGACAAAATCACGATGTCTGAGGCGGCTTTAGATTCGCTTAAACATGAGCTTTTTAAACTCGAACAACAGTACCCCGATCTGATCACCTCAGACTCGCCAACGCAACGCATCGGCGGCGAACCACTTCCAAAGTTTCAGAAGATCACACACCAATCTCGCATGCTCTCCATGGAAGACGTATTCAGCTTTGAAGAGTTCCAAGATTGGTACGCTCGCGCACAGAAAGTGGAACGTAGTCTCTCCCCCCTGCGAAGGGGGGAGTCGGAGGGGGGTCTGTTCTGCATGCCAAAAATCGACGGCCTTGCCATGTCACTCGTCTATCGCCACGGAGTTCTCGAAACAGCGGCAACTCGAGGAAACGGCACGATCGGCGAAGATGTCACAATGAACATTCGAACAATTCCGTCAGTACCTCTAAAATTGCATACCGATGCACTGCAGCGGGGTCAGGGGACCCCACCCATTTTAGAGGTTCGAGGGGAAGTGTATTTCCCTGTAAAAGCCTTTGAAAAATTCAACAAGCAACAAGAAAAAGAAGGGAAACAAACATTCGCGAATCCTCGCAACACTGCGGCAGGTTCCATTCGTCAGCTTGATCCCGCAATCGCCGCTTCTCGACCATTGCAATTCGTTGCGTGGGAGCTCGTGAGCGATCTCGGAGACAAGACCGCAGAACAAGGATTTGAGAGACTCGCGAAGCTTGGGTTTAAGACGGCGCCAGAGGCTGTGCTCTGCTCCTCGCTCGAGGAAGTGCAGAAACATTGGCATGCGCTTCAAAAGAAGCGTGAGAAGCTGGACTTTTGGATTGATGGCATGGTTGTGCGTGTGAATGATCGCAATATATTTTCGAAACTCGGTGTTGTTGGGAAGACACCGCGAGGATTAGTGGCTTGGAAGTTTCCGGCGGAAGAGGCGACCACGAACGTAAAAAAGATTGAATGGTTTGTAGGTCGTACGGGTGCGCTCACACCAGTCGCACTCCTCGAACCAACATGGATTGGCGGTACAACCGTTCAGCATGCAACACTTCACAACTTTGACGAGATTGAACGTCTCGACGTTCGCGAAGGCGACACGGTCGTTTTGTTTAAGGCTGGTGATATTATTCCAAAGATCAAAGAAGTTGTTTCTCGACTGCGCCCAAGCGGAACGCACAAAACAAAACCGCCGAGCGCATGCCCTGTTTGTGGAACGGCGGTGCAACGTCGAGAAGGGGAAGTTGCCATCGTTTGTCCGAATTCGCGCTGCTTCACACAAGATCGCGAAGCAATGCTTCACGCTGCGCGTGCGTTCGAGATCGATGGACTTGGTCCGGCAATTATCGAGACACTACACGAGAATAAAATCATCAATCGCCCATCAGATTTATTTTTGCTGAAGCCTGGAGATCTCCTTGGTCTCGAAGGATTCGCGGAACTTTCGAGCAAGAAGCTTGTGGAAGAGATTCAAATGCGAAAAAAGATTGGACTCGGGAAATTTATTCTTGCACTTGGTATTCGCAACGTTGGTGAGCAAACCGCGATTGATCTTGCAAGACACTTCGGCACGCTACAGAAGTTTTTGGATGTGTCTCGAGAATCCCTTGAGGAAGTTGAAGGTGTCGGCGGGATTGTGGCCGAGAGTGTGATTGCGTATCTTGGCGAGAAACATAATCGTGAGTTGATCGAGTCGTATCTCGACAATGGAGTTGAGGTCGAGCCGGTCGTGAAACTGAAAACTTCCGCGGCGTTCGATGGAAAGACTTTCGTAATAACTGGGACGCTTTCGAGAATGGGGCGGGATGAGGCGAAAGAGAAAATTCGTTCGCTTGGCGGAAAAGCCTCGGGTTCTGTGAGTAAAAAGACGGATTATGTGATTGCGGGAGAAGAGGCCGGATCAAAACTCGACGAGGCTCTGAAGCTCGGTGTGAAGGTGTTGTCGGAAGACGCATTTATGGATATGATTGCAAAGTCATAATGATTTTTCCTATGTTTACGACAGAAGACGTGAAGAAAATTGCGAAGCTTTCTCGATTACACATCACCGAGGAAGAAACGGAACAGTACCGTGAGAAACTCGGATCGATTTTGGAATATGTGGATCAGCTTCAAGAAGTGGACACAATGGGCGTGCCTGAGTTGCAACATGCGGTCGCGGTCGAGAACGTATTTCGATCAGACGAACCCTCGATTGATCTCGATGAACGCGCTCGAGCCATGGAAATGTTCTCAGCACGTAAAGGCGATTTGCTCGAAGTGCAGGCGGTTTTTTCTAAGGACGAATAAGTATGAAAACCATTCGCGAATTATCAAAAGCATTACAGGAACGAACTCTCACCAGTGAAGAACTGGTGCGTTCTTGTTTGAAAAAGATAGAAGAGGAAAACGAAGCGTTGAACGCGTTCATTTGGGTTTCGGGAACGGCCATTGATGAGGCGAAGGAAATTGATCTTCGTCGAGAGGCGGGCGAGGAACTTTCTGTCCTCGCGGGAATTCCGATTGCGGTGAAGGACAACATTCTTGTTCAAGGTTGGGAGATTACGGCAGGTTCGCAGATTCTCGAGAATCATAAAGGCGCTTACGATGCGACCGTTATCGAGAGACTCAAGAACGCAGGCGCGATTTTGATCGGGCGCACAAACATGGATGAATTCGCCATGGGTTCTTCGACAGAAACCTCGCACTACGGTTCCACGAAGAATCCACATGATCGCACAAAAGTTCCAGGTGGATCGAGTGGCGGATCGGCCGTCGCGGTTGCGGCAGGATTTGTTCCGTGCGCCCTCGGATCCGATACTGGTGGATCTGTTCGCCAACCCGCATCACTTTGTGGTGTTGTTGGTCTCAAACCAACCTACGGCCGTGTCTCTCGATATGGGTTGATCCCAATGGCGTCGAGTCTTGATCAGATCGGACCGTTTACGAATACGATCGAGGATGCCGCGCTCGTGATGGAAGTGATCGAAGGGAAGGATGAAAATGACGCGACTTCGATCGAACTTGCCTCGACAACCGCGCCAGAACTTATTGAACCGGATGTAAAAGGATTGCGCATTGGACTTCCAAAAGAATATTTTGTGGAAGGCATGGATGAAGAAATTCGCATGCGCATCGACGAGGCGGTGAAGAAGTTCGAAGCCGCGGGTGCGATCATTAAAGAAGTTTCGTTGCCGCACGCGAAGTATGCCCTCGCGGCGTATTACATCGTTGCGCCATCCGAGATCACCTCGAACTTGGGTCGCTTTGACGGTCTTCGTTACGGCTATCACTCACAAGGCAGCAACCTTCTCGACACGTATGAGCGAACACGCGGCGAAGGATTCGGACCAGAAGTAAAACGCCGCATCATGCTCGGCTCGTACACGCTCTCGGCTGGTTATTACGACGCCTATTACAAAAAAGCACTTCAAGTTCGATCACTGATTAAACAAGATTTCGACGAGGCGCTCAAAGAAGTGGATGTAATTCTCACACCAACGAGCCCATCGGTCGCCTGGGACCTCGGCGCAAAGTTCGATGATCCGATCACCATGTATCTCTCGGATATCTACACCATCACCGCCAACCTTGCTGCCATTCCCGCAATCTCCATTCCGTGTGGAACCGCGCACGGCTTACCCGTCGGACTTCAGCTCATGGGCAAGGCGTTTGATGAACACATGTTGTATAGAGCAGGAATGTGGTTTGAGAAAAATACATGATTCCTTGGTTTCAATTTACAGTAATCCATTTTGGATTTTTGACGATTCACGTCTGGGGCCTCTTGGTTGCGCTCGGTATTTTTTGTGCAACATGGGTCGCTTCTCGAAAAGCAAAACGCGACGGATTAAATCCCAACATTGTTTGCGATTTTGCGTTTTGGGTGATTCTCGGCGCATTTCTCGGTGCGCGCTTGTTCATGATCGTTTATGAGCCATCTGTGTATCTTGCGAATCCTGTCGAGCTGCTAAAAGTTTGGCAGGGCGGTTACTCGGAAATGGGTGGATTTCTTGGAGCGGTGATTGTGTTATTGATGTATTTTCGATCGAAGAAACTCGACGCATGGCGCTATGCTGGATGTGTCGCGTATGCACTTCCTCTTGGATTCGGCATCGGTCGTATCGGCTGTTTCCTCATTCACGATCATCCAGGAACACTCACACACTTCATTTTAGGAGTTCGATATCCAGACGGTGTTCGACACGACCACGGGCTTTATCTCTCGATCGAGGGATTTCTTCTCTTTCTTTTATTTGTGTTTCTCGACCGTAAGCATGCGAAGCCGCAAACCTTTGTCGTTGCTTTTTTAATTCTCCACGGCATCATGCGTTTCTTTTTAGATTTTTTGCGTGCAATCGATGTGCGCTATTTTTTCCTCACTCCCGCACAATTCATTTCGATTGCCATGGTTTTAGCTGGTTTCGGACTTCTTTGCGTTCCTTTTTATAGATTAAAGCGGTCTTGATTCATCGTTCCTATCATGTTATTCTCCCGAAGCTTACAGGTCGTAAGCTTTGCTCTTTTCTCAAACGCAAGGAAACTCATGCGTAACCGTACAGCGGTTGTCATGTTCTGCGGTCCGCTTCTTGAAAGCGGCAACGTCGAAACTCGTCGTATTTCGACGGCCATCAAGTGTGCTTTGGATGAACGCGTCCCTCTCGTGATCGTAGGTGATCCTGAACGTCGTACAGAACTGGAGTTGTACGAAAGCATGGCACATGAGCATGCCGTCATGTCTGTCGCAACGGTGTTTGCAAAAGATTCGCTGACAGAGTCTTATGCAAGCGCGCTTGCACAGCATCTGCAGCAACACCACCTTCCGAAGCTGACGGAAGTCTATCTTGTGACCGATCATTGGCACATGAACTGCGGGGAACTCATGCTCTATGCATGTTTGCAGGAAGCGGGTCTGCCGATCGTGGTCAATCGCATGGAAGTGAAGTCCGCGATTGAAGCGTCACGCAGTGTTCGCGATGCCGCACATGCAGAACTCGCCATCTTCGCCAAGAAAAAATTGGGCGTCGATCTTGTTCGTGCGCACGCGTAGGCCGTCCCAAACTCAAAACCACCCATAGCCTCTGGCGACGGGTGGTCTTTTCTTTATCCCCATAATCCTTTTTTTGGTTCGTCTTTCTTTCCATGGGTACCCACAAGGGGCACCCCTACATTCGTATTCAACTCCGTCATCTTCCAGTGATTCACCCAGGCCACAATATATTTCATTTCTTGCTCCACAAGCGGACCTTCATATTCGCCTCCGTGCGCGTGTGTCCCTTCATAACTTCCCGCTTTTTGATCTAAGTGCAGATTCACTTGGAGTCCGCCATCTTTATCTTCCACATACGCGTGATATCGCGGAAAGTCCCCGCCGGATACGCGTTTTATAAACGCGGTTTGGCCAGAGAATTTGTTTTGTTCCCCATACCCAAGTTTGCGCAACAAGTTACGCGCATTATCCGTAAGTGGACCCGGAATAAATGTTTTCATACAGCCCCAGCGTAGCGCATTTTTCGAAATAAAAAAAGCGACTGTTACCAAATAAACGGCACAAGCATTTTTGAACTCTTTTTGTATTCAGAATATTCCGCAGGGAACTGAGCGGTCATTAATGCTTCTTCTTTTTGGATACGTAGAAGAAATCCAATGAGATTTAATACAACCGCAATGTAAGCGGCAAATGTTCCGATTGCGAGGGCTGTTCCAATGGTGGCAAAAAGCCAACCGGTATAAATCGGATGACGGACGAATTGATAGGGTCCCAATGTAATGAGTTTGTGATCAGCTTTGAGGGTGATGACTGCACCTGACCAATTTTTGCCGAGGAATACACGCGCCCAGATCGCGAATGCGACCCCTGCAATGGTGAGGAGGACGCCGATCGCGCCGAACCACACAGTTTGGCTTGTGGCTGGATACGCGAGAAGACCTTTGAAAAATGGGTTGAACAAAAAATAATAGGAGCTGAATAAGAGCGTATTTGCAATAAGTTGCAAATACGGATTTGGAAGTTTGGTTGTTTTTTTATTTCTGAAAAAACCAAAAAACCAAACAGTCAGCAGAACGATCCATAATAATTCAGAAATGGTGACAAAAATGGTTTGCATACGACACATAGCGTAACGTATTTCTCAGAAAGAAAAAAGCGACCTTATTGAGGTCGCGAAGGGAAGGGGGTGTCCTACAAAAGCGCGAGGGCTTCGAAAATTCTGTCCGGAAGATTGCGGCGTTCTGCAAAGACTGTGCAACCTGCCTGAATCATTTGCAATTGACGCGGATAATCCGGCGCAATGCCGATGATTGGTTTTCTGAACGTTTGGCGAATCCGCTGAATGAACGGAACGGCGTTGAGACTTTTTCCATCTTGGAATGATTCGACCGCGATGAGGGCAAACGTGGGTTTTTCATCAAGAGCGATTTGAGCGTCCTCAAGGGACAAGGCGCTTTCCACATGAAAGCGATTACCCATTTCTACTTTCCACGTCTCGTGCAACGAAAGATCACTATCCACGATCAAAATTCGACGCTTACGTGGCATGTTCTTCTCCTCAGAAATGCGCCTGCACTTTAGCAAAAATTGAGGATTTGTCAAGAGAATCCCCTCAGGATTCAATGGACTCATTTGTATCTGGTTCGTACATGTTGAGTGGTACAGAACCTTGTGACCATGCCTCCACAATAGGATCAATGAAGCGCCACATTGCCTTGAGTTCTGTCGTATTTACAAAGAGTGTTTGGTCGCCGCGTACGGCATCAAGAAGAACTTGCGCATACTCCTCAACGTACTGTGCTATGGAATCTTTTGGGCGCAGCAAGAAGTCGAGTGTGCGAGATTCCATTTCCATTGTAGCTCCAGGTTTTTTTGCAACGAATTCGATCTTGATCGCTTCATCTGGCTGCATGGAAATGAGAATGCGGTTTTTTGAATGTCCGTCCGTGGGACACAAACAAGGGGCTGGGTGTTTGAGTGTGATGATGATTTGTTTTTTAAGATTGCCAATGCGTTTTCCCGCGTCGAGAATGAATGGAACGCCACGCCAGCGAGGCATATCGATTTCCGCTTCGATGCGAAAGTACGTTTCAGTCTGTGAATTTGGACCGACTCCCACGATTTCTTGATATCCATTGTATTGAGCACGATAGGTGTTCGATGCGATTTCGATAGGCGATAATGGCTTCAAATGTGTGAGTACATCCGCGCGAGCATCTCGAACCGCATCCGGATCTAGACTCGAAGGTTTTTCCATGGCAATGAGCGCGAGGAGTTGAAGTAAGTGATTTTGCCCAACATCGCGAAGGGTGCCGACGGAATCATAAAACGCGCCGCGTTTCTCGACACCGAGCGTCTCGTGCAAATGAATTTGAACGGATTCGATTCCTTGCGCATTCCAAACGGGTTCAAAGATGTCGTTTCGAAATCGAAACGCAAGAATATTTCGAACCATTTCTTTTGCAAGATAATGCTCGATGCGGTAGATCTGCTCTTCTTTGAATAACTGCGCGAGCTGCTCGTCAATCGCTTCTGCAGTCGCTTGATTTGTCCCGATCGGTTTTTCGACAAGCACTCGTGTCCATGAACCCTCTTCACCACAAGATTCTGTGAGTCGAGAAACAGAGAGACTGTTCAAGATTGGATTGTAGAGAGAGGGTGGAACCGCGAGGTAAAAGAGTTTATTCGCGCACGTTTTCCACTCGCCGTCGATAAACCCAAGTTTTTCCCCGAGTGGTGTGTAGTCCTCTGGACGGTCGAGCTCGGCGCGTGTGTAGGAGAAGAGGTTGAGGAAGGTTTGAACTTGTGTTGCCTCGAGGCTGGGCGAGACGTGTTTTTCGAGCATCTCCCGAACATACGTTCGAAAGACATCTGTTGTTTGTTCACGACGCGAGAAGCCGATCACGCAAAACATGGCCGGAAGTTGGTTGGATCGGAACAAATGATACAAAGAGGGAATCACTTTGCGGGCGACGACATCACCGGTTGCGCCGAAAATAACGAGAATCGTTGGACGAGAGGTTTGCATAGGAATATATTCAAAAACAGTTTAGCACACAATGTTCCATTGTCAGTTTTCGGCGAATCCTGTATATTTTCGCCAGCCTCATGGAGAGGTCGCATAGTTGGTCTAGTGCGCGGTCCTGGAAAGACCGTGTACCGAAAGGTACCGGAGGTTCGAATCCTCTCCTCTCCGCCAGACAAAAATACCGAATATTTACGTTCGGTATTTTTGTTTGGCGGAGCCAATTGACTTTTTTCAAAAATTGTTTATACCTGAGCGGAATCCTGACAAGGAGTTTGGGTTCGAGTGTCCGTCACTCATGGGAGGATCACATGTTTCGTCGTGCACTTCGTCGTCTGAAAATGGTTTTTCTTGTGGTGCCCGAGGATGCCGAGGTGCGTGCGGAAACGTCCGTCGGTTCAAACGCGTTCCAAATCAATGTTGAGTCCACCGAATGGCAGGCACTCTACAAGAATCGTCAGGAAGGCTCGCATCCCATCGTCGTCATTCGACACAACGGCATTCAATCTTGGCTTCCTCGTTGGGGCGGCGTCTTGCACCATTCATTTGTTGAAAGGCCTATCTTTGCCGGCGCTCGTGTCCAATCGTTTTGGAACGTAGGCGCCGTTGAAAAGGTTTCCGCGAACACATATCGCGTGACAGCCTCCAAGGCTTGGGAAGCGTTTGTCCTTGCCAGCATCAGTGAAATCTTGTCGAGCATGATTGCTTTCTTGGTTTTTGAGGCTCACTTCTACACTTGGTCCCGCTCCTGGAACCGTAGTCTTCATCATATCTAACAGATCCTGTGCGGTCTGTTTTTTTGTTTGCTGGATTGTTTTAAATCTGATAGCCTTCTTTTAATGATAAACACTTCTATTATGTTAAAAACAAAACAAAAAATCGCGAAACGATCTTCGGAAGCACTCATCACAATCCCGCTTTCAGCGGTGCGATTTATTTCTGGGTATCCAAAAGAGAAAAAGATTCTCTGTGAAATTACCACAAAAGAATTAAAGAGACTTAATAAACCACAAACATTTGATGAAATGCTTAATGAAGCACGGTTAGATTATGCTCTCGGTAATTATAAAACAGTTACAAATGCAAAGGACTTGATTACCAGCTTACGTGCGTAAGCCGGTATGTTCATTAATTTTTCACCGCGGTTTACACGTTCGTATAAGAAATTGCCGGAACATCTCAAAAAAGATTTCGATAAGAAAATAGAAATTTTTATTAAGCAACCAAGTCATCCGTCGCTTCATGTTCATAAATTAAAAGGATCGCTTGAGTCTTGTCATGCATTTTCATTAAAAGATGGGTATCGTGTGTTATTTGAGATTCCAGCACCGCAGACAATCAATTTATTGCAGGTTGGTCCTCATAAAATTTACAAAGAATATTAATTCGACCCATCCCGGGTCGTTTTGCTTTTAGGGGGAAAATCCGATAAGCTTCACTTAATTATGGATCCAAAAGACGAAATCAAGGCAAAGCTCGATATCGTCGCCGTGATTGGTGAATATTTGGAATTGAAGCCCGCTGGTATGCATGGGTTTCGTGCTTTGTGTCCGTTTCATGCCGAGAAGTCCGCTTCGTTTCATGTGTCGTCTGATCGCCAGATCTTTCACTGCTTTGGTTGTGGCGAAGGCGGCGATATTTTTACGTTTGTGCAGAAAATGGAAGGAATGGATTTTCCCGAAGTGCTCATGCATCTCGGACAAAAGGCAGGAGTTGAGATTAAACGTTTCTCGACGACCGAGGGAAATACAAAGCAACGCTTGATGGGTATTCACGAACTTGCCACTTCGTTTTATAAAAAGGTTTTGTCGAGCTCGAGTGGTTCACACGTTGCGCGTGAGTATCTTGCAAATCGTGGAATCACGTCCGAGCTCATTGATCGATTCGAAATTGGATTTGCCCCAGATGATTGGAGCATGCTTTCGGACGCACTCTTGAAACGCGGCTTCTCGGAAGCAGAACTTGTACAGGCCGGACTCTCAATCAAGAAAAAGTCGGGAATCGGAGTCCTCGACCGATTTCGCGCGCGCATTATGATTCCGCTTCGTGATCAACATGGCAATACGGTTGGATTTACGGGACGCCAATTACCGGGTGCCGACTCGAACATGGGGAAGTATGTCAATTCGCCAGAGACGCTAATCTATCATAAAGGTCGACTCGTCTACGGACTCGATCTTGCAAAGCGCGCCATCAAAGATCACAAGTGTCTCATCATTATGGAAGGGAATTTGGATGTCGTCGCCTCGAATAAAATTGGTGTTCAACATGTTGTCGCAAGTTCTGGAACTGCGCTTACACAAGAACAACTTGAACTTATCAAACGATACACTGATACGGTCGTCTTTTGTTTTGATCGTGACGCAGCTGGACTCACCGCTGCAAAGAAAGGTGTGACCATTGCGCGTTCACTTAGCTTTGATGTTCGCGCGATCTCACTTCCAACGGATGTAAAAGATCCCGATGATCTTGTTCAAAAGAATCCAGAGGTTTGGAAAAAGCTTTCGAATGAATCGATCCCATTCATGCAGTATTTATTTGATCGAACCTTGTTTTCTCGAGACATCTCGAATGTGGATCACAAGCGACTCATCTCGCAAGAACTTCTTCCCGCCATTAGTGAAATTTCAGATGTCGTTGAGCGAGAACATTGGCTTGCAAAGCTCGCTTCACTTTTGAATATTGATCTTGCGATTCTTCGAACGGCCATCCATCCAAAATTGGAAAAGTCCGTTATTAAAACGAACACAAATAGTGTTCATCCAATTAAGCTTGGAAAAAAAGATCAGGTGCTTCTTGTGCTTATTGGTTCCATTTTGAATGATGAGCTCAATCGAGACTATGTTCGAAAACAGCTCGAGTTGACGGTCATCGACCATGAACAGATCGCGAACCTTTACAAATTCTTAGAAGAGACATACACTTCAGACATTGAGACAGCAAAAACAAAGTCCTTTTTTGCAAAAGCTCGAAATCTTCTCCAAAGCGATCCATCGAAGGAAACCCTTCTTTCCTTGCTTGATCAATCAAGCCTGATTGCAGAACAACAGTTCGAGAATCTTTCGCCCGCTTCTTGTCTCACACAATTGAATACGCTTTTCGAGACCCTGCACGCAACCGATCGTCAATCAAAACGATCCATCCTCGCACAAAAACTTCGCCAAGCAGAAGACGCCGGCGATGTTGAGGCTGTGAACAAATTATTGTCGGAGCTTAATTAGACTTCTCTGCACGCCAGCAACGGCAGAGAGGCGAATTTTTTTCGTATGGCACAGAAACCAGCCAAGAAGATTGTGAAGAAGTCTGTTGTGTCTAAAGGGAAACCTGCACCAAAAAAAATGGTGAAGCACCAAAAGCCTCAACAAAAACCACAACATAAGTCACAGAAACCACAGCCAAAACAAAAGCATCAACAACACAAACCCCAACAAAAACATGTTGTGGTGCCCAAGGTGCGCTACGTAAAATCTAGTCCTCCAACGGAAGAGGTTTTAGATCGATTGCTCGAAAAAGGCAAGCAACGTGGATACCTTACAGAAAATGAAATCTTGTTCACGTTTACAGAAGTTGAAGATTACGTTGAAACGTTTGAAGACTTTTTGGATAGCATCGAGCGCGTTGGTGTTCATTTTGTTGAATTAAAAGAAGGAATTTTAGGTCGTGAAAAAGAACGCGGGGAAGTGTATGACAAGATTCGCGTGACACACGAAAAACAAAAGGGGGCGAGTGTTCCCGAGCTTACACAAGACTCGATTCAGATGTACTTGCGAGAAATCGGAAAGATTCCGCTTTTGAATGGAGAACAAGAAGTCGCGCTCGCAAAACGTAAAGAGCGTGGAGAAAAAGAGGCGGAACGACGTATTATCGAAGCGAACTTGCGTCTCGTGGTTTCTATCGCAAAAAAGTTCGTAGGAAAACAGATGTCACTTCTTGATCTCATTCAAGAAGGGAACATTGGATTATTCCGTGCGGTGAAAAAATTTGAATATCGCAAAGGATACAAGTTTTCTACCTACGCAACATGGTGGATTCGTCAGGCGATCACTCGTGCGCTCGCCGACCAATCGCGAACCATTCGTATTCCAGTTCACATGGTGGAAACCATTAACCGTTTTACACAAATTGAACGTCAGTTGATTCAAGATTTGGGACGTGAACCGTTGCCAGAAGAAATTGCCGCGGAAATGGGTGAAGACGTTGAAAAGGTTCGCCACATCCGCAAAATCTCACAGGACACCGTTTCTCTCGAAACTTCCGTTGGAGATGATGACGAAGACTCCAAACTCGAAGATTTTATTGAAGATGTTAAGACGATTTCTCCAGATCGCGCGGCCGCTCGAGAACTTCTTCGAGATTACGTGCAGGCAGCGATGGAGGGTCTTACACCGCGTGAGCAAAAGATTCTTGAAATGCGCTTTGGACTTGTGGATGGTGTCAGCCATACTCTCGAGGAAGTTGGACGCGAGTTCGATGTTACACGTGAACGTATTCGTCAGATTGAGGCGAAAGCGCTTGAAAAAATTCAGGCAAACTCACTTATTGAAAAACTCAGAGATTATTAGAAAAATGGGGGCTTTATGCCTCTATTTTTTTATGATTTATTGCATGTGCAACGATTGTGCCTTTGATGCGATACACCTTTGTAATCCAATGCACGGGCGGGTCACGACCCGCCCCTACAACATTATGGAAAACGAATCAGAACTGCTTGAACAGGCAAAAACAGATCCACTTGCGTTTGGCACGCTGTATGATTTTTATTACAAGCCCATTTTTGGATTTTTATACAGTCGAACATCTCATGTAGAAACCGCAAAAGATTTAACCAATGAAACATTTTTTCAAGCCTTGAAGAATTTTCACAAATTTAAGCCTCGCAAGAACGCGTCATTTAAATCTTGGCTGTTTTCCATTGCGGTTGCTCAAATTGGAAATTTTTACCGCCGTCGTTCAAAAATGTTTGAAGTGACAACAGAAGAAGCTCCGGAATTGGTTGATAAAGATGAATATCGCCCTGACATTGCGTATCAAATGGGACAAGACGCGCAAGTACTCAGAGAACAGATTCAGCTTTTGCGCGAAACGATGAAACGTTTAGACCAAAAACAGCAAACCATTTTGTCTCTCCGATTTTTTGCCCACATGAGCGTCCCAGAGATTGCAAGTGTATTGTCCATGAAAGAGGGAACGGTAAAATCTCACATTCATCGAGCACTCAAAAGATTGCAAACAATGATGTACAAGGAGTCAGAGGCAACAAAGATAAAAACATATGAACCTATTTTTGAAAGACAATCTTGAGGGCTTGATCGAACACGTGCATTCGATCAATGTGCCGGAATGTGAAGAGCATCGTTATGCATTACGACGGATGCTTTTGAATTCCACGTATTTTGATGAGCACAGAAACGCCGTGCGACGTCGAGCGATGTTATTTGTCCCTGCAGCCGCAAGTATGTTTGTTGTTGCTGTTCTTTTTGTTGCGTCACAGACACATCCAGGAACACTCACTGAAGATATTGTTGAGCAACCCATTGTTGTTATAAATAAAGTTGAACCTAGTTTTTTGACAAAAGGTTTGTCGGCCACGTTTATCGATGATCGCCCAATGATTCCTGTTACGTTTCAACCAAACACAATTTTATTCTCAACGGCGACCATGGCCATGAAACTTGAATAAAAAGAAAACACCCCGATGTATTTTCAAGGGGTGTTTTTCATTTCTATAGAAATGAAACTTCAGCGAATGTATTTGGCTGATTGCAATCGAGTCGGCGCGATGAAGCGCCGTCCGAGAGTGCGTCGAGGAGTCAGTTCACACCGAGTCTCTCGAAACACTTGTGACATGCCCCTTTTCGGAGGCACCGCGGGGCTCTCATGTGTTCGATCAAAGATACGACACAGTTCCAAGCCCAAAAGCCAAATTTTGCCCAAATAACATCCGGGTGAAGCAAAATCATTATAACACGTTTGTAGGAGCGGGTCTTGCACCCGACTTTATTGTATCACCAATCATCAACAAAACCGTCCAGCCAATATTGACAGAATTCAATTTTTATGATTTAATACTTCCCGTTGGTGGGCGACTTTGTGCGAACATTAAGCGGTTGTGCGATTTTGAAACTTCGCCCCCACCTCCACCAGGCGCGGATGTTAGCCGCGTCGGGCAGGAACGCGAGCGTGAAAACGCTCAACAACACTCCTCCCCTTTGGGATGAGGTGAACTCCGAGTGGATGCGGCGCTGCACCATCGGAGATCCCCGGATTTGTCAGCCAAGCGCATGCAAGGCTGAACTTCCGGGTCGAACGCGAGCTGAAAAGCTCACAACCAAGCAAGCCGGCTTACCCAATGGGGGTCGTGCATTGCCGGGGATGGCGTGAGTCATTCCTGTGTACCAAGCAATCACTGCGTTAGCGGGAACCGCTTGGCTCTCGGCCGATGTTGCCCCTTGCGCAACTCGGTCGAGATGAACGCGAGCGTGAAAACGCTCAAATATACCCTCCCACGCCAGGGAGGTACTTCCCGACTCGATCCTCACCCGATCGAGTTTTATTTTTTCAAAAAAAGTTTCCCTCGCACTATCTCAATCAACTGATCTTTTATCAATCTTGAAATCATTTTTTCGATCCATTCTGAATCCACAATTTGATCGAAATATGGGTCAATGATAGGTCCTATACGACCAATAGGCATCCCGTTTTTTGATTCTCGCACAGCTTTTAGGATTCTTCCGCGATAGATTCGGTCTGGATATAGTTTTTCCGCGTGGCGTGATTCAACAGCCTTTTTTATCATCTGCTTTGGAATTCGAACTCGACCGGAGAGAAACTTTTTTGCACTCGGACATTCTCGACGAAGTGGGCATTCGATGCACTTCGGGGATTTCTGACAAATATCAGTCGCGAGATCAAAAATCGCTTGTGGGACATCAAAATAATTTCCGCGATGCGGAAGAAAATCGTTGACGACTTTTTGTATTCGTTCATCATCGCGCGGCTGGGGAAACGGTTTGCCGAGGAGCAAGCGGCCGAGAACGCGGCGGATGTTTGTATCGATCGGCATGACGCGTTTCTTTTGTGCAAATGCACTGATTGCACTCGACGTGTATGGTCCAATGCCTTTGATTGCGCGCCAGCCTTCTGTCGTGGTCGGAACCCCTCGTTCGACGACTTGTCGAGCCGCATCACGTAACATGAGTGCGCGACGATTGTATCCAAGCCCTGCCCACATACGAATAACATCTTCGTTCGATGCGCTCGCGAGCCTCTTCCAATTCGGAAACCGCGGAATCCACGCCGCATAAAACATTTTTACCCGATCCACCTGTGTCTGCTGCAACATCACCTCGCTTACCAAAATCCTATACGGATCCCGCGTTTTTCGCCAAGGAAGATCCCGCCTATGTCGTTTGTACCATTGTAGGAGTTTTGATGCGGTCGTCATATGTGAGAAGTGTAACAGAAAGTGAAAGAGTGAAAGAGTGGAAAAGTGTTGGAGGGTGAGCTTTGTTGATTTCAAAAAATAGAAAAAACCAAATTCCTTCACTCTTTCACTTTACCACTCTTTCACTTTTCCACCTCCCCTTGCACTTTTTTCCCTCACCCTTTACCATTATTCCACTCCCTCACACAGGGAAATTATTCATAAGATTTTGACACATATGACACTTGCAAGCGCATTTGCCATGGACGACGAACTCGACCCAGACGACATGGACGCGGATGAAGATGAGGATGAAGAGGAAGATGATCTTGACATGGGTGATGATGACGATGACGACGGAATGTAAGATAAAACAGACTCGAAAGAGTCTGTTTTACGTTTTTGACACACGCGTAAAAAATATGATAAGACGTTCGCGCATTCGTGCATAGGAGGAACGAAACATGTTGAGCCCAGAAGAACGTCGAGCGCGGCCACACAGTGATAACGGCGGGTTGACCCTGATTCCCATGCCGGGATTCGAGGAGATCGCAAAACAGCTCAAAGAGCTCATTGAAAAGAAGAGTTTGCGCAAGACCGCAGATCATCCTGAAGGACGTATCACGCCTGTCGACATTGCCATTCCTATGTTTGGCACGTATGTGAATGGCGAGCCCCAGGTTGGTCTCGGCAAGAAGCATGTGGGTGGTCACGATTGCTATGTGATCACAAGTGGTCCCGGAACCTGCGAGATGTTGACGCGTCTCCTGTTTCTCATTGGTTGTTTGAAAGGTCGTCGTGCACGTCGTATCACGATCATGACAGGGTATTTTCCCCTTGGCCGATCGGACAAGATTATCCGGAAGACCAACGAGTTTCCAATGCCCCCCATTTTTGTGCGTGCACTGAAGGCGGTCGGCGGAAGCAAGCTTGATCGAATGGTCTGTGTCGATCCGCACTGTGAACAGATTTCGGGTTTCGGTCCGTCCGGATTCATTTCTCCTGTGGAGATGACCTACCAGTTGCTTTCACGAATGATCGATGACGCTCTCAAGATTCAAGATCGTATTTGCGTGGCTTTTCCTGACGGAACGGCTCGTAAGCGATTTAAAGAGACACTGAGGGCAGTCCGCAAGGAACATCCGCATATTTCCATCCCGGTTGTGACCGTGGATGCGGAACGTGAAGATGATACGGAAAAAAAGATCGAAGGCGTGACAGGGAACATTCTTGCTCTCAAGGATGCAATCGTTCTTGCACCTGACGATGAAACAGCAACGGGCGGAACACAAATTAACGCGGCTGAACTGTACATCAAGGATCTCGGTGCAAAAGAAGTTTGGGCCGGTGTGACACATGCTGTCATGTGTGGAAATGCCGCTGAGAAGTTTGCAAAACCGGATTGTGCGATCTCACGACTGTACGTCACAGATACGATCCCGATTCTCAATCGTCCATCCCTGACTCCGCTCATTGAATCAAAGCGCCTGCATCTCATTTCTTGGATGGAGGAGTTCGCCCTCATCATCTTCTACGCCCACTGGGACGATGACATCTATGACATTCGAGGTGCTCACTAACCGTTGTCCTTCTGGACGCGGTTTTTTTGTTGGTTTTTATGAAATGCGTAATTCCTGTATGATTGTACTAACAATTTTAAATTTTTTTTATGCCCATGTTTAGACATAAACCAACATTTGCCATCATGCTTCGCGAGAGTCTTTTGGTCATTGTAGGTGCCGTTCTTATTTGGCGGGGGATTTGGATTCTCTTGGATTTGATCGACCTTCGTTTTTTTGGCGGAAGCCATGGTTGGTCCTCCACAGCCGGAATCGTAATCGGTGTGATGATGGTGTATTTTGCAGATCGAAAGTTGGAAGATGTTGTATAAATTTGGATATTTGGCAGTCTTGCATGATTTACCAGTGATTGTTATAATCCCGTCGCGTTTGAAAAAACGTTCCGAGGTAGCTCAGCGGCAGAGCGGCTCGCTGTGAACACGTTCTCTTGCATATAATGTTATGTAAGTGAAAATTCCATATCGCAGCTTCCGATAGAAATATCGGAATGATCTCAAGGTGAATTGCTGGAAGCCCTCGCGCAAGCAAGGTAATCAGCAGCCAAGCTTTGTTCGAAAGAGCATTGAAGGTTCAGAGACTATCCCTAACGGGAGTACAATTTATCGTCTGATAAATTGGAAGCGCCTTGCATCCTCGCTCGCAAGAGACGGATGAAGATATAGTCCACGCCGTCGGGAAACCGATGGGTTAAGTGTAACGAGATGGTCGCGGGTTCGATCCCCGCCCTCGGAGCCATGAGTGACAGTGTCTGGCGACTCAGATGCTGTCAGTCAATAGCGCATCAATAAATTGGTGATCTGTTGACTGAATCTATGCCCTTTTCGGAAAAACTTAAATTAGAGGTCAAACACAAAGCTGCTTTTAGTTGCTGTCGTTGTCGTGAAATTGGTATTGACATTCACCACATTCTTCCACAATCAGAAGGGGGGTCAGACGATTTTGAAAATGCTGCACCTCTTTGTCAGAATTGTCATGACCGATTTGGCGCTAACCCAGAAAAACGTAAAGAGATTCGTCAGATGCGCGATTGGTGGTTCGATGTGGTTAAAGAGAAATACGGGTCGGGACAAGAAAAATTTGAAAAAATCAACGAACTGATTTTACAAATGGAAAAAACTCAGGGAGAAAAGTTGGACTCATTAAAGAAAGATATTTCCAAGGAGTTATCACAGTTAAAAGAGCAAAAGAACGACGTGGGGAAGAGTACAAATACCGAGGCACGGCAAATCGTTAATGACTATATTACAGCGACTAGACTGGGTGATCGTGTTTATAGCGATTTTCATTGTAAAAAGTGTGGGGCTTCGATCGGTCTTATGATTGGTTCAAATTCGTGTCCATCATGCGGTACTCAGGCAGGTTGAGAACTAAGCAGAAACAGATCTATGGAACAAGATAATAAAAAAGAGGAAGAAAAGATGGCCGACTTCCTTCATTCCTATTCGTACGGCATTCAGTGGGAAGAGGAATTCTATCCGAAGCTCGCCCAAGTCCTTTGGGGAGATACGCGGCCTATATTTGCAGATACTGATGAGATGGAGTGGAAAATCATGACGAAGATAGCAGATGAACAGCGAAAAGAATCGGAACGCCAGTTGCTTGCTGAGAAGAAAGAGAGACTCGAAAATGAATATCAAGAGAAGTTACTTGAAAAGTTCATTGATCAGACATTTGTCGGTACGACTGCCGCAGAGAAAAAGTTTATCAAAACAAAGATTTCGGAACTTAAGGCTGAAACCTCGCCTTATTACCTCAGGGACGAGATTGAAGACTTCCTTTCTGGCGGTTTGGCCGAGATCCGAAAACAAATGTCATTCACCAACGGCCCATGGGAAAAGGCTGGAAAGGTATGGAAATACACCTGGGCCGTAATCATGGGTTTTATCGAGATTTTCGTGTTGCTCGCAATAATCAATACAGCGGACACGAAGGCAGCGTCTCTGATTATCCTGGGCCTCTCGATGATTTATCTGCAGGTCAAAGGTATGGGATATAGAATGGCATTCCTATACCCACGCGTTCTCGGTGGTCTCAATGAAGAGTTCGTCCAAATTCGTAAATTGCTGAAGGATAAAAATATCGCAAGCCGGGACGAGTTGAGCAAATTAGCAAAGACGATCAAGGTGCAAGAGGCGAAATCCTACATCGATATAGCATTTCTCTTCCTAATGAATGTGATCGTTCTGTGGAACCTAGTTTTGGTTGTTTTGGGATGAAATGCCTGATTCCGAGTCTGCACTATCTCGATCGCCACGAGACCCATGTGTCTGTACATACTCCTGTAAATATCCCTGAAAGACTGCCAAAAATCGAGTCCTGTACCCGTACGCCGAGCCAACAAAATCCCAGCAAAAATGCTGGGATTTTTGTTTTTCTTGAATTTATGTCAAAACAATTAAATTTGAGATATAATTTGTATAGTTCATTTTGCTATCTTATCTATAACTATGATTCCAGGGTTTTTAATATCACTGCTCACATTTCCAGGTGTGGTTTTACATGAATTCGCTCATAAGAAATTTTGTGATTTGTTTAATGTAAAAGTTTTAAAGGTAAATTACCTTACCTTGTCTGGTGACGGCTATGTTATTCATGAGAAGCCAAAAGACTTTAAATCAACCTTTTGGATTTCGGTGGGTCCATTAATTTTAAACTCTGTCTCTTGTTTTGTTTTGGGATTGATCACCGCATCACAAATTCTCCACGCCGGTGCTTTGTACTATTTAGCAGGCTGGCTAGCGATTTCATTCGGCGCACACTCCTTTCCAAGCAACCACGATGTCGAACATATCCTTAAGGAAAGCAAGAACAGAATCCAGAATAATGAAAGTTTTTTGCATTATCTTTCATACCCATTTGTCGGTCTTATAAAAATCGCTAATTTGTTACGATTTTTTTGGATTGATTTTTTGTGGGCGTTCTTGTTGATTGGATTTGCTTTTAACATTTTTAATCAAAACGTTTTTGCACAAGATTCAACACAAAAGAATAAAGCAGAACGACCTTCTGATACTTTGGTTGTTGGAGATTATTATTGTTCACGATTCCACGCTTCTGAATCAGAAAAGATTGATCCGATTAATAAAGAAGAGGTGAAAATGTTAGAAAATGAACTAATGGCCGATAATCTATACCTGGAGACACTCGCTAGCGAAATCAAGAATATGCATGTAGATGAATACTCACAAGAGTCGATAGATAGATATAAGTTAAAAGTGAATTATTATGATCAAAAATTTGAAGAATATAACGATGCCTACTCGCTGTATTCATTCAAACGTGCTCTCTATAATGAGATGGCAGAAAAGTATAATAACTACCTTAAAGAGAATTGTGAAATGAGAAGTAATTAAAGTTTCGAGTTGGTAAAAGAACCGTTTCTCCTCTAGATTTAGATGAGATCTGAAAAACTTATGGTCATATGACTCTAATTAGCTCATATTAGTTGAATTATATGCAAAAACTATTCATCTTACTTATAGTGGGACTGTTTTTAATGGTTGCTGTTCCAAGTCCTTCATTAGCGGTAAGTGTAAAAGGTTACTATAAAAAGAATGGCACTTATGTAGCACCCTATGTTCGAAGTAGTCCTAATGGTCTGAAATACGATAATTATGGCTATAAACCATCCCAAGGACTCTATAACAAGACATATGGAACAAATGGGTCTTATTGGAATACTCCTTCATATATCACTGATCCAAATTACTACAAAGAAAAAAGCTTTTATGATTCGAAGTCTGTAAGCTTGCCGTCTTATTCAACTTACGCAGCTCCGAGCTACAAGGCTGCTCCTATATATAAAGCACCAGTTTATTTGGCTCCAATCAATGTAAAATCATACAAAGATTGTACTAAAGGATTTGGTTATTCCTATATCATAAAAGATTGTATAGCTTTAGCACCAGGTTCGTTTTAAAATCATTTCAGAATTCCATTTGACTAAACACTTAATTTCACCTATACTTTAGGAGTAAAAGTGAAGAGGTAAGTTTGTGACCCTCACAAACCCCGCATCGTTCCCGTAAGGGTAGGTCATCAGGGAAATCTGCTGATGACCACATACAATGCGCGGACTAACTGCAAAAGCGGTTGGGAGATTTCATCCAGTGTCGACTGGGTCAAACCTCCTGATCGCTTTTTACGTTTATTTATAACGATTAAAACTTATGACTTTAGAAGAAGCATACGAACAATTTGAGAGACTCAACCCCCTCGCCGAGGCGTTGGTGATGAACAAGATTAAGGGCACACGTAAAGGTTTGCCAGACGAGAAGAATTATAAACATTCATTGCGAGTTCAGAAGCTCGTCATGGACTGCCATCACTGGGACGACCCCGATCATGACGTTTTTTTGGCCGCTATTTTGCATGATGTGATCGAGGATGGTGGTGTGACATTTGATGAGTTAAGAGCGAATGGTTTT
Organism: Candidatus Uhrbacteria bacterium RIFCSPLOWO2_01_FULL_47_17; assembly: GCA_001791305.1. Taxonomy (GTDB): domain Bacteria; phylum Patescibacteriota; class Patescibacteriia; order UBA9934; family GWF2-40-263; genus XYB2-FULL-45-11. The sequence continues at coordinate 177,474 of MGEI01000004.1, forward strand.
TCAGAACGAACAATTGAGCTTGTGCAACTCTGCACTCACCAGCTGGATGTTGAAAATAAGACAGAACGATGGGTACTCATGATCGCAAAGTTGATCGAGGCAAGAGATGAGGATGCGTGGCGTATCAAGCTCGCTGATCTTACAGATAATCTGAAACAATCTCGAGGTCTTACAGTCGAGAATCGAAACTTTATGGTTGAGGTAAAAGCACCTCTGATGTTGCGCCTGACTGAGCAATATATCTTCATTGGGAAAGCGTGGGGTACGTTAGTGGAGGAAATGGAGAAACAACACAAAGACATGATTGCTTGATTTTCTAGTGCAACACATAACGATTGATTGGTTGAGAAAAACTCGATACAGCTATGTGCATCAATGGGATCACTAAACACAATCTTTCACCGTAAGCTTTGGTATCGAAATATAACCATCATGCGCCTCAATCGCGGTTCTTACTTCCTCGATGATGCGGAGCCATACAAAAAACCCCAGCTTTACGTTGGGGTTTTTTGTTTATACCCAAGTAGAGGCGTGAACTGGTATACTAAATAGGGTATTTATTTCATGATTGGATTCAACAGAAACGTAATGTCATCTATGAAAAATTTTGCACGGCATAAAACAACCCGGTTGTCTGTGTTGTTGGCAATGACACTTTTATTATTCGTGTTATTGTTGGGTATCCTTCTTGGTTTCACCTACCAGAAAATTGCACATGACAAGAAGATCGCCGCATTTCCCGCTAATGTTCCTTCGATCGCTTCGTCTTTCGTACAAGATGAAACAACAATTACAGACAATGATATTCCACAATCTTTTCTTCAGGCGAAGTATCGTGTGTTAGGGGTTTATACGAGTGGAAAAGACAAAGATATTAAAAATCTGGCAAACCAAGTTGCTTTAGTTGTTGCGAATGAAAATAATACTGATTACGGGAATGACGATCTTTGCGGTTCCATGTATTCACCGTTGGTTTGTTATTTCTTTATCCAACCACTTTATGTTTTTGGGGCTCCAGATGCCGACAGATATCTAGGAAAGTTAGACGGTCAAGGGGCTTTTAATCCCGGGACATTAAAATTTATAGATCCGGATAAGGTAGAGTTTCAAACCGCTGATGGCGATGCGGGCTATAGCATGACGAAAACTTGGGAGCTGAATCTGACGAGTGGAAAATTCACTTTACTTGATACAGAGACGATTGAGCCCGAGACGTTTGAAGCAAAAAATGATTGAAATTATATGACAAAACGTATTTCCATCCCAACATCTTGGCGCAACACTGGAGTCTTGGCTTTTCTTGTGCTCATGTTATTTTTGCTATTTGAAAGTACTCACGCAAACGTATGCGCTTTAAATAAGAACTACGCATACAAGGCTCCGAGTTCTTCCGCCATTTATTTCATTACAGAGACTTGCACAAAACGTGCGTTCACGAACGAGATGATCTTTTTTACGTATTTTCCATCGTGGGGTCATGTTGAAGCTGCGCCGACTTTATTGTTAAAGAAAATACCGAACGATGCGCTCGGGTTTATGCCGTATGGACCACTGTATGATCCACAATATGGTGCACTCGTGAAGACTGTGACGGATCCAAAAGTGTATTTGTTGCTTGATGGGAAAAAATATTGGATCACTTCTGAAATGATTTTTACGAAATTACGTTATCGATGGAATTGGATTGAAGATGTTGATTCACGCCTTCTTTTGCAGTATCAATCGGGAGGAGAAATAACAGAAACACACAGGCATCTGAATGGAACGCTGATCAAGTATGAAGGGGATCCGGCGGTTTATCGGCTAGAAGATCAAAATGGAAAACAAGTGAAACGTCATATTGCTTCAGAAGAAGTTTTTAAGAGTTTGAAGTTCCGTTCGGATCGTATCATCACAATTTCTCAAGATGAAAGCTATCCCGACGGATCTCCCATTTCAGAAAAAATTGTCCAAAGCCCATCGCAAGCGGATCCATCGTGTGTGAAAAATATAACCCCCGTCTTCACGCACCATCTTGTAGATCCGAAGTTGGTCACAAATATCGTCCCACCACCGAATATTCATAAAGCGAGCGGACACTTGAAAACACACAGTTATCTCAATACCACATCCGTAGGGATTCCTATTTATGCTCCTGTGGACATGTCGTTGTTTAACGGAGCCCACTATGTTGGTGGTCCGTATTCGTTAGATTTTCGTGTGAGTTGTGAAGTTCGGTTGCGATTAGCTCACATTGATCCAGTGCAAAAAATTAAAGACGCCCTGCCAAAAGAGGCAAAACTTGATTCAAAAGATACGGCGGTAAACCCACCCATCACATTTAAGGCTGGCGAAGTTATCGCCTATATTTATCAAGATGTGGGGGTTTTGAGTGTCGGATTGGATTTTGGGGTTTATCATCAGGATCGACCTAACCGATATGCTTCAAGCACCAACCCCGAAATTCTTCAGAGTGTTATTTATACTCGAGCCGTTTGTCCATACGAATTTTTTACGAAGGAATTGAACTCCAGCTATCGATCAAAATTTGATCTTATTGGGCAAGAAGGATTGGTAAAAGACGGTGTTTCGTTTTGCGATTGAGACAAGACCCGATCGACATTTTGTTTAAGAAGATAATAACTCGCTCATCGTAAGTTTTGCCATCAAAATTTCTTATTATGCAAACTGAACACTACCGCAGTCTTGTCGCCGTCTATGTCATGGCAGTTAACGATCGCGAAGAGATTCTTTTGCTCCGACGCGCCAATACCGGCTATCGCGATGGTTTTTATGATATGCCTGCTGGGCATCTTGAAGAAGGAGAAACATTACGGCAGGCAGCTTTGCGTGAACTCAAAGAGGAAACAGGGCTCGTTGTGTCTGAGGATCAGCTCGAATTCATGGAGCTTCTTCATCGCATGTCTGGTGATCGCGTTTATTTAGATGTATTTTTCGAAGTGAAACAGTGGAATGGCGAAGCTTGTATTATGGAACCAGAAAAGTGCGACCATCTTGCATGGTTTCCCCTCGGGTCACTTCCGGAAAATATTGTTCCACATCAACACCAGGTTCTTCAAGACAGATCTGAACAATGTGCCTATCGCGAGATTTGGGAAAGCATTGTCTGATATACTTAAAGTATTATTTGAAAAACCAATATTATGCTCAACACCAAGATCCTCAAACAAAGTTTGTCATTTTCGTTCTTAGCCGTTCTCTACGTCGTGATGATCTCGACGATCATGCAAAATGCATCTCGTTTCATCGGATCCGACAACGATAGCATGTTTGCACCCATGGTCTTTCTGCTTCTCCTCGTGATTTCTGCTGCAACAATGGGAGTGTTGATTTTTGGAAAGCCAGTCATGTTATACATCGACGGCAAGAAACGCGAGGCTGTTCAGATGGTTGCGTACACCATCAGCTGTCTTGCGATTTTTACCGTTCTGCTTTTTGTTGTGATTGCTGTTTCGCGTGTCGTTTAAAGGGTCTCGTATGCAAAAAACAAAAACAGCCATTTTTGCCGGAGGGTGTTTTTGGGGAATGGAAGAGTTGTTTCGAGCGCGACCAGGAGTGATCGAAACGGAAGTGGGATACACGGGTGGGGAGAATGAGCGTCCGACGTATGAAAATCATCCTGGACATGCGGAAGCGATTCGGATTGAGTATGATCCGAGCATGACATCATATCGCGAACTGTTGGACTTCTTTTTTCAGATGCACGACCCGACAACAAAAAATCGTCAAGGGAATGATGTCGGTACGTCCTATCGTTCCTCGATTTTTTATGCGACGGACGAGGAAAAGAATGAAGCGCAAGAATTTATCGACCTCGTAAATGCTTCTCATCGATGGCCAAATCCAGTCGTGACAACTCTCGAACCTCTCAAGGAATTTTATCCCGCCGAGTCTTCGCATCAAGATTATCTCCAAAAAAATCCGCATGGGTACACGTGTCACCGCATCCGATTCGGAAGTTACCTTTGATTTTTTATCTAACATCGATCGACGATCTTTTTATGGAACGCCCGCGCTTTGAGATCATGGTGAATACTCGACCAAAAGAACAAAAAGAAAAAGAAGAACTTCCAAAAATTGGGAGTATGAAAGAATTTTTGATGCGTTTGAGAGAGGTTTGCCCAGATATTTCTGACGCGGAGATCGCGAGTTTTAAGATGGCGAAACCTCTGTTTAAAGGGCTGTCTCCGGAAAAGCGCGTGCATGCGAGGAATGTTTCGCTTCGTGTTGCTCGGATGTTGCCTGAACATCAGGTGATTCTTGGCGCGCTTCTTCACGACACACAAGAACAAATTCCAAAAGAGTATTTGGCCCTCAAAAAAGAATTGCCACAGACAGTTGCGGATCTTGTGGATGCATTATCGGAAGATGCATCTCATGTAGAAGGGGAAGAGAATGCACCGTTTGCACACTTGAAGGCCGTACTTCCAACACTCTCGTCAGAGTTCAGAAATCGTGTGATTCTCATTAAGCTTGCGGATCGACTGGATAATTTACAAAAGAGACGTCAGGACGGAAAGATTCCAAAAGGGTATCGAAAAAAATCAAAAGAATTGATCGCGTATCTTGAATCCGAGTTTCGTCCCAATGAATCCGATCCTCTCAACGAGCTTGTTTTTCGTCGGGTAAAAAATGAACTCGCGCAATTGTTGACGCCAACCAAAGAACACAAAGAACGATTCAAAGAAGCTGCATAAGTAAGAAAGTATCAGTCTGGAAAATAAAAACTCGAGCACATGTGGTGCTCGAGGAGATGTCTGTATTTTAGCAATACAGGCAGTGCTGAAGTTTGTGGATGGCTTCTGTCCAGGTTTTTGCCTCCAGGTTTTCCATGTAGTGATCTCCTGACCAACACGCATGAATACCTGACGCAAGAACCATGACAAAGCTGCGACGCTCTCCCATCTTCACGGCCGCAATCGGCTCGTTGTTGTGGAAGAGCATCACGTTGTCTGAAACAACGATTGGCTGTTTATCACCCGTCCAGATCAATCCACCGCGAGATGGATGAAAGACAAAGGTACCGACAGGACGTGAGTCCCGTTCAATGGACACGATGTCATAATGAGCACGAGGTTGCGATCGATCGCCGTAAACCATCCAGCGAGCGGATGGCCAATCGACGTATTCGAGACGAAGGGGCAGGATCACGAGAATCTCCGAGTTCTGATCGAACACGCGACACCTCCGTAGAAAACAATGGTTGAAACGCATGAACACGCGGGTAGACAGCCAAAGCTGTTTTTCTCTTCGCGTGATCAATCACGTCTCAAAACACTTGCTCCTACGAAGCATGCCGGATTCGTCTGAATCCCATAAAATCGCGCTCTGGCGTTTTTTGGGCGAACTCGTCTTGCTTGTGCAGACCTGCCGGAATGTAAATCCTGCAGATTTGAACCGATGAACTTAACAGCTTTTATCGTATTTGTCAAGGGTTTTCAAAAGTGATCAAAGAAAAATACCCAATTATTGGGTATTTTTCTTTTTGTTCTTTTTTGCACACGGACTGCACAAACATCCTTTTGGTTTGATAAATGCATTCCAATATTCTTTGCCGTAGTTATAAACGACCTCCTCGTTTGGCTTGATTTGTTTTGTGGAGAAGAGAAACACGTGATTTCCGGAAATGCGCACTTCCGCATTCGGGCGACAGCTGTGGTTTGCGTAACGTGCGGTGTTTTTGTGCGTGGTTCCTACAATCGTTTTCCCATTTTCGAGTTCAAAAAGATATCGACCGCCAATTTTTTGTGCCTCGTCATCGGTTACGAGGTTGCCCCAGTATTCAATCACGAACCGATTTTTTGGAATTTCATCCATCGCAAAAAGACCGTGCCCCGTTGCACTTTTACGGACACGTGTCAGATGTTTTGGCTCGCGAGGGAATGAAAATTTCATAAAGAAGTTTGAAGTTTAGCAGATCTTTGCCATTTAGGCAAGATAAGGAAATTACGCTATACTCAACGAACATGACGCAAAATAATTTTGATAAGTCTATTGTTTTGGAAGAGGCGAAGGATCATATTGCGGCAATTCAAAACGCTATTGAGCAAGAATCAAAATCCGTAGAATTATCTGCTGAGAAGCTTAAAAGATCTTCCGGTGGGTATGATGACGCAACGCGAGACAAAATCCTCGCGCATTTTGCGGTTCGCGAAGATCAGTTGCATCAGCTCGCGCCAAGCCCGTATTTTGTACGATGCGATGTTCTCACCGAGAATGGGGAAGCGAAGCCGTACTACTTCGCCAAGTTTCCGTTCATGGAACAGTCTATCTTCTCCTGGATGTCACCCGCAGCTCGCCTCCGGTTCTCGGACATCGGCCAAACTTCTTACCAACTTCAGGACGGGACGGTTCGAACGGGGGAGCTCAAGCGCAAGGATCAGTTCATGATCGTGAGTGGAAAAATTGTGTTCATGACGAGCGAGTCGGATGTGTATGGGCGTACGCTCGTATATCAAGAAAAGTTGTCGCAGAAAAAAGGGGGATTCATGCTTCCAGAAATCGTGGAGCGCATGGAGCGCGCGCAGGATGATGTCATTCGTGCACTGGCTCAGGGATCGTTTCTGATTGCCGGTCCAGCAGGATCTGGAAAGACCACGCTCGCGTTTCACCGCATCGCGTATTTATTACAGTCGCCAGACACTGCGTCGAAGTTCTCATCGAAAAACGTGATCGTTTTCGTTCAAGATGAAGGAACAAAGGCATATTTCTCGAAGTTGCTTCCAGATCTCGGAATCCACGATGTGTTCGTCACAACATTTGGAGAGTGGGCGATGGAACGCTTGTCGATCAAGGACGCGAGCTTTGTGCGAAGACCAAACGGCGTTGATGACGCAATTGATGCGTACGAGCATCGCAAGTGTATCGCGTTGCGTTCGCATGTTCTTCTCGAGAAATCCGCCGGCAAATCAAAAGACCTTTTTAAAACACTTGAACACATTTATAGTTCAGTATTTCTCGAACAAGATCTCGCTCGATTCAAACAACAGGCACGCGATCGAGAGCTCGATCGTTTCGACCTGACCCTCTTGTTGCAGCTCGAGCGAGAAGCTAAGGGGCTTTTCGAGAAGCTCGAGGAGTATCTCATTCAAAAGAAGAACTTCGTCGTCACCCGAAAGACTCGATCTGTCCCGCTCATCTATTCTTTGATCGTGGTCGACGAAGCCCAGAACTATTTGCCAGAACAAGTGACGCTTCTTCGAACGTGTGTCTCGAATGACACACAAGCCATGCTCTACGTCGGCGACCTCGGCCAGCAAGTTCTGCTCGGTACTATGCGCAAATGGTCGCACGCGGGCGAGGACTTCGCGAGCGGACAAAAGGTTCAGCTCGAAAAGGTGTATCGAAACACAAAAGCGATTCTCTCGTACATCGCATCCCTCGGATTCGAAGTTTCTGTCCCGGAAGGATTACGCGAGGGAATCTCGGTCACAGACGAAGTTTGTTCCTCGACACAGGAAGAACTTGAACGGATTCGAGAAGTGATCGAAACAAAAGACACACAGACACAGGTTGGAATTCTGAGTCCGTCGGCGGATTATCTGGATGTTTTTCGTGAAGTATTTCGAGAGCGCACGAATGTCCATGTACTAACGATCCACGAATCTCAGGGTGTGGAATTCGATGAGGTTTACCTCGTCGGTGTGCCTTCGGACTACTTGGTCGAGACGCAAGCGATCTCGGACGAATTCGCTGAGGAGCGACTGCGAATTAAGCGCGACCTCATTTATGTGGCGCTGACGCGTGCCATGGAGCATGTCTCGATACTTGGTCGAAAACGGCTGTTCGAGATTTTCACCTCCAAACATTGACATAAAGCGCTTTCGCCTGTAGCATTGCGGGATTCTGTTAATCAACAGAGCGAAAAAAATATGTTTAAACGAAATAATGGATTTGCTGGCAAATCCTTCGGAAAGAGAGACGGGGGGCCCGTCACGATGCACAAAACGTCTTGTGCGCAATGTGGAAACTCTTGTGAGGTTCCATTTAAGCCAAATGGCAAAAAGCCAGTACTTTGTGGAGATTGTTTCCGTAAAGACGATAACGGTGGGGAACGCTCAGAGCGTCCATCCTTCCGTTCGAACGACCGATCTTATGATCGTTCGGAGCCAAAGTATTCAAAGTTTGATGACTCAAAGCCTTCTTACCCAGCGACTTGTGGAGAATGTGGCGCACGCTGCACCGTTCCATTCAAGCCAATGCAAGGAAAGCCGGTAAAGTGTCGCGAGTGTTTTGTTCCAGGTGACCGCCCATCCTCAAACGGAGGAAGCGGAATGACACAAGAGCAATTCAACATGTTGAACACAAAATTGGACTCCATCTTGAAAGCGCTCGGAACATACGTTTCAACGCCAAAGCGTTTGAAAGAGCCAACAGATGAATTTTCTCTCGAAGTCGACGCGACTCCAACAGAGAAACCAGAAAAGAAAGCTTGGGCAAAACTCAAGTACAAAAAGTAATTTAAAAACCACCAACAAATCGTTGGTGGTTTTGTTTTCTTGATCGTGTGGAGAAATGCTATACTGTCGCAACAGCTTATGACCCAAGCCCAAGCGCTCAACATCTTAAAAACCGGTAACTCGGTTTTTTTGACCGGTGAACCCGGAGCGGGAAAGACGTATACCATTAACAAGTACGTCTCGTATTTGCGTTCCAAAAAGGTGAATGTCGCGATTACGGCATCGACCGGAATCGCTGCAACGCATGTTGGCGGAATGACAATTCATTCTTGGAGTGGGATTGGGATTAGCAAGATGCTTTCGAAAGAGGAGCTTCGAGAGATCGCAAGAAACAGTCGGATTCTGAACAGAATGTTGAAGACAAGTGTGCTCATCATTGATGAAATCTCGATGCTCGACGGTCGAACCTTCGACTTGATCGAACTCGTGTGCCGCACGGTTCGCAAAAAAGATGAACCATTCGGCGGAATGCAAGTTGTCTGTGTTGGTGATTTTTTTCAGTTGCCGCCCGTTTCTCGACAAGGCGAACCAATTCCCGAGTTCGCATTTCAGTCGAAAGCCTGGCAGATGATGGATCCTCGCGTGTGCTATTTAACTGAGCATCATCGTCAAGATGACAAAGTGTTTCTTGGTGTTTTACGATCGATGCGCTCGGGCTTTCTCTCTGACGAAGATAAAGATGTGCTCCTCTCGAGGTCTGTTGATACGAATTTCGACCACGCCGATCTCGACGTACCGAAGTTGTTTACGCACAACGCGAATGTGGATCAACTGAACGAGTATGAGCTTCGGAGAATCCCAGGAAAGAAAGAATCCTTCGACATGGAAATGCATGGCGCGCCGCCGCTTGTTGAGCAACTTAAACGAGGATGTTTGTCGCCCGAGACATTGCATTTGAAAAAAGGGGCGCAGGTGATGTTTACAAAAAACAGTTTCAACGAGAATTACGTGAATGGAACGATTGGAGTGATTACTGGATTCATGCCCGAGTCGAAGTACCCAATTGTGCGTACAAGATCAGGACAAGTGATTGAGGTCGCGAAGTCGTCTTGGTCCATTCGCGCGGAAGACAAAGAGCTTGCGAGTATCGTACAGTTTCCACTTCGCCTTGCCTGGGCGATGACGGTTCACAAGAGTCAGGGTATGTCGCTCGATGCGGCGTTTGTTGATCTCTCAAACGCGTTCGTGTGCGGGCAGGGATATGTCGCGCTTTCCCGCGTGCGCAATCTCGAAGGCTTACATCTCGGCGGACTGAACGCACAGGCGCTCGAAGTGAATCAGGATGTGCTGATGAAAGATGCAGAGTTTCGTGATCAGTCACATGATGCAGAGGAGCTTCTCGAAATGCTGACGGAAGAGGATCTGAAAACACGGCACGATGCGTTCGTTCGTGATTGCAATGGTATTATTGAAAGCGATGTCGAGGAATGGATACAGTTGCTCAAAAAACCAAAAAAGGCTATAAAGAAGCGCAAAAAATAAACTATGTCAAACATTCCAAAACACATCGGGTTTATCATGGACGGTAATCGTCGTTGGGCAAAAGAGCGCGGACTCAGCTCAGGTGATGGCCATGCGGCGGGAGTTGAGAATCTCACGACCATCCTCGAGGCTTGTGCGAAGCGTGGGGTTGAAACGGTGACGATCTACGCGTTCAGCACGGAGAATTTTAAGAAACGATCACAAAAAGAAATCGCGACGCTGTTTGATCTGCTCGGACTCTGGTTGCAACGCAAATCAAAAGTGATGCGCGAGCGAGGCGTGTGTCTTGCGTTTCTTGGTGACCTCTCGAAGTTGCCTGAACGCCTTCAGCACAAGATCAACCACGCCGTTGATGTTCTCAAAACAAACGAGCGCATTAAATGCAATGTACTCATGAATTATGGTGGACGACCTGAAATCGTAAATGCATTAAAAGAGATTGTGAAAAAGGGAATCGTCGCAGACGAAATCAACGAGGAACTCATTGAACAACATTTGTATACAAAGGGTCAGAGTGACCCGGACCTCATGATTCGCACCGGCGGCGAAATGCGCGTCAGCAACTTCTTGATCTGGCAGCTAAGTTACTCGGAGTTATATTTTACAGACACGTTCTGGCCAGCGTTTGACGAAGCGGAACTCGACAAGGCGCTCGCAGAGTATGTACGTCGAGATCGACGACTGGGAGGGGATACGGTTGCTGAGGCGGTAAAATCAATTTAATCATGTCTATCGAACACAAACTTATTATTTTCTACAAATACACTCCTGTCACTGACGTGGAGCGGTTTGTGATTTGGCAAAAGAAGCATTGTACAGAACTTGGCTTGCTCGGTCGCATCTTAATTGCAAAAGAGGGAATCAATGGAACGGTTGAAGGACGGATCGAGAATATTGAAGAGTATGAGCGCCGGATGCATGCTCTCGATGGGAGTGCGGGCAAGTTCGGAGACTTCTCGAATGTTTGGTTTAAAGAGAGTCCATCGAATGGAGGAGCGTTCGAGAAGCTCAAAGTAAAAGCACGAACGGAGATTGTTGCAACGGGGTTATCTCTCGACGCGGATATTGATCCAAATGAGGTTACGGGAACGCATATTGAAGCCGCGGAACTCAAGAAGTGGATCGAGAGCGGGGAAGAGTTTGAGATTATCGACATGCGTAATGATTATGAATATGCGGTCGGACATTTCGCAGGTTCCAGACAAAGCGGCATGCAAAACTTTCGGGATCTTCCAAAGATCGTTTCGGAGCATGAAGAGCTCAAAGACAAAAAAGTGCTGACTGTTTGTACGTATGGCGTGCGATGTGAGAAAGCATCCGGTCATTTGATCCGCCAAGGATTTAAAGAGGTGTACCAACTTCATGGGGGAATCGGAACCTACATGAAGGAATATCCAGGCCAAGATTTTCTCGGCTCTCTCTACGTCTTTGACGACCGCATGACCGAGCAATTCACAGATCAATACCAAAAGATCGGTGTCTGTGTCGTCTGTTCATCCACGAGCGAACGCTTCGGAAATTGTGCCTGGCCAGACTGCCACAAACAGATGATTATTTGTGTGGAATGTTCGCCTCAAGAAAAGACCATTTATTGCCGAAAAGACTGCGAATTATCGCACTTAAAAGGGGTTGTCAAATAACCCTTTTTTTGTTACACTTCCGGCGCCTGTAAGACGCGGTGGCATTCGAGCCTTTTCCGCCCTTTCCGGCTTTTCCGCCCTTTCTAATTCACCTAACCAGTCTCACCTATGATGCTTTTTTTCATTGGTCTTGTCGAAATGATCATTGCGACCATTTGGACACGATTCGTATCACAGGGAAAAATGTTTGCGAGCGCGTTTATCACGTTTGTGAACATCCTGATCTGGTATTATGTCCTGCAAGAAATCATTTCTGATTTAAGTGATTGGACGATTATTGTTCTGTACGCCGCTGGTTGTGCGGTCGGAACAATGCTTGGAATGTATCTGTTCGATCGTGAACAGAAACCAAAAGCGCGTCCCCTCACAGAAGTCGAAATTGAACACGTATTGCCGGACACTGTATGATTACAGCAATACCGCAACCCCCGGACCCTGCGCCCGGATAAAAACACTACCCACATCGAAATCGAAGGGTAGTGTTTTTGTTTCAAGGTCTTTCTGGTAAACTAGAATGAACGCATATGCATTTTTTGAAAAAAAATTGGCCAGTTCTGATTCTTGTTCTTTTTGTTGTTTCCATCGTGACCTGGGTTCTCACAGCGCCATCTCAAAAACAATCAACGAATTCTGCTGATCAAAAACTTCGAGTTGTTGCGAGTTTTTATCCGATCGCCGAATTCGCACGACACGTTGGTGGAGATCTTGTGAATGTTGAAACCATTACACCTGTTGGTGTGGAGCCACATGAATATGAGCCGACCGCACAACAATTAGAACGTATTTCAGAGTCTGATCTTTTTTTGTATAACGGCGAAGGACTTGATGCGTGGGCGGATCCAATTGGAGCAAAACTTGGAATTGGGGAGCGAAGTTGGATTATGTCGCATACGGTCACCCTTATTGAACACGACCCACATATTTGGTTAAATCCTGTTTTGGCAAAACAGGAAGTGATGTGGATTTACTCAGCTCTTTCGTATGTTGATCCAACACATGACGCGATTTATAAACAAAATGCAGAAGCATACATCAATCAACTCTCCGCACTCGATGAAGCCTATGCTCATGGACTGAAAACCTGCGCAAACAGAACAGTTGTGACTTCGCACGAAGCATTCGCTTACCTTGCCAAACAATACAAATTTGAAACGATTGCGATCACCGGTCTCTCCCCAGAAGAAGAACCATCTGCTGGTCGACTCGCAGAGATTGCGAAGCTCGCAAAAGAAAAGCAAATCAAATACATTTTTTTTGAAACACTTGTCAGTCCAAAGCTTGCCCAAACACTCGCGTCTGAGATTGGAGCACAAACACTCGTCTTTGATCCAATCGAAGGTGTTTCGGAAGAAGACCAAGCGGCGGGAAAGAATTATGTGAGTATCATGCAAGAGAACTTAACCAATCTTAAAATTGGAATGATGTGCCAGTAAAAAAGTCTCGCCCGATCATTCAGGCAACCAATTTAACCTTTGTGCGGAACGATGAAGAAATTATTCACCATTTTTCGTTTGAAGTGAATGCGGGTGATTATGTTGGAGTGATTGGCCCAAATGGGGGAGGAAAAACCACACTGCTGCGACTGCTCCTCGGGCTTCTTGAGCCAACACAAGGGAAAATTCGTCTTCTCGACGGCTCACCTACGGATCGACATGTGCGAAGACAGGTCGGATACGTTGCGCAGCGCGGAGGAAATATTGACGCGCAGTTTCCGGCAACTGTCGAAGAAGTTGTGCGATCTGGTCGCACAGCACGTCTTGGATTATTCGGACGCAGCTCGAAGAAAGACGAATTCGCCATCGCTCGCGCGATCGACATGATGAATATTGCATCACTTCTCGGCCGCCCAATCGGAAAACTTTCCGGGGGAGAGCGTCAAAAGGTTTTACTTGCCCGTGCGCTTGCGGGGGAGCCGAAGATTTTATTTCTCGATGAACCGGTCGACGGATTAGATCCAGCCTCGCGTGATGAGTTTTACGCGTTGCTTCGAAAATTAAACAAAGAGGGGCTCACGATTATCTCTGTCTCGCATGATGTTCATACCGTTGCAGAAGAAGCGCGCTCAGCGATTTGTTTGAAACATCAACTCGTTTGTCATGGTTCAAAAGCGTGTCTTATCGGCGAGGAAGAGTTGAAAGATCTGTTTCACAAAGATCGCAAGGAATTGTTGCGTCATCATCACTAGTATGCTCGAAATACTTACCTTAGAATTCATGCGTCGCGCGTTTGCCGTTGGGCTCGTCGTCGCTCTTGTTGCGCCAACGATCGGATTGTTTTTCGTCGTGCGTCGATATAGTTCGATTGCAGATACCCTCGCACACGTCTCGCTTGCAGGTGTCGCGATCGCGCTTGTCACAGGACTCGCGGCTATTCCTACTGCACTTGTCGTCTCAATCATATCGGTTCTCGGTATTGAGAAGATGCGTGAACGCAAAACATTACCCGCTGAGACTATCGTCTCGTTGTTTCTTTTCGGTGGACTCGCACTTGGTGTTGTCCTTCTCGGCCTTGTTCGAGGGAAGAACGTGAATATCGTCAATTATTTGTTTGGAAATATTCTTACAGTCACGAATGCCGATATTCTTTCGGTCAGTCTCATCGGCGGCGCAGCATTTTTTATCGCCCTGATCCTTTGGCGCGCTCTGTTTGCTGTTTCTATCGATGAAGACACGGCGGAAGCAAATGGGCTTCCTGTAAAATGGCTCAATCGTCTTCTTGCGATCCTCGGCGCTGCAACGATTGCAATCTCGATGAATGTTGTGGGTGTTCTCCTGATTGGCGCGCTCATGGTCATTCCGGTTCTTGCGGCCATGCAGTTCAAAAAAGGTTTTCATACAACATGGGTCATTTCACTTTGTGTTTCGATCATCTCGGTTGTTGGCGGTCTTATGGCGTCGTATTATTTTAATCTCGCGAGCGGAGGAACGATCGTTCTTTGCACAATCGTCTGTTTTATTCTCGCGTCGATTTTTTCAAAAGCAACCGTATGAAATTTAAACACGCGTTTTTTGCCATTCTGTTCGTTCTCGCTATTCATGGTGTTTTGATCCTGACACAAGGATACTACCACTTGAAGCAGATCGATATTCCCATGCACATCATGGGCGGATTCGCGATGGGTATGCTCGGACTTGCGATTCATCACCAAATTTCGACGCGTCATCATAATAAAACCTCACCTTGGTGGTACCACTTCACCTTCGTGGTCGGATTCGCCATGCTGATCGGAGTTGGTTGGGAGTTTTATGAATTTATTATGGATCAAACAGTCCATGTTTGGCTTCAACAACCCCTTTCGCAGCCATCGCTTGCGAACACTATGAAAGATTTGCTCGATGATTGGATCGGCGCCATGCTTGCATTCTGGATATTTCGTAAAAAGATTTAGTGCTTTTCTCGGTTGTGGATCTGTGATAGGATTTGTTCATATGAAGTCTCTCAGCCTCTTCATTCTTGCTGCCACGTTGTTTATCGGCCTCACGTTTGCCGGTAATGCTTTTTTTGGCATGGATCATGGAATGGAGATGGGCAGTGTTGAGTGTGTGAATCATTGTTTGAGTACGTTTGTCTTTCCGGCTGTATCCTCGAGTGCACTTCCATTAATTCTGTTTGTTGCATTCTCGATTGCGCTCGCATTACGATCTATGGGCGGGTCACGACCCGCCTCTACGAATCCGATGCAGTACAATCGTCTAACCGAACCGATCGGTTTATTGTTGCGTTCCAGAAAATTATCACCCGTCATGATTCGGGATTAAACCAAGCGGCTGATTTTTTTAAGTCATCTAGTTTGGTTTTTGTTTTATGGAAAATATCACATTTATTTCAGCCCTCATTCTGGGCTTGGTTGCCGGAAGTTCCTCTTGTCTTGCTGTTTCCGGGGGGCTTTTGTTGTCGGTCGTCGGAAAAGCCCACGATCGTCTCGGTTCGATGTCCAAAAGCTCACGCTTACAATTCACCTGGATGTTTGTTATTGGTCGAATCGCGTCATATACGATCCTTGGCGGACTCATCGGCTTTCTTGGTTCTACGTTTTCGTTCTCACCTCTTGCAACAGGCGCTATTACGCTCCTTGCTGCCGCATACATGATTATTGCCGGCCTCGAGATGCTCGAGTTGTCACCGAACTGGTTAAAGTGTGCGATCCCTCGTCCGCCAAAATGGCTCTCGAATAAAATTCTTGACGCAGATGGAAATCCAAATCGATTTGCTCCACTTCTCCTTGGTGCTGCGACATTCTTTTTGCCATGTGGCTTCACACAATCTCTTCAGATTTACGCTCTCACAACCGCAAGTTTTACAACCGGTGCGATGGTTCTTGGTGCGTTTGCGATCGGAACCTCTCCTGCGCTTCTGGCGCTTGGGTATGCTTCCGGCGCACTAAAGGGAAAAACAGGGAAGTATGTTTTGAAACTCGCTGGCGTATTTATTTTGTACCTTGCGATTGGAAATGTTCAAAATGGGCTAACATTGCTTGGTCACCCAATTGATTTTGTTTCTGCGGCTCCTTCGAGTGGTTATCGCGTGGTGTCTCCTCTCGATGAGACCAACGGGACAAATAAGACTAATTTGCCCGCCGTTGTAAACGGTGTGCAACAAATGAAGCTTCAACTCACAAACACCGCGCCGTTTTATGCACCAGCAAATCCTACGGTGGTTGCAGGCAAACCGGTTCGTCTTGAAGTTGAAGGATCGGCCGGTGGATGCCGAAGTGTTTTTCAAATTCCGGGTCTTGGCGTTCAATTGTCTCTCACAAAAACCAAAAATGTCACAGAATTTACTCCTAAGAAACCAGGAAAATACACATTCAGCTGTTCCATGGGCATGTATCGTGGAACGTTAAACGTTCTCTAATATGTCCACACAAAAAATGTTTCCCATTCGCGGCATGCATTGTGCAAGCTGTTCTCTTACGATTGAACGTGCGTTGAAAAAAATAGACGGAGTTGAGTCTGTGGATGTGAGTTATGGAACGGAGAAAGCAAAGGTCAAATTTGATGAGTCTCGTACAAATATCTCAAAGATGACAGCCGCGATTGAGCCTCTTGGTTATACACTTCTCGAGGAACAGCCGACCGCCGCTTCCATGCATATGTCTGAGAGTGAGCATGCGGAGCATCTTGGATTGAATCAAACAAAGAAAGAAAAACTTGCGGAACTTCAGCAAATGAAAAACATGGTGTGGTCAGCGATTCCGCTTGCGGTGTTTAGTTTGGTTCTTATGACGTGGGAATTACTCGCCGAATTTCGTCTTGTTCCGGAGATGCCATTCGTATTGGAAGAATTTTTCCACCATCTCTTGCCGATCTTTGCGACGTACATGTTGTTTGTGGTCGGAAAACCGTACTTGATCGGGCTCTATCGATTTTTACGATACGGCAAGGCAAACATGGATACACTCATTGGGCTTGGAACCGTTGCAGCATTTGTCTACAGCCTTGCGGTCACCGCGCTTGAGGAATCATTGCGTCCATTTTTGAATGTGGATGTCACGTATTACGACGTCACCATCGTTGTGATTGCATTTATTGCGCTTGGAAAATATCTCGAGGTGCGCTCGAAACTCAAGACGGGAGACGCCATTGAAGCTTTACTCACATTGCAAGCAAAGACCGCGCTTGTTGTTCGGGACGGCAAGGAAATCGAGTTGCCGCTCGATCAAGTTGTACACGGCGACGTGCTTATCGTAAAACCCGCTGGAAAAATC
>MGEI01000005.1:0-20643 GCA_001791305.1 Candidatus Uhrbacteria bacterium RIFCSPLOWO2_01_FULL_47_17
ACTCCCGCCATCCACGGTCCGTTTTGTTGTGCATGAAGATGTTGAATCAAATCAAAATCTTCTTGCAAAAACGGAAACGCTTTGCGATCTTCGGCGTGCGCAGACATCGGTCCGCCTGCAAACACAATTCCATCAAAGACATCCGGGATCGGTTCTCCCAAATGACGACGAACAATCGTTGCGTGCGGCAACCATTGAGCGAAGGCCTCGGTTCGGCCTGGGGCGTATTCACAAATGACAATAGGCATAAGGGTTTACCTCACAAATTCCAGAAGGGATTACGACCACTCAAACGTTCATACATCACCGCGTACGGCTCATGCGTTTTTTCCGTATGAATGACCAAGTGTGTCCCTTTTCCTGTTTCACGAATGCGTCGATATTCCTCGCGCGCATCGTTCACAACGAATGATTGGATGTGTTTCCAATTTGGCGTACAGCCAAGTCCTGTTCCGGGCGGCCGAGATGCGTATCCCGGCTTTGCTTCTTCAAACGATTCTTGGATGAGATGAAGCGGTCCCGTAAACCAATCCGTTGCGGGTTGCCATCCGTCGGATGGCAGCGTTGCGCTTTTCAGGACGCACGCAGCATGTTGATCATACACGCGTCCGAGGGCAGTTGGAAAGGTTCCTCCGACCATGGAGAAAATTCCATGCGTTCTCGATGCGTGCTCGGCTGCTTTTTCAAGGATGCACGCCGCGCGCAATCCACCAACCTTCTGAATCTTCATGTTCATCCCGATCTGATTTTCGCCGCAGGCAATCGCGTCTGTCTTTGACACAAACGATTCGTCAGCGACGATCATGGGGCCATGCAACGCTTGCGACAGACGAGCCGCTTCCCGAATCCCCTGCATCCCGAAACCTTCTCGCGTTGGTTGTTCAACAAACAACAGACGAGAAAAGTCTGGATGACGACGCAGGTGTTTCAGAAACACATTCCATTGCTCAGGTTCAAGCGTTGCGTTGAAATCCGCAGCGATGTACGTATCAGCTTCTGCGGCCATATGCATGGCGCGCACCAAGCGTCCACGGGACGCATCCACATCTTCATCGCACTTGATCTTTGGGACGCGCTTGTGCGCAATCATCCGTTTGATCATAGCATCGAACACTTCTTCGTGATCCGGAATGCCAATGCTTTCCAAAATCCGACCGCTCGTGCGAACCGTCCCATACAACGCGCTCACAGAAATTCCCTGAGCGGCCGCGCATGCATCATCGAGCGCCATGTTCAAGGCGGCGTGAGCCGCATAAATGTGATCGCGCTCGCGATCCTTCCACACATCTTGCAAGATACGTTCGCGATCAAACACGGAACGTCCGACAAGGGATGTTTCCGAAAGGGCATGCACGATATCCCATGCATCATAATGACTGAATGGAAAATCAATGGACGCTTCGCCAACAGATCGACGAATCCGTCCTTGTTCATTTTCCACATCAAGCACAAGTAGGACGCGTGGCAACTGATGCAACACCCCAAATCCAAGCCGAAACGGCTGAGGAAGCGGGAGCGCAAGCAAAAGGACTTCTTGTTTGGAAATCCGTGCATTCATCATTTCCTCCCACATTGACGTTCAAATGAAAAGAACCACCTTGATCTTAGGTTATTTTGGTAACCTGTCAAGATGGTTCAGTGAGTTTTTTACACGTCCGAGAAGATGAGGTTGATGAGGAGCTGCACACGCTCGAACACCGGTTGACCGCGGCCAACCGACGTTTCCGTGAGACGTTCCCAAAGACGCAACGTTGCGCTCAACTGATTTGTGAGCCCACCGTACGTTTTATCTCCATTCCACTCAGGCGTCATCATCGCAACCTTTGCAGACACATCTTCATCTGGCTTGAGCAAGATGCGATGTTCGTCCGCAATGGAGATGTATGGTGAAACTTTCTGACGCTTCAGATCCATGGTGCGACCAGAAACTGTGTAGGCAAACGACATGTGCGCATCGCACACTGCGCGAAATTCACGGTCGTACAATCGTTCATCAAACCCGAGTTCAGATTCGGATGCTTGAACAAGCCATCCGAGTTTCAATCGGACATCATGTTGTTTGCGATACCAAAGCATGTCCGCAAGCTCGCGCTTTACGTATTCCGCTTTGTCCGTCACAACCGTAGCCAAAAGAGCATCGTACGATTCTGTCGCGTCAAACTCACTTGAGAGCTGGACGACCACAGGAATTTTTGCAAGACGCGCAATGCGAGAAACGACGTCTTTGTATTCTGCCGCCATCTGCGCAATCCCTTCTCTTGTGCAGAAGGCATTGGTGAGAGCGTGTGTGTCTGCAATGTGGTGATAGATTTTATCCATGCCAAATTGACGACGCAATTTTTCCGCGGTCAGCAGAAAAATCAAAATATCAAACGGGAGTCCAACCGATGGAGCGCGTGGGGTGGTGAGCCCTGTTCCAAAGTAAATGGAACCCTGGGGCTTTTCCAAAAACCCTGCGTCAAGCATGCCGAGCGTTGGCTCTGCATGCATGAGCGGTTCGTTTTGCAAGAATTTTTTCAATTCATCTTGGTTCATAGGAGATCCTTTTTCGCGAGCAAACACTCACGCAACAACGCGCGATCGATCGGGTGATTTCCCGCCGAGCGACGCATCCACGCATCACGCACGCGCATGAAGAACACGTCAGACGGCGTACCGTCCATCAACCGCTGATTCCACACTTCGGAGACCTGTGCGATTTCCTCTGTGGAAGCACCGAGGACACTCATGCCGTATCGCGCACGCGTAATTTGCTTTTTAAGCACATCACGCGCGGGCGCTTGAACCGGAGATTCGCTTTCCATCATCCACAGCAATCCATCCATTCCATGCAACATGGCGGACCAGCGATTGTCGTGAACGAGAGGAAGAGGAAGCAACGATTCATTACGTGCATCCGCATTCATGAGCATTCCAAGCGCAAATGCGATCATCGCGTAATCCTCAAATGCACTCGGCTGCAAAGACAACGGACGAAACTCGAGAACGAGTTGCGGATCCGATTCGTGCAGACGCAAGAACTTGAGACGCGCATCCTTCCAATACAATCCCGCAGCAAGCTCGAACGCCGCTTCCGGAATGTTCAGAATGGACGGTTGATCATGCAGATCAATGAAGTAATCGCGCAGAGATTGGAAGTAAGCCGTGGGGAGACCCATCCGACCACTCAACCCTTGCGCCACTTCCGCATACGTCCGAATGTCATGACTCAATTCCCACACCATGCCACGCACATCGGCGTAGCCGGTGTCCATCCCATCGAGAAACCGCGCGTTCGCCCCGAGGGCAACCGCGTAAGGTCCGGTCACAAATGCTCGATTGAGCAAGTTGATTCCATCTTGAATGGACGCACAGTCCAAATTGTACTGAATACTCGACATAGCGCCAACCGCTGCGACTTCATCGCACCGAACACGTCCGCCGTCGACACCGAAGTACGACGCCATTCCCGCTCGACGATTGGCCGCATGAAATCCAGGAACCAGACGATAACGTTCCTTGGACGTGGTTCGACACCGTTCATCCGCAAACACATTCGGATCCGAACCCAGCCGAATCGCCCGAGCGTTCACACGCTTCAAGTGTTCATCCAGTTGTTCCGTTTCCGTTTGCATCGCAGACGCAAGTGCAGTGAATCCGCCGGGAGCCGTGATCGGAATCGGCGGCGTCATGATTTCAATTTGCGCAGAACCAAGTTCCGTTTGATATCCGGGCACGCTCTCCACGAGGGTATTGCGTGTCTGTTCATCAAGTGGCAACCCGTCCTTTTCACGTAGGCACGACAATTCCATTTCCACACCCACACGGCGATCTTTCACGCCGTGATGTGTTTCAACGGATCCTTCCAAGACTTGTTCTGCCGTCTTCCGAAAAAGCTCACGCATTTCCGGAAAATGAGGATATTGCGCATCAAACCGAGATGCGCGACTTGTTGTCGGGAGTTTCTCTGTCATGGCATCACCAATCCTTTATTGAGTGATTTGAAAACGAACGTACGTTCGCTTTCCCACACGCACGAACACATCTTCATTCGCAGCAGGCAACGCATCATCTTCCTTCACGACCTGTTCTTCTGCACCCACAATCAAGTGCACACCCTTACTTGCAAGAATGCGCTTTGCTTCTGATCCACTTGAAATTTGCGGAAGGCCGAGACCGCGCAAAAGCGCAGACCAAGACTTTGCATCTTCCTTACGAATCTGAATGAGCGGAAGATCTGCGGGAACTTCTTTCTCTACCACACGCTGCTTGAATGTCTGATCGGCGTTTTCTGCGGCGTCTTTGCCGTTCAAATCCGCAACCACAGTACGAGCAAGCAAACGCTTCACATCACGCGGATGGAACGTTCCATCCTTCATTCCGCGCGCGAGGAGTTCCCAATCCGTATCACGGAGATCCGTGAGCAGTTTGAAGTACAACTCCATTTGCGCGTCTGGAATAGACATGAATTTTCCAAACATGTCGCTTGCCTCCGCAAGAACCGAAATGTAATTCCCGAGAGATTTCGACATTTTGGTTCCGTCGCCGGATGTTCCAAGCAGAATATCTGTTGTCACAGCCGCTTCTGGCGGAAGATTGTACAGTTCCATGATGCGTTCCGCATCGTAGAAATTCAACAGTTGATCATCGCCCCCGAGTTCGAGTTCGCTTTTCAAGTGAACAGAATCGAGTGCCATCAGTGTTGAGTACAACATTTCTGCGCGCGTCACAGAATCACGCTTGCGAAAATCATCGCGCTGCATGGCAGACGCAACAGTCAGTCCACTGAGCACACGGAAAAAATCCGCAAGCTTCATAGTTTCCAACCACTCTGAATTGAATCGCACTTCTGTGCGCTTCAGATCCAAAATCTTTCCTGCTTGATCCGCAAAACGACGAGCGTTGTCTTTGATCGTTTCATCCGAAAGAACGGGACGCGTGGAAACGCGGCCTGTTGGATCTCCGACACGTGCCGTAAAATCCCCAATCAGCAAAACCACATGGTGACCCATGTTTTGCAAACGACGAAGAATAAACAATGGAACCGCATGTCCCAAATGAATTTCCTGACCCGTTGCATCCACACCGTATTTGATACGAAGCGGCCGACCTTCACGCTTGCAAACTTGCAGCGATTCGATCAAACGCTTTTCGCCAACGATGTGTTTTGCGCGCTCTTTCAGCAAATCGAACTGTTCTTCTGCGGAAAGATGCGACAAATCTGGGTGTTCGAGTAGTTTTGATTCAAGCTCTTGAAGAGTCATAGAGTGCTCCTATCTTGCAACCAACCCATCTTCAATTGAAAAGGGCGCGTACAAGATCTTTACTGCGACTTATGTTATTTGTCAATAATACACGATATTTTCTGCTATGTATTGCCGCCAATGAAGGCAACCAGCTCGTCTCGTTTCTGCTCCATGAGTTCCCGACTCGACGCCTCAACAATCAGCCGAAGAAGCGGCTCCGTATTCGACGGTCGTACAATAAACCACCAGTCGTGATCAAACTCGCAACGGATTCCATCAAGTTTATTCACCTTCGATGCTATCCCCACATATTGTTCGAGCTTGTCCTGAACCTCTTCTTTATTATGCACCTCAATATTCACCTCGCCACTATTTGTATACGTACGATACGGTCGAACCATCTCCGCGAATGTTTGTCCGGACTGTTCCCAGATCGAAAGGATACGAACAATCGCGTGGTCGACTGCCTCAAGCCCGTGAAATTCTTCGAAGAAGAAGTGGCTCGAAACTTCGCCACCAAGCACCGCACCTTGTTTTTGAACGGCTTCGACCACAAACTTGCGACCAATACGACACTCGAGTGGAACACCGCCGTTCTCGAGAATGGATTCAAATGTTGTCCAACTTTGGTTTGGCGCGACCACAACTTTCGATCCAGGCTTTCTCGAAAGCGTCTCTTTTGCGAGGAGCGCGAGTGTGAGATCTCCGCGCAACGAAACTCCTTCATTGTCGATAAACCCTACACGGTCCGCATCGCCATCGAGAGCAACTCCGAAGTCGGCGTTTTCTCGAAGCACAGCCGCTTTCACATCCGCAAGTGTATCTTCCTTTGCAGGATTTGCTTCATGATTTGGAAATCGTGCGTCTGGTTCGGGATAAAGTTCGATCACTTCGACATTCAACCGCTTACATAATTCTCGAACCGACATAGCACCCATGCCGTTTCCATAGTCGATCACAAGTTTTGTTCCAGAGAGATCAGGCAAATTCTCGACCGCGAGACATTTGTCGATGTACGCCGCAAGAATATCTTGCTCAGTTACATTCCCCTTGCGAACATCGCCGGCCACAATGCATTTTTTGATTTCTTCGAGGATCTCAAGTCCCGAGATTGGCAAACCACTTGCGAGGGCCATTTTCATTCCATTAAATTCCGGGGGATTGTGCGATGCGGTGATCATGATCCCGGCGTCGATGTGTTCCTGACTCGAAACCGCAAAATTAAACATGGACGTGCTGCAAAGTCCGATTGCAATCACATTTGCACCCATGGAAGTAATTCCTTCGATCGCCGCGGCCTCGAGTTCCGGACTCGTCGCGCGCATATCGCGGCCGACAATCACGGTTTTTGCCCCTGTTTTTGATACAAGCGCCATCCCGACCACACGCGCGATGTCTGGCGTGACTTCGTCTAGGAGACCTCGAATATCATACGCGCGAAAAATGTGTTTTGGAATCTCCATATTTTTTGACGAAACAACGATTTTTACGTAGAATTTATCAATAATCATTACATGGGCAGGCACAAGGCCAGCCCCTACAAATATGTCCATTCTCTGGATCGTCCTTATCGTCCTCGTTCTTCTTGGACTGTGGCTCATTCTATCATATAACGGACTCATCTCCCTTCGAAACCGCGCGGATGAAGCTTGGTCAGATATTGAAGTTCAAATGAAACGCCGCTATGACCTTATTCCAAACTTGGTGAACGCCGTAAAAGGATACGCGAGTCATGAATCAAGCGTGTTTGAAAATGTCACCGCCGCCCGATCAAACGCAATGGGTGCGCACACGCTTCCGGAACACGCGCAAGCAGAAAACATACTGACAAACACCCTCAAGTCTTTGTTTGCGGTTTCCGAAAATTATCCAGCGCTGCAAGCCTCCCAAAACTTTTTGCAATTGCAACATGAACTCCGCGACGCCGAAGACAAAATCCAAGCCGCTCGCCGCTTCTACAACGGAAATGTTCGTGGGTACAACACAAGCCTTCAATCCTTCCCCGTCAACATGATCGCAGGAACATTCGCCTTCACCGCAAAAGAATTCTTCGACATGGACGAAAAAGAAAAAGTTGTCCCAGAAGTGAAATTCTAATTGATTATGGTTTACGAGCAAATTACCGCCAATAAACGGAAGACGTGGTTTCTCCTCTCGCTTTTTTCTGTCGTGATTATTTCGCTCGGATGGGCGTTTGGGACCTGGTCGGGCAATCAACAATTCGGCATTTTTCTTGCCGTCATCATCTCGGTCATCATGACCCTCGTCGGCTATTACAAAGGTGATTCTGTCGCACTCGCAACGTCTGGCGCACGCCAAATCGAAAAGCAAGACCATCCAGAGCTCTATCGTTTAGTCGAGAACCTCGCTATCACCGCTGGAATTCCCACACCAAAAGTCTACATCATCGAAGACTCGGCCATGAATGCGTTTGCTACTGGCAGAGATCCAGAGCATGCATCCGTTGCGGTCACAACCGGACTCCTCCACGCGCTCGACCGACAAGAACTCGAGGGAGTGCTTGCTCACGAACTCTCGCACATTGGTAATTACGACATTCGCGTCATGACCCTCGTTGTTGTTTTGGTTGGGGTTATTTTATTGTTGTCAGACTGGATGACGCGTTCTTTTTTCTTTGGACGAGGGAGTCGTGACAACGACAACAACTCGAGCGCGGGCATTATGCTCATTGTCGGAATCGCCCTTGCGATCCTCTCCCCAATTTTTGCCGAACTCATAAAACTCGCGGTCTCTCGCCAACGCGAATATCTCGCAGACGCATCCGGATGTTTACTGACGAGATACCCAGACGGCCTCGTGCGTGCGCTTGAGAAGATCGCAACTCAAGACCAACCACTCGCACGCGCAAATCACGCAACCGCTCACCTCTTCCTCGCAAACCCATTCGACCCACACGTCACAAAAAAATTCGAACAATTATTTTCCACCCACCCGCCGATTGAGGAACGTATTGCGAGGTTGAAGAAAGCGATGAATGAATAACTAAAAGTGAAAGAGTGATGGAGTGGATGAGTGAAAGAAGGAGACAACTTTTTCTTTCACTCATCCACTCCATCACTCTGCCCCCCCCTATGGACATCATCGATAAATTTTCCTCGAACTTGAAAACGGTGCTGACGCGTGCCCTTTGCTTTGCGGTTGAAACGGACGAACAAATGATTTTGCCAGAACATTTGCTTTGGGCCCTTGGAACACAAAAAGGGTGCATTGCTGCCGAGATCTTGAAAAAAGTTGGGGTGAAACAAACGGATCTCAAAAAATTCGCAGGCAATGTCCGTATCACAGAAATCCTTCCGGCTGCAGCAGATGGAATGGTTTTGCATTTATCGAATGACGCAAAACGAGCTGTGGAAAAAGCGGTACTCACCGCAAATATTTATGGCCACCGTTATATTGGCACAGAACACTTGCTCTCGGGTCTCGCACAAGTCGAGCTTCCAACCATGATGGCGTTTTTTTCCGCACAACAAATCGATCTCACCTATTTGCGTGAACAACTTGCGATGGTCTTAAAAAATACGTCCAAGTTTCCCGAAATGACAGATGTGATTAAGCAAGAACAGCCTCTGATCGAAGCGGGTGAAGCTACACGCGTCGAGGAGGCACAGCCGCAAAAATTCCAAGCGCTCACTTATTTCTGTCGCGAACTCACCTCCGCAGATGCACAAAAGAAAATCGATCCGGTGATTGGTCGAGAAATGGAAATTGAACGCGTCATGGAAATTTTATGTCGACGCACAAAAAATAATCCGCTGCTCATCGGTGAACCGGGCGTTGGAAAAACCGCGGTCGTCGAGGGACTCGCAAAAAGCATCTTCGAAGGATCTGTTCCTCCCCTTCTTCAAAACAAACGTGTGTTCGCGCTCGATCTCGCGCTTCTTGTTGCAGGAACGATGTACCGCGGTGAATTCGAAGGACGGTTGCGACAACTCATCGACGAAGCAAGCAAATCAGACGATGTTATTTTGTTTATCGACGAATTGCATACGATCGTCGGCGCAGGTGCGGCATCCGGATCCATGGACGCGGCAAACATGTTGAAACCAGCACTCGCGCGCGGCGAAATTCACTGTATTGGCGCAACCACGCAAACCGAATTTAAAAAACATATTGAATCCGACAGCGCACTTGAGCGACGCTTTCAAAGCGTGACGGTCGAGGAACCAACTGAGCAAGCCTCGATCGAAATCTTGCAAGGCATTGCGCCACATTATGAATCGTTCCACGGAGTTCGTATTGCCCCAGCGGCCATCGAGCACGCCGTCAAACTCTCGACACGCTACCTAACCGATCGTCGACTCCCAGATAAAGCAATCGATCTTTTGGACGAAGCTGCCGCATCTGCGCGCATTCACGCAACCGAACTTCGCCCACTCGAAAAACGCAAAGCGATTGAAAAACAGATCGAACTACTAAAGAACGACAAACGTCAGGCAGTGATTGAAGAACGATTCCTCGACGCAGTTCACCTGAAGGCAACCGAAGAGTTGCTTCGAAGCGAACTCGATGCACATACATTTGCAACCGAGGCGCCGGTCGGAATCGTCATTGACCATGAAGATATTGCGCGCGTGATCTCGCGCATGCTTCGCATTCCTCTTGAGGATTTGCTTGCGAGAGATCAATCCGCGTTCGCGGATATCGAAACCAAACTCGCGTCACACGTTCTCGGACAAACGGAAGTTGTCTCTCGTGTCGCAAACGCACTCAAGCGTGCAAAGACGGGCGTTGCCCATCCTGCCAGACCACTCGCATCCTTCCTCTTCCTCGGCCCATCCGGCGTTGGAAAGACCGAACTTGCGAAAGCTGTCGCTCATAATTTCTTTTCCTCTTCGAAGCACCTCATCCGCCTCGACATGTCCGAATATTCAGAAGGATTCACGATGTCGAAGTTGATCGGTGCACCTGCGGGTTACATCGGCTATAAAGAACAAGCAAACCTGACGGATCGTGTGCGTCAAAAACCGTACGCCGTTGTCCTGTTCGATGAGATCGAAAAAGCACATCGCGATGTACAAAATTTGCTTTTGCAAATTTTAGAAGAAGGAGAGCTCGCCGACGCGACCGGAAAAATGGTAAACTTTAGGAACACGATTGTGATCCTCACATCGAACGTCGGGCTCGAGCGCTTTGAGTCGGGCGGGATTGGATTTGGGAGGTCGGAAAAGGCGGAAGGGGCGGAAAAGGCGGAAAGGGCGAGAGACATCGAACAGGATTTAAAAGAACGCTTCCGTCCAGAACTTTTGAATCGTATTGATCACACGTGCGTGTTCAATCCCCTGTCGACCGATGTGCTTTCGGAGATTTGCCGCAAACAACTCAATGAACTCTCGGCACGCATGGGCGAGCAAGGCATCAGCCTTTCGATCCCCGACGTTGTCACGCGTCACCTCATCGAGAAACTCGATCCAAAATCCGGTGCGCGCTCCGTGAGACAGCTCATTCAGTCACATGTCGAGTCCGTTCTTGCCGAGCGACTTCTAAAACAAGACAAAACAAAAAAATTCACCTTTACGATTGAAAAGCGTCAGCTCGCGATCCGTAAAGCAAAATAAGTATGGCGACACAGGGGGCACAATCCATGATCATTCCACAACAAACCACCTCCGGGTCCGGGAGTCTTTCTGATCGCAAAAGCTCCTTCGCACAAAGTCGTATTCCAAACATGAAACGTGAATCAGATATCGATCAAATCATGCGTACGGGTTCATCACAATCACCTAAAGAACCCATAATGAGTGAATCCGGAAGACGCTCAGCTCTGCAGGCAAACATGATGCGTTCACAAAAAAATCCACCCAGAGTACCCGCACAAACATCAAATACGAATCTAAAAGATCAGCTGGGTGCAGAAACAAAAAAACAAGTGAATATTCAAGTCGCCCTACAAACGGCAAAAATAAAAGGTGCTCTTTCTGAATCAATTGGCATTGCTCCAGAAGAACTAGAAAAACAAGAGGGTGAAACAGACGAGGAAGCAGAAGAACGACTCATGATGACCCTTTTTGTCTTAGCCCTCCAATTTGCTGATTATGGTGAAGTTGCACAAGAACTAAAAGCAAAAGGAAGGGGGAAAAGATCTCTCGGAACGATCTTGTCTCAAATTATTTTTCGTAGACTTATTAAAAAAATGATTCCAAAACTAGCAAAAATAGTTGCAAATGCCCTTGTGTCAGCACTCGATTTGGGTACGGGAGGTGTTTCATTGCTCGTTACAATCTTTGTTCGTGTATTCACTCTTGGACATTCAAATGTTGAGATGGTTTATGGAACATGGATCAAGAAAGGGCAAGACAAAGTTATTGGTGGAGTCTCCTGGTTTCCAATTCCCCTTTTTTTCATAGATAAAAATGCGTATGGAGTTCAAGGTTTAATCATCATGCAAGATTTGATCCTTATTGTTGTTGTCATCATCGCAATCGCTGTACAGGCCTTGATGCTTCTTGTCATGTTCGCCCCATATCTTCTTATCGGATTTGGTCTCAGCTATTTATTTTAACCGTATGCAAGAACGTTCAAAACGCGTCCTTCTTATTACAGGCTTTATTGCGTCCGTCATCGCAATCGGATTTGCCATGTATCTTGTGTTTTTTGCGAGCGAGCAAGCACCAACACCTCCAGGTGAAAAACCAACTGGAGTCGTTCCATCAGGAACGCTCACTCCTTCACAAACCGGAACACCTGGCGCGGGAGGTAGTGCCGGAACAACGGGTGACGGAGCGCTTCCGGAAGCGTCTCCTGTTGCAAGTGGTGGAGTCACGCAAACCATTGCCCTCACAACAGGTCCGGTTCAAAATCCAACGTTGAGTGCAGATGGCAAGAGCATGAATTTTTATAACAAAGAAGACGGATATTTTTATACGATCGACAAAGACGGCAACATTGTAAAACTTTCCACACAAGCATTTCCGAATGTCCAAACCGCCGCTTGGAATCAGAATGCGGAAAAAGCGGTGCTCACCTTTCCAGATGAATCAAAAATCGTTTACAACTTTGAAACGCAAACGCAGATCACGCTTCCAAAACACTGGGACGATGTGGAATTTTCTCCCACATCCGATCATCTGATCGCAAAAAGCCTTGCGCTCGATCCAAACAACCGCTGGCTTGTGACGTCAAATGACAACGGATCAAATGTCACGTCTATTCAAGCCCTTGGTGATAACGCAGACAAAGTACAAGTAAGCTGGTCCCCAAATGACCAAGTTGTTGCGTTTGCTGATACCTCTTCTATAGTTGGAAATAACACATCGTCTGGATTTGATACAAAAGTGATTTATCCCGTTGGAAAAAATCAGGAAAATTTTAAAGGGCTTGTTGTCGAAGGATTTGGCTTCGCCTCTTCGTGGTCCCCAAGCGGAAAAACCATTTTGTATTCGGTGTACGGAGATTATTCGCAAGGCAAACCCTTGTTGTGGCTTGTAGATGGAACATCCGCAAACATGGGAAACAATCGTCACAGTCTCGGGGTGAATACGTGGGTTGATAAATGCACCTGGAGTGCGGATACAGTGGTGTATTGTGCGGTTCCACAAAATCTTCCAGACAACGCTGGACTCCAGCGAACCCTCTACGCAAATCTTCCGGACACACTTTTTAAAATCGATCTCTCAAGTGGTCGAAGTTCTGTTGTGGCAATTCCGCAAACAGAAACAACTATGAGTAATCTTTCTGTAAGCACAGATGGCTCCGTCTTGTACTACACCGACACCTTTTCCGGACAACTCAAGCTTATAAAGCTTAAATAACGTTATGCGCGACCGTCTTCTTGCGTTCCTTGTCATCGGGGTCCTCGCCATCATGGTTTTTGTGTTCTTTTTTATTCGCACACAACCCATCCCCCTTCCGAAACCAAAAATCACCGCTTCCGATTCAAACGCACAAAAAGTACCAACAGTTACATTTGTAGATCCCGTAAAAGGAGCCCCGAATGCAAAGGTGACGCTCGTGGAATATGCCGACTTTGAGTGTGTTGCATGCAAACAACTGATCCCCATCATCGACATCGCGATGAAGACCTTTCCAAATGATGTCCGTCTGGTCTGGAAAGATGTTCCAAATGATTCTGCGCATCCACAAGCAACACCCGCATCTGTTGCCGCACACTGCGCACATAAACAAGGAAAGTTTTGGGAATATTCTTCCATGCTCTTTGATAGACAAACGTATTTGTCAGAAACACAGTACACACAAATCGCCACAGAACTTGGGTTAAATGTAAAAACATTTACCACGTGCATGACAAACAAAGACACACTCCCCATTGTCATGAAAAATCTTCAGGAAGGACTCGATCTTGGCGTCATCGCAACCCCTACGTTGTTTGTTGGCTCAAAACCGTTCGTTGGCGTTCCAACCGTCGATGATTTAACAAAAGCGATTGCCGATGAACTCGCATCGCAAAAATAATTTGTGTTGACCACTCATTTCTTCAAACGCATTTTTCTTCTTTTCGTCTTGACGCTCATTTTTGTCCCGTCATCTTTTGTGATGGCTGCAGGTTCTTGCGCATGTACAACCGCTGATACGGATTGCCGTACGGTTTTTCTTTCTTCAACACAACAATCCACAACGGGCTGTACGGAAGCGTGTAAAACACAGGTAGGAAAAAATTTAACCTCGAGCAACTTTGCGGACGGAACGGAAGGAGAAATTCTTGCCGCGAGCTGTCAACAAAAACACAAAGCTTTTGTAGCATCCAAAGAAGGCGCCCCTGCCCCAGGCACACCTCCCGCCGCAACCATCACCCCGCAACTGAACGTTCCTATTCCGGGACTCACATTTTCAAATGCGATCGCAACTAGTACGTCGGTAAAATCTTCTTTTTTGGCAGATTACCTCACAGGTGTTTATCAATTCTTGATTTATGCATCATTAATCATCGCTATTATCATGGTGATGATCGGCGGACTCCAATATGTCATGGCCGCAAGTGGAGGAGATGTCTCAAAAGGAAAAACACGCATCAAAAATGCGCTCACAGGACTCGTATTACTCCTATGTGTGTATCTCGTACTTTATTCAACCAATCCACAACTCACGCTTTTGAAATCAATTGAATTACAAAATGTGCAAACGGTGGAAGTCCCTGTTCATGAAGGGGATGTGATTACAGATGAAGAAATTGCGGCGAGCGGACAAAGCACGAGTGCAGTACGTGTCTGTTCAACCATCGAATCCTGCAAAACACTCTGTGCAGATGAAGGCATGTGGCCAACAAGTAATCCAAAAACGATTGACCCGAGTCAAGTTTCAAAAGCTCCAAACTCGCCCGGTTTTATAAATAGCGGCGGAAGCGGACCAAAAGGCCAAGTCACAAAAGATGTTCAAGAAGCATTAAAAAAAGCAGGAGCGATCGCACAGTCTTTGGATTCCTCCTACAACATTCATCTTATTTCGGCATTCCGTCCTCTCACACGCCAAATAGAAATGGTCTGTGACGTTCTTGCGTCCGGAAATGAAAAAAGTATTGCCGGAATTGGAAAAGCGGTCGCGTGGCCGGGAGGATCCAATCACGGAAGTGGAATCGCGATAGACATCATGTTAAAAAAAGGAAACACCGCTCTCACGGATCCAACATTTAACACCACCAACCAACAAAACCCAAAATACAAAGACGGCGCACAAATTTTATCTCAAATCATGACCGAAGCAGGCTTTGTAAGATACGCCAAAGAAATTTGGCACTTTGAATTAAAAAGTAAAGCCGCATCCTGGTGCCGATGTTCGTATCCAAGCTGTCCGTTTCCGGCAAAATGTTAACGTTTACGTATGTTCCACTGCACCCACTGCGACGCGCAATATCCAAAATGGTCTGGCAAATGTTTAGAGTGTGATCATTGGGGAACGATTAAAGAAGAATCGGATGCACCTTCAAGCTCCCCCGCCGCGCGCGCTTCCGGAGGATCGAAGGCGAAGGCAAAAGAGACAACATCGCTTAAAGATGTGAAGGCACAAGATGAACATGTTCGACTGTCGATCGGTGAGCATGAGCTTGATCGTGTACTTGGTGGAGGAATTGTGACAGGCTCGCTCACTCTCCTCTCAGGAGAACCGGGAATTGGAAAATCGACACTTGTTGCCGGAATGGCAGCGAAAATCGCTTCAACAAACCACGACATCTTGTACATCTCGGGCGAAGAATCCGCTACGCAGCTCAAGTCTCGCTTTGATCGGCTAAATTCTGATCTCTCGAGAATCAAATTTCTCGAAATGGTCTCCGTGGAAGAACTTGTCGCAACCCTCGAGAAGGAAAAACCAACGCTCGCGATTGTGGACTCGGTGCAAACGATGTTCTCGAGTGCTGTAGATGCGCAAAGTGGTTCACCAACGCTTGTTCGATATGCCACATCATGCCTGCTCGAACTCGCAAAACGTACAGGTATTTCCCTTCTGCTCGTTGGCCAAGTCACAAAGGATGGATCGGTCGCAGGACCAAAAACCCTCGAACACCTAGTCGACACAGTCCTCTCGCTCACTGGCGAGCCTTCGCATGAATTGCGCATCCTCGAAGCGACAAAAAATCGCTTCGGTGCGACGGATGAGATTGGTGTCTTTGAAATGACATCCGAGGGACTGAAGACGGTTGAAAATCCGAGCGCACGATTCCTCGCGGAACGGGTGAGTGTTCCTGGGTCTGTGATTGCGACCGTTCGAGAAGGTTCGAGAATTTTCTTGGTCGAAGTGCAAGCGCTCGTCGAGAAGTCTTTTTACGGAACTCCTGTACGAAGAGCGAACGGCATGGATCAAAATCGATTGCAGATGTTGATTGCGATTCTTTCGAAACGCGCGGGACTTCATCTCGGCGAATCGGATGTATACGTAAATGTGGTTGGTGGAATGCAGCTCAAGGAACCTGCGTCAGACCTCGCGGTCTGCGCAGCGATTATGAGTGCCGCGAAGAATCGCATGGACAGTGAGCCGATCGTTTACATCGGCGAAGTCGGACTCGGAGGTGAGGTAAGAAACGTGATGGCTCTCGAGAAACGCGTGAACGAGGCGAAACGCGTGGGAATCGAAAAGGCAGTGACACCAAAGACAATGAAAAGCGTAAAAGAGTTGTAAAAATACAAAACCACCCTTTGATAATCTTGGGGTGGTTTTGTGTTACTCCAGATGAATCTGCTCCAACGCCTCCTCGATCCGACTCCGTACGAGTGGATGTTTCTCGAAGAAGTCCGCTTCGAGAAACAGTCTCTGCGACCAGTCTCTTGCCTGTTTCATAAGTGGAACATCCGCAGATGTCGCGAACTGAAAATCGGGAAATCCGGATTGTGCGTTTCCAAAAACATTTCCCGCGCCGCGCAACTGCAAATCTCGTTCCGCGAGCTCGAATCCATTTTGAGATTCAACCACCGCATCGAGACGCTGCTTCGAGGTACTCGAAAGGTCATCCGGCAACAAGTAACAGTACGATTGCAAATCCGATCGTCCAACGCGTCCGCGCAGTTGGTGAATCTGCGCGAGCCCGAATCGTTCCGCACTCATAATCACCATCACAGTTGCGTTCGGCACGTCGACACCAACTTCGACAACGGTTGTCGAGACAAGAACGTCAATCTTGCCGTCGCGAAAATCTTCATTGCGCTTCTGCTTCTCATCCGACTTCAACTTTCCATGGAGCGTCGCGATGCGTAATCCTTGGAGCACATCTCGAGAAAGCATCTTCTCGACATCCGCGACAGACTTCGAGCCGAGGGAATCGGACGGATCAATAAGCGGACAAATCACAAATACCTGTCTTCCCTTTTCAACTTCCGACCGAACATGCTTCCACATTCCAACACGTTGCTCAACAGGCACCATCGCAGTTCCGATCGGTTTACGTCCTTTTGGAAGTTCATCGAGGATCGAGAGTTCGAGATCACCGTAAATGGTAAGCGCGAGCGAGCGAGGAATTGGCGTAGCGGTCATCGAAAGCAAATGTGGAGCGTGATGCGAATCGCGCTCGAGGAGCGCGTGTCGCTGTGCAACACCGAATCGGTGTTGCTCGTCGATAATCACAAGCGACGTCCTCGACAAATCAATTCCCTCTTGTAAAACCGCGTGCGTACCGATCAGACAATCAACTTCACTGTTTGAAATTTTTTCGATGAGCTCCGCACGTTTGAGTTTTTCGGTATTATAAAAAATCTGATTGTGTGTAAGCAATGCAACGTTTCGATCTGGCATCATCTTGCAAAATGATTTGTGTTGTTGCATCGCAAGAATCTCGGTTGGTGCGAGGTACACAACGCCTCGAGACCTCACCCCAGGCTTCTCGAGAGAAGGCTGTGTTGTAGCATGTGCCGCAATGGCCGCAACGACTGTCTTTCCCGAACCAACATCACCTTCGAGGAGTCTGTTCATGGGAACATCCTTCGCGAGATCCTGCACAATCTCCCAAGCTGCAACTTTTTGTGCACGCGTGAGTGTGAATGGGAGTGTTGCAACAAAAGATTTGATCGATGCTTCATCGATCGGAATCGCCGTTGCGTTCTTGGTCTTGCGATCTCTTCGAACTTCCTCAAAAAGCATTTGATGCAAAAACAACTCGTCAAACTTTAGACGATCAATTCCACGCTGCAATGATTCGTGTGATTCCGGAAAATGCACACTCGAAAGCGCCGCCGACAATGTCGGCAGTTTCTCGATTTCAACAATCTCGCGCGGCAACCAGTCTGAAAGTGTATCGACAATTGTGAGAGATCGTTGCATGGACTCACGCAACTTTCGCATCGTGATCGCTCCCGTCAAACTGTACACAGGAACAATGCGTCCCGTATTCACGTTGCGACCAACAGGTTCATGAATCGGATTCGAAAATGTTTTCCCGAATCGGTGATCGATGAGCCCCGCGAATGAATGCTTCGATCCAATCGGCAGCGTCTTCACAAGATACGGCTGGTTGAACCAAATGACTTTCAATTCCCCACTCTCATCCTCAACCACAGCGTCCACAATTTTCACCCGACTCGACTTCGACGGACGCAAGCCGATCGACTTGATTCTCGCATCAATCGTGACAGGTGTGTCGATGGGTGCCTTCGCAATCGGAACACGTCTCGAAAAGTCATCGTAGCGAAACGGCACATACCACAAAAGATCCCGAACGGTTTTAACACCGATCTGCGCAAGATCAGCCGCAGCTTTTTCGCCAATTCCCGGGAGGCCGGAAACAGGGGTTGAGAGTCGAAGGGACATATCGAGAACATGGTAACACAGAACAAAAATTGGTATACTTTTACCATATGCAACAAGAGGAAACACAATCTGGTGTCTTTGAATATCACCCTGATGAGTTTGGGGATATTTTGGTAAACTGGGAAGTAGATGAATATCCTCAGCACGAACGTTCTCGTAGATGGTACATTCTTGCAAGTGCTGCTGGGATTGGACTTATCATTTACGCGGTCATCACCTCAAACTTTTTATTTGCCGTCATCGTTCTCATGATCGCGGTGATTATGGTTTTGTCCATGTTTTCAAAACCAGAAAAAATTCCCGTGCTTATTACAACCACCGGAATCATTGTTGGAGACATGTATTACGACTACCAATCCATCCGTGATTTTTCAATTGTTTACGACCCACCAGATGTTAAGTTGCTTTACTTAGATTTTTACGCCATGACACATCCGCTCCTCTCCGTTTCGCTTGAAGATGTCGACCCAAATATCGTCCGTGAAAGCTTGTTGCCGTTTTGCTTGGAAAATTTTAAACGCAATCAAGAAGACTTGACGGATGTCATGCGAAGGCTGTATAAACTGTGAATCCAGAACAGTAATGTAGTAAAATTCAGAAAATTTGATGAGATGTCGGTTTGGATCGAGCACGTGACTGAGCTGTATTCATATACTGCGAAGGAACGCGCACAGAGCCAGGCCGACAGATCGCAAATTTTGTGAATTTTACATGCGCTCATAGCTCAGCTGGATAGAGCATCAGCTTGCGGAGCTGAGGGTCGTAGGTTCAAATCCTGCTGGGCGCACCACAAAAAACCTGATCTTCATGATCGGGTTTTTTGTTTGCATATCTGGACGCGTCTTGACATTCCCCTCTCATGACGTAAGATGCCACCTTCGTTCATTCCACTTCACAACCCACAACAAGGAGTCTCATGAAACCAAGCATCCTTTCTCCCGAAGATGCGCGGTTCATTCTCATGCTCGAACGCGCCGGTGTGCTGCAAACGCATGATGGCAGTAAACTTGAAACCGGAAATGGAATCATCTTGGTCACCTGTTCAGACGGCGACAAGATTCTCGAGTTTCTTGAACACATCGAAGAACTGATCCGCGAGGGTGGTGGCAAGTTCCGCCCACACATCTTTGCTGGACACGGCGGTGCGATGCTCATCGCAGAGGATTGTCCACTCTATCGCAAAGAATGCGCGGATCAATTCCTCTTGAGCCAAATCGCGGATGCCCATGAGATGAAAGACATCAGCACCGTCATCTTGATGGTGCATGCACCCTGTGGCGCAGCAAAGAAAGCGCATCTCACGGTCGTTCAAGAACTCGCTCATTTGGTTCGCGCCAAACATCGGGTAAAATCCGTGATGCCGCAACTCAAAGTCTCCTGTTTCATCGATGTCCACTACGCAGATGGCGGAAAAAAGATTCTCTTCGTGAGTCCAGAGGCGTTCGAAACATGGTATGCTGCACAATCGAAAGCGCAACACATCGTGCAAGGATCCGGCTTCGAAGATCTCCTTCTCCATCCGGATCAGTCAGGAAACCTCTTTCCCTAATCGGTTTACCACCGATTTTTTTATTTTTTGCACGTTCTATTGACATTTTAACGCACCAGACGTAAAGTCTCGGATCCTTTAAGAAGGTCTTAGAGGATGGTGTCTGGTTCCTTTCACGGAGAAAAACAAACAAATGGAACAATCCATTTTGCAACAGATTCTGTCCTATTCATGGATCATGGCGATCCTGGTGTTCATCGTCAGCTACAAGTTGTGGCTGCGACTTCTCGGTGTCATCATCATCCCGGACAACCATCTCGGAGTCGCGAACAAGAAGTTCGTCATCTTCGGTTCGAACGCCACATTGCCGGACGGCAAGATCATCGCGCTCAAGGGCGAAGCCGGCTACCAAGCCGACACACTCGCCCCGGGTCTGCATGTCATGCTCTGGCCGTGGCAGTATCAGATTGACGTTCGTCCGTTCCTCACGATCCCGCAAGGAAAGTTGGGGGTGGTCCAGGCTCATGACGGTGCACCGCTTGAAAACGGTCGCGTCCTTGCAAAGCATGTTGGTTGCGACGCGTTCCAAAACGCACGCACATTTTTGGAACAGGGCGGCCAACGTGGTCCGCAAATCGGCATCATCACACCGGGCAAATATCGTATCAACGATCAGCTGTTCAGTGTCGCAATCCGTGACGCGGTTCAGATCGCGGACGGTGCGGT
>MGEI01000005.1:20658-43697 GCA_001791305.1 Candidatus Uhrbacteria bacterium RIFCSPLOWO2_01_FULL_47_17
CGCCGGTCCTCTGGTTCCGGGTCACAACCTGTTCCAGAACGGACAGGCGTTCATCGACGCTGGTGGCGGTAAGGGTTTGCAGGAAGAAGTGATCCTCGCGGGTCTCTACTATCTGAACCCCCTGTTCGTTGCTGTGGAAGCGGTCAAGTTGACGGAAGTTGAGATGGCACACGTCGGTGTTGTCGTCGCATTCGTCGGTGAAGTCGGCACAGATGTGACGGGCGAAGAATTCAAGCACGCGGACTTGTTCGAACGGGGCAAGCGCGGTGTCTGGAGGGATCCGCTCGATCCGGGGCGTTACCCCATCAACCCGCATACGCACAAAGTCGAAACGGTTCCGACCGCAAGCATTGTGCTCAACTGGGCGGACACAAAGAGTGAAGGACACAAGCTCGACGAACGTTTGAATACGATTCGTGCACGTTCGAAGGACGGCTTCGAGATCTTGCTCGATGTGAGCCAGATCATTCACGTTTCACGCAAAAATGCAGCGAAGGTGATTGCTCGATTCGGAAGCATGCACAATCTGGTTTCCCAGGTGCTTGAACCGGTCATCGGCAACTATTTCCGCAACGCCGTTCAGAATACGGATGCGTTGCAATTCGTCATGTCGCGAGCCGAACAGCAAGCGAAGGCATGCAATGCAATCCGTGAAAAACTCAAGGAGTGTGATATCGAAGCGGTCGACACACTGATCGGGGATCTCATCGTCCCTGACGAACTCTTGAAGACTCAGACGGATCGTCAGATCGCCAAGGAAAGCGAAACGACGTACGGCATTCAGCAGTCCGCCGAAACGGCGCGCGTCATGCTTGCGGAACAGACCGCTCTTGCGGACACGCAAGCGGAAGTAGTTTCTGCTCAGCGTCGTTTGACGGTTGCGACACAAGACGCGCTGACCGCAGCCAAGAAGGCTGAGGGCGAAGCGGATGCAACCAAGACTCGCGCGGATGCAAGCGCGTATGCGACCGAGAAGACTGGCGAAGCGGACGGAAAGAAGATTCGCGCCGTCGGCGAAGCTGAAGCGGACGTCATTGAAAAGAAGAAGGATGCGATCGGTCAGGAAAACTTCACCGCAATCGAAGTCGCGAAGCATCTGTCGCAGAGCGTACAACCGCTCGTGCCGACGACGATGCTCGGCAACGGCGAAGGTGGCACGAGCGCTTTGCTCAACCTTGTCGCGATCGACCGCCTGCGTGGCCCTCAGCCACTCGCAAGCACCGCTCCCGAAAAGGCTCCCACTGCATAAGCAGCACAACCTCAATCACTCGTTGCGAAAACTCTGAGTGATTTTTTATTTCAAAAACAACAAAATGAGTAACCCAAGAATAATTCTGTAATGTCCGAATGTTGCGAGCGAGTGCTTGCGGATAAATTTCATGAAGCAGGAAATGACAAGGAGGGCGGAAAAAAATGCGGTAAGGAATCCAACAGCAAGAACCGCAAGGTCGGTGCTCGACATGTTCTGCCAATGTTTGACGAGGGTGTAAGCAGATGCGGCAATCATGGTTGGGATCGCAAGAAAAAAGGAAAATTCAACTGCAACCACGCGAGACGCGCCGAGAAGCAATGCGCCAATAATCGTTGCGGCACTTCGAGACGTTCCGGGAATCATCGCAAGACACTGAAAGAGTCCGATGAGTAAAACTGTTTTAATTGGCAAC
The DNA here is from genome assembly GCA_001791305.1 of Candidatus Uhrbacteria bacterium RIFCSPLOWO2_01_FULL_47_17. Taxonomy (GTDB): domain Bacteria; phylum Patescibacteriota; class Patescibacteriia; order UBA9934; family GWF2-40-263; genus XYB2-FULL-45-11. Next base: position 22,323 of record MGEI01000005.1, read on the forward strand.
TGTTTGATCGACGTAAAACTCTCTTTATGCTTGCGCTTCTCGACAACAATCAAAAAAATTCCGCCGACAACAAGCGCGACCGCGACGGTGAATGGATTGAACAATTTCTCTTCGATCTTACTCGCGAACAACGCGCCGAGAATGATTGCAGGCAACACACCGATGAGCAACTTTTTCCAGAGCGCAAAAATCTCGGGACGTTTTTCTTTCGGGCTCGTGCACGGACAAATCTCTTTGCGAAAATACACAACGACCGCGAGAATGGCGCCGAGTTGAATCACAACATCGAATACCTTTGTAAACGCCGGATCAAACGCGATCCATTGATTCACAAGAATTAAGTGCCCTGTGGATGAGATCGGGAGAAACTCAGTCACTCCTTCAACAATTCCAAGAACGATTGCTTTCAAAAACAAAAACATATGAGGATAGTTTAACAGAAAAAGAAGAAAACAACATGATCACCTTGCCCATTTTGGACAAATATCGTATCCTGTCCGCACCTTCATGGAGAGATACCCAAGAGGCTGAAGGGGGGAGATTGCTAATCTCCTAGGTCGGTTTTAAACCCGGCGCGAGGGTTCAAATCCCTCTCTCTCCGCCACCCTACGCTTCAACAGTATTTTCTAGTGTTGAAGCGTAGGGTGTCACCCGAAGCCTTGGCGAAGGGTGACGCGTTATGAGTTGATTATCTGTTGAAGCTACGGGTGGCCTACGGCCAATACAAATGCTTCACCGGAACGTATCCGTAGATATGTATTACGTCTATCTTCTTAAATTATCGAATGGTTCAATCTATACAGGTTGTACTCCAGATTTAAAAAGAAGATTCGAAGAACATCAGATCGGAAAAGCAGAATCAACAAAGAATCTTCGTCCCGTCACGCTTATTTGGTACTGTGCGTTTCCTTCACGAATTCAGGCGAGACAATTTGAAACCTATCTTAAATCAGGTTCAGGACAGGCATTCAGAAACAAGCGACTCATTGAAAATTTACGGAGAGGTGGCCGAGTGGTTGATGGCAACAGTCTTGAAAACTGTCGAAGTTAATAGCTTCCGCGAGTTCGAATCTCGCCCTCTCCGCCATTCAGAAACACCGAGCATTTGCGTTCGGTGTTTTTGAATGGCGCCAAACCGAAGGGTTGGACAGACCGCGAAGCGGGATGTTGGGCGAGACCTCCGATCTCGCCCTCTCCGCCATTAAAAGATCCGAGTGCAAACTCGGGTTTTTTGTTATAATCCAATCACTATGCACACCACTCTCTTCATGGCTATGTCGGCAAACGGATTTATTGCTCGCCCCGACGGCGAGGAGGATTTTATTTCCAACGCACATTGGGCGGATTATGTTCGATTGTGTCATCAGTATGGAAATGTCATCATGGGGCGAAAAACCTATGAGGCGATTCAGGCTTGGAATGACACGATTGGGTTTCAAGATATTGCGGGTGTAACAAAGATTATCCTTTCAAACGACGTAAACATGGAAGTCGGTCCGGAATTCGTTGTGCTCCCCTCACCAGAAGAGGCGATGCACTTCCTTGCCGAGTCTGGATTCGAGCACGCATTCGTCTGTGGTGGCTCAATGGTAAACACCGCATTCTTAAAAGCTGGATTCATCAATGAACTGATCTTGAATATCGAGCCTGTGCTTGTGGGTGAAGGCAAACGTGTGTTTGCGGAGGCGGATTTTTTCGAAACGTTAACGTTCATCTCGAAGACCGAACGCGAAAACGGAATCGTGACACTCACCTTCACAACCAATGCAAAACCATACGAACACGCACATCATCACCACGAGTAATCCACAGATACACCGTTGACAAACGCAAATTTTTTTGTTGAAATGGAAGTAATGGAACTCCTGAATAAAAAATATCCCATGTTTCAAAAACAAAATCATCTTATGACAAACGAAATGAACCTACAACTCAATCACCTTAAACAAACCACTGATAAGATCTTGGATGTTTTGCAATCCGTTAAAACGGAATTAACAGAATTCAAGGAAGAGATGCATGAATTTAAAACAGAAACGGAAGAAAAATTTGAACTCATTATAGAAAATGCGGTACCAAGAACAGAATTTGAGCAAGCGATCGCAAAAATGGCAACAAAAGAACAACTCACGCATTTCACAGACCGCATGGACGCAAAATTTCTGGATCTTAAACATGCAATCACAGAAGGCATTCGTCGCTCAGACAAAAAATTCCACGCATTCGCCATGTAATCCCCCGCAAAACGCGTGGGATTTTTTGTTCCATCTCTAATCCTTTCCTCCTCTCGCCACCACCAACCCCCAAACTTCCTCCACTCCCGCATCTTTTAAACACTTCGCAGCCGCGTCCATCGTCGCCCCACTTGTAAAAACATCATCGCAAAGCAAGATATGAGTTGGTAGTTCGAGCGCGTTTGGATGGATCTCAAAGATCCCGTCGAGTGTTCCCACTCGGCGTTTTTCATGTTGCATCTTTGCCTGAGGCTTTGTTTTGTGCGATCGAACAAGTAGTGTCTCGACCGGCATCTCAAACATCTCCCCCACCCAGCCCGAGAGAACTTCCGCCTGATCAAATCCTCGCATGCGCTTTCTTGAGGCATGAATCGGCACATGGGTCACAACGAAATTTTCGAGAGGTATATGCAATCGATCCCGAGATTGTTCAATCCATTGCCGAAGCGTTGACTCGACGGATCGATCCCCATCATATTTCCAATGGCCGATCGCTTCGCGTACAATCGGATTCCCATACGGTGCATATGAGACAAGCCCGTCGAGATACGTTCCCTCTCGACAAGACAAACAAGCGCGCGCAGATCCACGAATGCCACAGAATGGACACGCGAAAGGCTCGGATTGTGCGATCCAGTTCGACGCGCAGGCTAAACAAAAAATTTGTCCTTCGCGTTTACACGAAAGACAAAATCTTGGGAACAAGGCATCTATTGCCATTTTGCCGAATCCACCAACCATACACCCGATTCTTTCACGAGAGTCAATTGAATCTTCTGATACTTTGTTGTTTTGTTTTGCGCAGATCCGTTTTCTTCCACACGCTGCGTGGACAAATCGATCACCGCCGTCCCCTTACTCTCATCTTGCGACACAACATCTGCCGTAATCACGTTTGTGGTCACGCCATAAAATCCTGTCGATGCTTTTTTATTTGCAAGATCTGCGAGTGTTGCTGCGGCAAAGGCTTGTGACATGACAGGAATCACATCACGCACATTTTGAAAATTCGCTTCGTTGGAATAACTTCCGTAACGCTCCACAAATAACTTTGCGGTCGTGGTGACGCCCGACGCCTGCGTGCGCAATTCTTTTTCTTGTTGCAATTGTTGTGTGGTAAACGGCGTTTGCGATGGTGTGGGAGTTGTTTGTGTCTGTGCTGTTGGCGATTCTGTTTTTGGTGTTCCTTTTGGAATCAAAAAAGAAAGAAGCCAAAGCAGCAACAACAAGAGTAGAATGCTGATGACAATAATAATGTTACGACGTGTGTTTGGACTCATCATATTACGACGCGAGTGAATCACGAATTCGGTCCGCTTCTGCCTGTCCGACGGTTTCTTGTGCCAAGAGATCTTGTGCTGCGCTCGATGCCGCAAGATTTTGTTCCTCAAGAACTTTTTTTGCGACCTCCACATCTCCAGCGATTTCTTTTTCCTCCACTTCCACAGGTGCAGGAGCGGCTGGTACCGGTTCTACAGGTGGTGGTTCTACAGGCGGTTCAGATGGCGTTTCCTCCACAGAAACTTGGGCTTCAATCGCCTTACGTGCTTTTTCCATCTCAAGCAACTGTTGTGGATTTGTGGTCACAATTTGATCTTCTGTGTAAGACGCAACCACTTTAATGGCCGCGTGCTTTTGTCCGGCAAAGAAAATTCCTTCTCCCACACCAGATTCAAGAAGCAGAAATTTTTCGCCGTCTGTAAGGTTGAATGTGTTTACGACGCGCTCAACTCCCGATGGCGACTGTTTCATGAGCAGCTGAATCGATGAGTTGGTCACGATCGCCTGACCGTACGGCGAGCCGAGAAAATCCGCCACGTCCTGCGTAATCGTTGTTACGCCCAAGAAATATTTACGTGCACGTTTCACCAGAGCAAAAATAAACTTCGCCGATTCTTCTTGTTGCATGAGCCACCACGCTTCGTCAATCACGAGAATGCGCTTTTTTCGCTCCGAACGCACAACGTTCCAGATGTAGTTGACGATCGAGTAAATCGAAACAGCTCGCAACTCATCTTCCAAATCACGCACAGAAAAGACCACGAACTGATTGTTCATCGCAACCGTTGTTGGAGAATTGAGAAGTCCTGCAAACGTTCCGTCTGTATATTTTTTCAAACGCGCCACAATATTTTCTGCCCCTTCCATACCCTCAAGCACATCCTTAAAATCATTCATGATTGGTGGTTCAACATCTCCCAACGATTTTGTGTCTGGCGTAATATCTTTCTTTGCGTACGTCTCGATAAGTGCGCGATCAAGAATGGAATCCTCTTCCGGGGTAAATCCAAGTTTTCCGGATTCTCCGATCGGAACTCCAATCATGAGGCGCAATAAACCCTTTAGAGTAATGACCGCACTTCGGATAATATCTTCCACCTTTGTCCCCTCGCCAATAGCGCGAGGAAGATCAAACGGATTCACCTTTGCATCGGATGCGAGAGACACGTTGATATATGTTCCGCCAACGGCGTCCGACAAATGGTTATATTCCATTTCAGGGTCGATCACGATCACATCAACTCCCATCATGAGTGATCGAAGAATCTCAAGTTTGATGGTGTACGACTTTCCCGCACCAGACGTAGCAAACACAACGGAGTTTGCGTTTTGCAAACTAAAGCGGTCGAAAATAATGAGCGAGTTGTTGTGACGGTTTACACCATACAAAATTCCGTTGTCGCTTGTAAGGTCTGAACTGATAAACGGAAAAGAAGCCGCGATCGGCGACGTGTTCATGTTGTAGGTAATCATGAGCTCGTCGTTGCCAAGCGGAATGGTGGAATTGAATCCTTGTTCTGTTTGATAAAATCCACTCTTCGAATAAATGAGTTTGCTTCCAAACAATGATTCCACTTGCTGCGAAAACTTATCCAAGTCATCCATGTCTTTTCCATAGATGGTCAGGTAAAACGCGAACTGAAAAAAGTGTTCGATGCCTTGTGTTAAGGCATCTCGAAGATCCTCGATATCGCGAAGGGCTGTCTCGGCCAAAGGATCACGTGGTGCGCCTTTATCTGCATCTCCCAAAATTTTTGCTTGAAAAATACCCACCTTTTTCTGAAGTTGTTTCAAAATGATTTCCGCTTTGAGCGGATAAAAAAACATCGCAACATCAAACGTTTTGTTGAGGTTGATAATCGGGCTCGACCAGCCAAGACCAATGTGGCGCGGATAGGTGACAATAAAAATCGTACGAACGTACAGTCCGGACAAACGCAAATACTTTGGCGTAACCTCAAACGCGGCCGGAGAAATCAAATCACGAACCGTGACAACACCACGACGATAAATACGCTCTTCTTCCAAAAGAGTACGTTCTGTCGCCACCTTCACGACCTCCGGTCTCTCGACAACCGGTTTTGATGGCGGCGAGACAGGCGTGTTCAATTTAATTTGTCCGATGTCGATAGCCATATTATTCGTGCAGAATTTGATTCATGTCTGTCAGGCGTTCTGTGTCGAACAAATCTGGGTTATAAACTTCGTAATACAATTGAATAAGAGCTTGGGTGTCTAATCGAACAGACGTGAGCCCCATGCTTCCAAGTTCTCCTGCAATCAATTCTGAACGGCGAGATAATTGTTCAATACGATCCGCAATTTGTTTCTGATTCAATTTTGCCGCAGCGGTTGGCGACAACGCATCTCCCAATCGCGCAAAAAAATTTTTGCGCTTATTGGTGATTGGATCATACGGCAACACCACATAAAATCGCTTTTGCATGATTTGCCCAAGTTCCACAAGTTCATTCACGAACGTGCGATAATCCACAATCTGTGCGCGTAACAAATCATTCTCGGTCTTTTTTTGTTGCTCCGCAAGGTGCCCCATGTACGCATCAATATTCATTTTGCGCGACTGAATCACAACCTGAATGGGATATTCAAGCCCGTTCAAAAACGTCATATATCCCTGAATGATGGCTTCTTGTTCATCACCTGACTTCAGGGCAAAATTAATGCTTGAAACAAGCAACACAGCACGCACGGTGCCGTCTTTCAAAATCACCATGTCATCCCGAATTTCCGCAATATCCAAATACTGCTGGGTGGAAGGACCCGGCTTTGGTTTTGCCAATTGTTTGGATTGCATTTCGGGCATAGGGGAAAGAGACAAAGTGAAAGAGTGATGGAGTGAAAAAGTGAAGGAAGGAAACAGCTTTTATTTTTTTGTACCTAACGAAAGAAAAAAGGCGCTTCTCTTCCTTCACTCTACCACTTTTTCACTCTTTCACTCTTTACTCCTCCGGTTTATAAACTCCTCCCGTATTCACCACAAGCGCGAGTTCCTCGATGCGTGATGTTCCGGCGTAGGCTTTGTGCTCGAATCTTGTAAGGACGAGTGGTGGGGCTTTCGCCATATAATCTCGGAGCTGTGTGTCTGTCACGGTTTTATCCCAGACGCGTAATCCAGGTTTTTTGAATGTCTGAACCGCATTCAAAATAAAAAAGTGAAACGGTTGGCCATTAATCTTGGTGAATGCAATGGTTCCTCCAAGAGCCAAAAAAGGAATCCCGATCAATAAAAAGAAAACAAATGAGAGGAGTTTGAACAAGAGAAATTCCATGAGGGCAACCACCATCAAAATAATAAACTGCCGCGCCGTCACAGGCCCGAAAATTTTATCCTCCGAGTCAATAAATTGTGGGACAACGTATTGTTCCGGCATATGCTTCATTCTATCAGAATCTAAGCTCTCCGTTCAATTTTAGAATGGCGGTGAGCTCTTCTTTTGTGAGTGTATCTCCAGATTTTGCAAGAAAGCTACGCATTTCTTCAAGCGGTTTCCCTTCTTGCATGGCACTTCGTGCTATGGAGAGGTACTGCTGGTAAAGCGGAGATGATTGCCAACCACGAATCGCTTCCACGCGTTTTTCATACCCCTGATCTTCAACCAATTGAACCAGACTCATCATTTTTTCCGTTGCAAGCTCTGGTGTTTTTGCCATACGTCGAAAATCCACCAAAGATACAGAACGTAATTCATCAATCGGTCCAGAAAGACGTTTTACAAATTTTACATCTTGAACGGCCGGACGTGCTGTCGATTTTGGTTTCGCGACATCCTCTTTTTTTGTTGCCTCAATCACAGAGCGAACTTTTGCTGTATCAATACTTTGCGCACGCTGATCCATTGCCGCTTCCTTCGAAACCGCGCCGCTCACGCGCGCGCTCGATGGTGCTGCGGGCGAGACATGCGCATCCGGCATCTTTCCCGTGAGCTCAACGTATCGCTTGGTCATCATCTTCTCTTCTTTTTCCGCAAGAGATTGTTTTTGTGTTTCTTGCGTTTGCTGTTTCTCGAGGTATGCCGTTTTATCTTGCGCAACTTTTTCTGCCGCATGCGCTTGCAATCGATCAAATGACTGTTCAATGATTTGTGTCATATCCGCGAGCTTTCTTCCAGAAATGCCAAGCCCTCCGGTCTCCACCGATCGCTCAAGTTGTTTTTGTGTATCGGACGCGGTTCGCACTTCTCGTAGTCGAGATTCCACGATTTGTTTGCAACGGTCCACAAGGGTTCCGTCTGGCAACTTCATCGGCTCAAGCAAACAAATTTCTCCAACCATTTCTTCAATGGTCATCGGCTCATGCTTTGGCGTTTCCATGGCAGTTTGTTTCTCGAGCTGAACGCGTGCAATATCTTTTGCGTCCTCATGTTCGTCTCGCACAGGAGGAACAGGTTGAACAATCTTCGACGGAAGCGCGACAGGCATCACAACTTCCGCTTTATCCAATTGCTTTACCGTTGGAAGAATCACCTCTTTCAACACGATTGGCTCCTCCATCTTTTTTTCGATCTGCATTTCTGCCATTTCTGGTCTTTCTCCTGTTTCAATGTTTTTTCCTTTCATCTTTTCATCCACATACGCAAGCAATCCTTCCGCGTCTTCTTTTCCAAATTCGAGTCCCCCAACTTTTTCGCCTCGCATAAGCATGTCGAGGACAAGCGCGCGATCCGAATGTTTCGAAACGAATAATTCAAGGGTGTGTGCAAGACGACTCTGCAAATGTGCAGGCATTTCTTTGATGACGTCTTGCAGCGAGGTTTGTACAAACACATCTGCCGTGAGCGGAGTCGATTCCGGAATCGCGCTCAATTTCACTTCTCCACCCCAAACTTTTACTTGTTGAGCTACACCAGAAACAGCCTCTTGAATGGGAAGCAATCGAGCCTCCGCAAGTTCAAGCGCTGCCTGTCTGGATTTTGCCGCATCGATGCCGAATCGAGAAACCAGTTCGGTCGGGAGTGCACTTACAGCAACTTCGCCATAAACAACATCCTCGGCAAGATTCATGACGCGCGAGACATCTTCATCCTTCAACCCATACACCTTCACAAACCCTTGCGCAAACTTAACCGCATTGAAATCACTGAGGAAATCAAGGACGTTGTCCGGCAATTGTGTTTGTGTTTCCTCCGGCATAATTTATTCTAAGATTTTTTTGCTGCAGCCGCTTTTGCTTTAGCCTCAGCCGCTTTTGTTTTTGCTGCTTCAACTTTTGTTTTTATTTCATTGAGTTGGGCCATCTTCTTTTGTTGATCAACAAGTTTATTATCTGTTTCTCTAACAAATCGATTTTCTGAACGATCTTTTGCGACCTGTTCTTCAATCTTTGTCAGTTCACCCATCTGATTTGTAATTTCATCTTCCAACTTCTGAGAAAGGTCATCTGAACCTGCAATATTTGATACTTGCTGCTCAGCTGTTGCTTTTGCCGCATCAAGTTGTGCATGTAAAGCATTGCTGCGCTCAAGCAAAGACTTCATGTTCGAATCTTTTGGAGACGCGTTATCGACAAGTGTATCTGATTCAGCAACTTGTTGTTCGAGCTCCGGAATCTGGCCAATATTTTCCACCGATGCGCCGATGGCTGATGTGTCAATCGACGCATTTACACTCTCACGAACCAGACCCGGCATTGCCTTCACGCCAGCCGCAATCTTTTGCATACGCGATCCTTCATCAACGGATTTCTTTTGTGCGTTCAAATAGCCCTGTGCCTCAATCATTTCTGGAGTTGGATCTTTTTCCAAAATCGTCTGAATACGTGACATGGTCAACTTCGAAGAATCTGCTTCAGGATCTTTACGATAATTTGCAATCGCAGACTTTAATACGTTCGTATCGGCAAATCCGCTTCCGAGTTCAATCATATCGTCATCACTCAAACCGTTGAATGTTGCATCATCAAGATAACTCAGCGATCCAGGGTTTGTCGTCAGCGTTGAGGCAAACTTTGCCGAATCTGTCACTTTGCCGTTTTCCACACCGGCACCTTTCAAAAGGGCATCGCGTGTTTTTGCATTTGCCGGATCACTTAATCGCTTCTGAAGCGCAGCTTGAACGCGCGCGTCTTTATTTGCCAACAATTGATTCGAGACGGTCGAACCATCCTTTGTAATCATCCCCTCCGTCAAGTTCTCTGCAATCGCGGTTGCTGGAATACGATCAAGTTCAGCTGGTTTCATGCCTTCATAAATAGCGCCCTGACCTTCAGTATAAGCTTTTGTTCGTTCATCGTCTTTTCCAAACATCTTTCCGGATAAAATAGCTTCGTGTGCAGACATAAACTCGGAAGCGTTCGGATCTGTTACACGAGCCTTTTTCAATTCTTCTTTAGAACGCTTAAACTTTGAGTCCACTTTTTCCAGTTGTTTCTTTGCTTCTGGATCATTTTTTGCCGCCGCAAGCGCAAACGCACTCAAACTTGCTGCATCACTTTCTTTCTTAACATCACCCCATGATCCAGTCGTATCTGCATTCGCCTTCTTAAACGCATCCACTTTTGCTTTCATGTTCTTATCTCCCTTTGCGTTTGCCTCAAGATCTTTTCCATGACGCTTCCACAAATCACCCCACGCTCCACTTGCGCGGAGTTCTTTCATACGTGCTGGGTCACCCATTGCGTCCATCATGAGTGCTTGTTCTTCACGTTTTCCGGCAGGAGTCATAGACGCGCTCTTTGCCATGCGCATAAGTGTAGCGTTTTTGGAATCACCGGAATCATTTTTGTACGCATCCATGCCGGAACCCATAAGTGCCGAACGCTCTCCACCCAATTTGTCCGCACGTGCCGTTGCGCGTCGTGCAACAGCTTGTCCAATGAATCCCGTACCAGCTTTTGAAGCGACATTTCGATACAACCCTTCACGTCCTTGTGAGGTTGCATATTTAAGTGGAGTTTTTTGCGCCAATGCAGAATTATCAATTTTTCCACCTGTGTACTGTGCAAGCGGCACAACACCTTTTTGATATCCATATCGTCCAACACTCGCACCAACTCGCCCACCCTTTGCTCCAAGGCGTGCCCCAAGTCCTGCAACCGCTTTCGCGGCGCGCACTCCACCGCTTGCTCCTGGGCCTCCCTTTAAATTATCTGTGATCATGCCGAGTCCTGCTCCGCTACACGTACTATTTGCGGCATCAAACCCAGCATAAAGCATGGCGATCGCGATAATAAAACTGATCAATCGATTTAATTCAAAAATTTGGGTCAAAAATCCTCCGGCGGTGTCCGTACTTCCTGCGGCCACAAATCCGGCACTGTCTGAAATACTTCCCGCGCCCGCAACCACAAGCGTAAGCCAAAGAAAAAACGTAAGAACCGGACCAATTGCCACAAGACACACAAATTTTTTCCACCAGTCTGCATACGCACCGCTCTTGATGAGATCTCCCGCCCCTCCAACAAACCATGCGAGTGGAGAAATGACGATGAGAATCCAAAGCATGACCACGCGATACATGAGGATCGCAAGGAGCATAATCATGGTGGTGAGCACGATAAACATCATGAAGACGCTTGCAAGCGCAGAGGCAAACCAGTCGAAGGCTTGCGCACCGGTTGCGTTTGAATCGGTTGCCGCACTTTGAAAAATTTGATTGGAGGTGCTGAGTGAGTATACATCTCCCATGCCGAGCATCTGCACAAAGTTTCCGGCAGCAATTTCACGAATAGCGTTTGCAAATGTAAGCATGATCACCTGTCCGAGGTCGATCATGAGTCCGCAGAGTGTTTTGGAAAAATTGATGACGATCGCAAAAATCATGAGGCGTGTCATTTGTTGTTGCCATTTGAAACGAGCATTTCCGAAAATGGTTCCAAACGCAATGGCAATAAGCACGATCACGAAAAACATGTTGACCGTGTCACGCACAATCGCCCAACCTGAAACAACCACAGGCGATTCAGAAAATTTGTTGTACAACATGACTGGGATCAACACCTGAATGATGACGATCACCAGCTTTGAAAGGACCACCGCAACTGTAAGCGCGATGTTTGCAATGAACAACAAGGCGGTTTCAAGCAAACCCGGACCTTCTTTTGCTCCTGCTTCTCCTGCATGCACAACACCACCATTTGCAAACGTCATCAGCACAAAAAAAAGAACGAGTCCCACGCGTCCAAGTGGATGTTTTGCGATCGGCTCTAAACGTTTCTCTAGCCACAAAAGCGCCGCGATGATACGGGCAAACAGAATGTGCATATTTCAGAAATATTATAGCACAAGTAGAAAGCATAAAGTAGAAAGTAGAAAGGGATAAAAAAAGAAAAACTCTCGAGAGAATCTCGAGAGCAAGAGAGACTACGGAAGCTGTGCGTTTTTTGTGTAGCCGTTGCCGAATGGCATGAGACCCGTATCTGGATCCCAGACAACGCGGAGCATCCATTCTTCCCAAGGCTGACCATTTTTCTTGAGCTGACAAAATGGAGAACCTTGTGAACACATTGGCGCATTTTGCCACCAGTTCCAGTTGGTCATGGCGACGTTCGGAGGCTTCCCGTCTGTGCCGACCGAAGAAATCAGCGTGAATTCCCCAAGGCAGGACTTGCCGAGCTTGGAAAAATCAATTTGATAGTAATCGTATTCTGCATGAACACGATCAGCCTCGGTGAGTTTTTGATCAAAACACCCACCCATTCCCCAAACGAATGCATCTTTCGTGGCCAAATTTGAATTTGTCCAACGCGACGCCTTCACCATGAGGGTTTCTTGCGTACCGTCGAGTCCATAATCATTGACCCATACATCTTCGCTCGATTCTTTTGGTTGTTTCGAGGGAGGAGGATCAGGATTTTTTGCAGGAGGTGGCGTGGAGGAAGTCGAGGAAGCGTTGATCACTTGCGCATGCACGGACGGAAGCGCCGAGATGTAAAAATGACCATTCACCGAATCACCAAGCGACTTGATCCCGCATACCAAGGAAGCGGACTCAACCGCGGACGGTTTTGTTTTTGCGGTCTTGTCGGAAAGCATGTAACGCACGGGTATGGAGACACCGAACTGTGCCATCTTGCGTGCATCTCCCACGTGCAATCCAATGTGCACATGATCACCGCTGCAATACCCCGTACAACCTTCGTGCCCGAGAAGTTCGCCCGCAACAACGGACGTCCCATCACGCACAGAAATGTCGGACATGTGTCCGATCACAACGTACGTTCCATTTCCAAGATCGATGCAGACGTGATAGCCGAAATTTTTGGAAGCATCTTCCACATGAACACGCACAACTCCGGAAACCGGCGCGCGCAGTTCTTGTTTGGATGTGTTTGATGTGTCGAAATCCACATCGTACATCGTAGAGGTGCTGTGGTGACTTGTGTCCCCATTCACCCCTTGCGTACACTGACTCGTATGACCCGCAGCAAACGGCATCTGAATGATCGGCACCGTTCCACCTTCGTCAAACGAGACACCCGAAGCTTCATGGACATCTTTGGACTCGGACGCGTCCGACATCACATCGAACGAATCTGTCGATGCGCAGCTGATAAACATCGCTGCAAAAATTGCGACCATCATGGACCAACAAAAGGTCCGAATGACTGTATCAAACAAACTCGACATGGCACTTCTCCTGTTTTGAGACAACACGTCTCAACAAGAGGAAGCTGACCCTGTGTCAACATCCTCGCTTGGCGCATGAGATCTACATGCACCACTCACGGATGTCGACCAAGAAATAGATGTGGGCTTATCGAAATGAACTCCTTTTGTTGCATAACGACAGCGAGTCAGGAGACACGCAACATTCCATGTGTTCGGTGCAAAGCATGACCAGATTCATCAGCATATCTTTGCGATCGGTTCAGACAGAATGTTGTGTGTGTTGTTATCGTGACCTGTATTCATTCAATCAAGAAAAAACGCGCACGTCAAGCGATTTTATGCTAAATTTAGCTAATATTTTTGATATGTTTATTTGACATAACAAAACAAAACACTCATTCTATCGCTAAAATGAGTGTTAAAAATCCAGATCGAAAAAAATTTTGTCGCAATGTGTATAACATTTTATTTTCCGATCTTTTCTTTCCCAACATACGCTCGCAAAACTTCCGGCACCAGAATACTTCCGTCTTTTTGTTGGTAATTTTCCATGATGGCGATGAGTGTGCGGCCGATCGCAAACGCGGTTCCGTTCAATGCATGCGCAAGCACATTTTTCCCTTCGCGCTTTACACGAATATTTAATCGGCGTGTTTGAAAATCTGTGGTGTTCGACGTCGAGTGTGTCTCGCGATACACCTTCTGTGACGGAATCCATGTGTTGATATCGTACGTTCGAGCCGATGGCGCCCCAACATCTCCGGAACACAACTTCATCACTTGATGCGGCAACTTCAACCCTTGCATCAACTGTTCCTCAAGCGACAACAACAATTGATGTTCGGTATCTGATTCTTCCGGCGCGGTGAAACTGAACATTTCGATTTTATCAAATTGATGCATGCGCAAAATTCCACGGACATCACGCCCATAACTTCCCGCTTCACGTCGGTAACATGGCGAAAATCCCATGTATCGAAATGGAAGCTTCGTCTCGTCAAGCATTTCATCCATAAGCATCGGACCAATTGCTTGCTCGGACGTCCCAATCAAAACTGCGTCATCATTCTTCAAGTGATACACCTCTTCTTCCCCACCGTGGTCGAGATAACCCATCTTCGACATCGCCGACGTCGAGATAATATGCGGAGGCATGACGGGAACGAATCCGTTTTTCCCGAGAAAAGAAAAGGCGTACTGAATCAAGGCAAACTCCATCAATACCAAATCACCTTTCAAATACACAAATCGCGTTCCAGAAACTTTCGTTGCGCGCTCAACATCAATCATGCCGAGATCCTCGCCGAGAGTGAGGTGGTCTTTTGGTTCGAAGGAAAACGCGGTTGGTTCCATGAACACGCGAACAACTTCGTTTGACGCTTCGTCTTTTCCGAGCGGAACGTCATCACGCAAAAGGTTTGGGTATTTGTGAAGTTCTGTTTCAAGATCGAGTTCGATTGTGTTCAATTCCGCCTCTTTCAGCTTTGCTTCTTCTTTCATTTTCTTTCCTTCGTCGACGAGGCCCTCACGTTCGTCGGCGGATGCCTTTGGAATCAGTTCCGCAATTTGGTTCGATCGAGTACGCAAAGTTTGTACCGCGTCGACAAGCTCGAGGCGTCTCGTGGCAAGACCTGTGGCAACGGCAATCTCAATCGTTTTTCCACGATTTGCGTTATTTTTTGCAACCAAATCTGGTTGTTCAAGAATCAATTTGATATCAATCATACGCCAAATACACTAGCACAAACGCCCAAAAAATAAAAAGACGAGAACAAGTGTTCTCGTCAGAGTTTCCAGCAGACCTCCCGTGCGGAATCACACTTGAGTTGAAGGCTTGCGCCTTCTGTGACTTCAAGCTTCGAAAGTGCAACGGTTTCTGTGTCTTGATCCTTGAAGATCGCGACGACTTTATAGGTTCCAGGTGCAACCAACGCGGGCAACTTATGTTTGCCACCAGGGCCCACAAGCCACGCACGAATTGGGTCATCACTTGGAGTCTTGAATCCTACCTGAACCTTGAGCGTTTCCGGTTTTGGCTCAAGCTTTGTCTCCTCGGGCTTGAGCAAGAGCGTTTCGCCCGCTTTCACAACAAGTGAAGACTTTGCTTTACGCTCCTTCTTTTCGGAAGGCTTTGAAACAGGATCATTTGCAGGAATCTGCACAACGACCGTTTGAATATCGGGCTCGAGCTGTATATCGATTGTCACAACACTTACATCAACAGGCGGCGCAACATCTTGTGTTGCAACAGCCGCATCGATGGGTGCGAAAACGACATCCGGTTCCGTTACGATTCGTAGGGGAGGCTCGCGAGCCTCCCCTACGTTCACGACAGGCTGCGTCCCAAGCGTTGCCCAGAAATACAAACCGAGTCCCACAACACACAACGCAGATACGATCACGAGAAGCGATCGCCGACCGGATGTGTTTGCGGATTCGATATGCGTTGGCGGATCGTGATTCACCACGTTTGGAATCGGATCCGGTTCCGCTACGATTCGTAGGGGAGGCTCGCGAGCCTCCCCTACGTTCACAGAAACATGCCCTGTCGGACGATACGCAAGCGTTAGCCCACGTTCAATTTGTTCCGCAGACGGTGTTTTTTTTGAAACACGCGTTGGTTCAGGAGCAACTTCAATCACATCAGAAACGGGAGTGGACTTTGCGATCCCTGTTGGCTCTGGTACAGAACTTACCACAGGCTTTGACGGGATACGAGTTGCACCAAGCGCCGTTGGATCAGAAACGCCAACCTCATCATCCACCGAAACGGAGACGACCGATCCCACACCAATCGGCGGAAGATCCTCTTCAATACTCCGAAGCGCACGCGCAAATTCGTCCATGGTTTGATACCGTGCGGACGGATTATACGCGGTGGCTTTTTTCAAAATCGCATGCAAACACACGGGAATCGTTTCAAGCATGTCTGCGCGCGATTCGATGTCGTGGAAAAACAGAATGCTCGGCGGAAAAAGTCCTGTTATGAGAGCCCAGAGCGTGACCGCAACGGAATAGACATCGTCGCGAGCATCGGTATGCGCAAAGTTGGACAACTGCTGCGGCGAAGCATAGCCTTCCGTTCCCATCGCTTCACCTGTTGAGGTGACGCGCTTTTTTTGATCATCATCCATGTGGGCAATGCCAAAGTCCGTGACCTTGGGAATACCTTCTTTGGTGATCAAGATGTTGTCGGGCTTGATATCGCGATGAATGATTCCGCGTTTGTGTGCAACCGCAAGGGCGTCACAGACGCAAAAAATCATTTCAAGCGCAACGCGTGGATGCATGGGTCGCAACGTCTGCGTTCCGTCTTGATTTTCAATCGGACGAATCAGAGATGCAAGACTTCCGCCATTAATCCACTCAAGCACAATAAAGTGATGCTGATTGATTTCTCCGATGTCGTACACTTTGACGATGTTCGGATGCTCAATCCCCGCCATGATCGACGCTTCGTTTTGGAAACGCTGAACAAGTGAGGCATGGGAAAGAAGTTCTGGATTGAAGATCTTGATCGCGCGCAGGATTTTCAACTTTGTGTCGAACGCCTGAACCACGACCCCCATTCCACCAATACCGAGAATCCTCTTGATCTCAAATCTTCCACCCTGATGTTGGCGGAAGAGTTCTACGATTTCCTCTTCCTTCATCATTCGTGACTCCTTGGTTTTTCGTCCGGAATGAATTGAAAACCGACACCGAGTCCTGTGAAGCCGAGCGTGAGTGCGCCAGTCACAATAGACGCGGTTCCAAACGCATTTGCGCGATCCATCGATCCTTGCAAATTACGATCAGAATCCGCTGTGTCGAGATTCGATGTGTTTTCAAATTGCGATTTGTTGTACATCGCCACTACGTAAAGCACACCCGTCATGACCGCAGCTACACCCGCTGAGATGTACCACGTCTTTGGCGTCGTCCATGCAGACTTGTTGTCGATCCCAAGATCTTTCGCCGTAATCCCAAACGGATTTTTTCCCCAGACAGGCAATTTCTCGCCGGGCTGAAGATACCGCGTTTCCAAAATCTTGTTGAACGGATCAAACACCTGAATGATGACCGGCGTTTTTTCCGGACGCGCAGCACCTCGCACTCCGCCAACGGTGACATATCCACCATCTGGCGGAAACACGGGTTCGAGCTTGCCGTCTTCGAGTGCAGCCGCTTGATCATACAGCTTACGCAAGCGATGTCCCTCGGGCACAACATCGATCGGAAATTCATATCCGGGTTCGAATTTGCGTGCCGCGTGAAACTCTGCGCTCACACGAGACAAATCTTTTTGCGTAAACGCAGAAAGCGCCATCAACCGGTGAAACGCTGAAGCATCACGCGGAGTGATTTTGTCTTGAAGACACGGCAACACCTGCTCACGCGCACGAATCGCAAACGCAAGCAAACGCGCCACACCCTCCGGATCCATGAACGCTTTTTCGCCGTCTTGCCCAATCTTGGCAAGGTCGGTGATCGTGGTCGGCTTTTCACATTTCGCCTGAGCGATCGAAGTGAACGCCAAAGAGGCAAAAACGCAGAGGATCAATCCAATTTTTGTTTTCACAAGACCTCCCATTGATGTCTCGTCTGTAAAGAACGAGAGAGCTTTTTAACACGAAATGTGGGGAAAAGTCAACAGAAGCCATTGAACAAGAATCTCTGTGGAAAAGTACGCTTGACATTTCATGAAAAATTGATAAACTGTTTTTAGAAATGAACTCCTTAAGCAAGTGCTTGAGGAGTTTTTCTTTCAACTGAGGAGAGTGCCATGCGTCGTTCCTTTTACATGATCGTTGGTAGTCTTGTCGTGTGTTTATCTGCGATTTTTTTCGCAGAAGCAACCACAACTGAACCCACATTGTCATCACAGACGGAATCGTTCGGACATTACGTCGAATTGGATCTCGATCCAAATGATTTTTATGTCTGTGGACATCCGATTCTCGATCCTTCGACCCAAAAAGGTAAGGAAACAAAAAATAGTCCTGGGTCAATTGACTTGGACTATTGAGCAGCTTTCAAACCGAGCTTGGCGAAGACATTCTGACACAATTGAACACTCGGATCATGAAGCATCATAAGCTGTGTCAAACTGCGTTCAAATTTCGGAGTACCGAAATCCTTGCAGAATTGATCAGCGGCAGATGTCTTCATAAGACCCGCAAGCTCACACTCTTTCTGGTATGCCTCCACTTCGGCATACCATTTTTGTTCGCAGATGTACGCACGCTGATCTGGATGTTCCTTAAGATACATGGGATAAAAAGTTTCTGGAGCAATCTTTCCACTCATCGCCTGACGGTAATGAATGTACTCATGAAAAATCACGAGTTGATTGCGCACAAGCTGCGTTGCATCTTCGATAATCATCGGATCAATGAAGAACACAGATTTCCAACCCGTGGCACCAGCATGACTTGGCGACAACTTTTCAGCAGGCCAAAGCATGAACGCACCTGAAGCTCCGGGAACCTTTCCTTCCATGAGAGCAACTTCACCTGAAGCAACTTTCGGCGCGAATGTTTCTGCGACAGCTCGCGTAGGATGATGGAAAAGCAGATCTCGTAATGTAACCTTTTCTGTCTTTGCCACATCGTGTACGTGACTCCCCGCGGAAGCAGTTGGCGTTTTTGAGCAGATCCAGACCAGGCCCACGAGAATGATGAGACATGCGAGAAACTTCTTCATGGTTTTTCCTTTTGTGTTGGAAGGCACTGTGTTGCACGTTTGCAACCGAATAAGATAACAGAATTTTTGAATTCTGTCAAGCGTTTTATATCTAAATTTAGCCAAAATATTCAAAATGTTTGTTTTTTCTGACAAACGGAAGTATCAAAAAATTCGCTTAATCAAGTCTGAATTTTCATGTCCTCTTTTTCAACTGTCAAAATCCCCTGACGCTTGACAAAAACGTATTTTTCTGGCTTAATAGGAGGTCTTCTGGAGCAGAGTTTGCTATACTAGAAGCAAGGTGATTCCATAGTGGATGATCCAAACCCCAACGGTTCCCGCACAGACTCACGTCAGCGAGACCATTATGAGGAGAGAGCCATGAAGTTCTTTCGTATGATCCTCGTGATCGCGTCCCTGGCGGTGTTCTGCACGGGATGTGACACCGATCCGCAAGGATCGCAGGATTCGAGTGTCGCGCAAGCGGACGGTGGGACGAATGACAACGGCGGCAAACCGGACGCGAATTCCAATCCCGACTACTGGGACTGGAAGGATGTCCCTGTCGACCACGGCTACGGCTACACCTTCATCGAAGGCAAAGTGCCGGACAACAAACCTGCCACATTCTACGTGTGTTCCAACTGCCCTTCTTGGAAGGGTGGCACCAACCCGGACTACGAAAAAGATCCGTGTGTGAACATGCGAGAACCGAACGAAAGCCACGCGCACAACACAGTCATCTTCAAGGATGTGGTCAGCTTCAAGCATCCGACCACAGCAAACATCCAATTCGGCAGCGACTTCGAAGTCTGCGTCGAACGAAAAGACTACCTGTTCGTGCCTCAGCACTTCAACATCAAGGGCGCCGCCGATCCGAAGGTGACGACTGGCAAGAAGTTGGAGTGGAAGGATCCCTGCTCGTGGGGACTTGCACCAAACAAGACTTGCACAGATTCACTCGACGGAAAGAAAAAAAATGTCGCGACAAGTGTGAAGAATGGTAAAGTCACCATGACAGTCGGAAATTCTGAGCTTGAAGCTTGGGTGACCGACAATAATCTCATCGAAACGGACAGCGAAGCCATTCCTGGCCTGAAGGTAAGTGGAACCATTCAGCCCGACTTGTCTCTGATCAAATATCACCTCACACTCGGAAACGATTCCCAAGACGGAACGCTTACGTGCCAATAACAACCTGGCCCACGAACACCTGTTCATGGGTTTTTTATTTTCCATGCGGTTCAAGATCCGGCAATACTTCTCTGTTTTTCACAAATCGCTCAAACCATTCCTTAATCATTCCCCACTCGGCTTTGCGATGTTCTGATAGACTGTGATCCCCGCCTTCAAACAGGACAAAGCGATAAGGCACCTTTGCATCAAGAAGTTTTGCCGCAAGATCAAGAGAGTCTTTTGGGCTCACCCGCCAATCAGCCGTTCCATGCATCATAAGAAGAGGAGTTGTTTTACAAAACGTTTCTGCAAAATTTACGGCACCTCTTTCTTTGCGACCTGCTGGGGTATTCCCAAATGCACGTTCAAATACCTCAATCATTTTAGGTCGAAGAATAACTTGTCGATCATGATCTGCGGCTCCCGCAATGCTTACAGCCGCATTTAACCAATTCACACGCGTAAGACATAAATACGTCATCATTCCCCCACGCGATCCACCCATCATTCCAATACGAGACACATCTGCCTGTGGAACCTGTGCGAGATATTCTTTCAAACAAATAACATCTTCAACATCTGCCCCACCAAATTCATCTTTTCCCTCACCTCCTCCATTCCCAGAATATTGTGATGCAATCACAACGTATCCCCATGAAGCAATAAACGACAACTGACGCTCGAGCATTGTGTCATCAATAAGTCCGAAATCAAAAGAACCTCCACGATTAAAAATAATGCAGGGTAAAGGTTCTGCCTGTTCACTCGGCATCGCCAAAAAACCATTTACCCAATGATCGTTAGATCGATATCGGATGGTTGAGGTGGCAACAGTGCCGAATGTTTTGTATGGGGTGATGATGAGGGTGTGCATATTCTAAATTTAAAAAAAATATACTCTCCGTGCATAAATGACACAAGAAGAGTACAGATGAAGACTCGCGGAGAGCTTGACCTTAGGCGCGGACAGTGCCATCGCCGCAGGAGTTGCTTCCACACCCTTTCGTACAGCCGCAAGCAGCATCGCCGCAATCTGCCGGAGCAGATGTCATGTACGGCTCATTGAAGATCCGCAAATGATCTGCACAGGTACGCTCGAACGAACTCTTGAGGAGCAGAGCATCTTCAGGACCACGAAGGCCCAGATACGGAAAGTGATGCATGAACTCCCCGAACGTCGCCTTGCAATCACGTGCATACGCGAAAGTGTCGAGGATGTGCTGATGCCAAAAATCATCGATGTCATGCGTCGGAACCACAGGATAGTCCTTCTGCATATACGAAAGGTAGAGGTAGCGCCGATAGCACTTCTCGACCTCGTCGACTTTCTCCTGAGACCAGTTCTTCCCATCCTTCGGATGCATCAGCTTCATCTTCACCATCGAAAGATCAATGGCCTGGATGCGGGACCAAAGCCCGGGGTTGGAGAGATTGGGATACTGATCGGCACC